>JBBQHO010000021.1:0-30676 GCA_038324055.1 Polyangiales bacterium | reverse complement strand
CGTTGAGCGGCTGGATCCGGGTGATCGCCGCCGCGCCGGCGGGAAAGATGAGCCTGAACCCTTTGGCATTTCCAAAGAAGAGCGCGCGTGTCGAGCTCGAGCCCCGCGGAGTGGTCGGCGTGATCGCGCCCTGGAACTTTCCGGTTGCCGGTCTCTACCGCAGCGTCTTTCCGGCACTGCTTTTGGGCAATGCCGTCGTCCTCAAGCCCAGCGAGCACGCCCCCCGGAGCAGCGCCTGGTTCGCGCGCATGCTTCAGGCGGAGCTTCCCGAGTCCGTCGTCGAACTGGTGCAGGGGAATGGCGCCGTCGGTGCCGCACTGGTCGAAGCCGAGATCGATGCCTGCGTGTTCACCGGATCGACCGCTGTGGGTCGCCAGGTCGAGCGTCGCTGCCAGGAGCGCGGGATCGCCGTCAGTGCCGAGATGGGCGGCAACGACGCGGCCGTCGTGCTGAGTGATGCCGACCTGCCGCGCACGGTTGCCGGCATCACGCATTGGGCGCTGCAGAATGCAGGTCAGGCCTGCGGTTCGATCGAGGTCGTGTACGTCGATAGTCGCATCGCCGAAGTCTTGACAGCGCGGCTGGTCGACGCCTTCCAGCGGCTCTACGCGGCTCCCCAGCCCGGTCTTTCCGGGTCGCTCGCGCCGCTTGCTCACCAGGGCCAGCTCGACGCCGTTCGCGCCCAGATCGAAGACGCCAAGAGCAAGGGCGCCGAAGTGCTGTGTGGTGGCACGATCCACGGGCTCTACCTGGGTCCCACCGTCTTGAGCGGCTGCACCGACGACATGCTGGTGGTGCGTGAGGAAACCTTCGGCCCGGTGCTGCCCATCGTCGTCGTCGATGGCCCGGCCGACGCGGTACGGCGCATCAATGCGGGTCGCTACGGCCTGACGGCCTCGATCTGGACCCGGGATATCGAACGCGCCGAAGCTTTGGCGCGCGAGCTTTCGGTCGGCGTCGTGACCATCAACAACCATGCCTTCACCGGCGCCATCGCCGATCTTCCTTGGAGCGGCCGCAAAGACTCCGGTCGCGGTATCGCCAACAGCGCCTGGTCGCTGCTCACCTTTGCGCGCCCCAAGACAATCGTTGTCGATCATTCCACGGGGCCCGAGCCTTTCTGGGTGCCTTTTGACGAAGATCTGGTCGAGCTGGGGCACTTACTCGCGGATGCTCAGCGCGGACGTGTCACGCGCGCTTTCAAGATCCCGCTCCTGCTCCGCAAGCGCGTCGCCCACATCAAGGCGTTCTTCGGCATGGCCTGAGCGCGCGCTAGCGGCGCCGCGGCGCCCCGGCCAGCAGCTTGTCTTCGTCCTGCGCCAGTAGCGACGTCAGCAGCGGGTGTTGGAAGGCGCGCTCGACGGTGATGGCGTAGAACGTCTCGAAGAGCCCTGGAACGACACAGTACTCGTGCAAGACTCTCTCTCGGAGTTCGTCGCGCACGACGATCGATGGCACCAGGGCGAGCGCGCTCGCGTCGCGAGCCAGAAGCCGCATCGTAGCCATGTCGTCCACCTCCGCGAGGATGCGGACGCGCACCCCCTGCTGCTCACAGAGCGCGTCGAACTCCGAGCGGATGTCGCTCGCCAAACCTGGCAGGATCATGGGCGAATCGGCGATCGAGTCGGGAAAGCGGAAGTTCTTGCGGCGTTCGTGGCCCACGATACTGACGGGCTGCCGCGCGATACGCTGACAACGAAACCGAAATCCCGATTCGCGGGGGGGCGGACGGTCGGCAAGAATCAGATCGAGCGCGAAGCTCTCCAATTGAACCAGAAGGGCGTCGAGCGCGCCGGACTCGAGGCACAAGCGCACGCCGCGCTGCCCGAGCAGAGGCATGACGAATGACTCTTGAAAGTTACGAGAGAGCGTCGCGACAGCCCCGAGCCGCAGCACTTGCTCTCGCGGCCGACCGTGCTCGAGGGTCGAGAGCAGCTCGCTGCCCGCCGTGAAGATGTTTTCCGCATGCGCGAGCGTGATCTTGCCGGCCTCCGTGAGCACGAGATTGCGCCCTTCGCGACGAAAGAGCGCCTGCCCCAGCTGCTCTTCGAGCTGGCGGATCTGAGAGGAGAGGGCCGACTGCGCCACGTGAAGCCGGGCGGCGGTGCGGGTGAGCGTTCCGTCCTTTGCAACCGCCCAAAAATATCGCAAATGGTGGAAGTTGATCTGCTCGACATTCATGACATATCCTGAAAACAGAACATTACCTTCTTGTTTGTGTGTTTTTCAAGAACGGGCTTCTGGGCTAGACAGTCATTCTGGCCCCAAGGCGTCAGGTGCTGCATCCGCGCCTACGCGCTATATCTCGGCCGCAACCTCGTGACCTCGACAGAAGCCCCCCCCGCCCCAGCTGTCGTCCAAGAGCTTCGTGCCACTTTGAAGCAGGCGCTTCTATGGCTCGATCACGGCGCACGAGTGAGCACCATCGTCGACGGGAAGCGGCTGACGTTGCTCAGCCGCTTTGGACCCTTCTTGCGCCACGAATCGACGATCGGGCGACGTTGGACGACGCGGCGACGCTTGCGCGTTCGGTTGACGGACATGCAAGAGTGGCAGGTCACGCTGCCGGACGAGTTGCTCGGCACGATTGCAAGCGAAGCGGGCGGTCCGCCGATTACGCCGCTGCTGCGAACGCTCCGCCTTCTCCGGCTCGAAAGTCGCGACTTGGGCGTCATCATCGTCTACGGCGTCACCGTCGGCTTCCTCTCGCTCTCCGTCCCCATCGCCGCGCAATCGCTCGTCAATACGGTTGCGTTCGGGACACTCTTGCAGCCGATCCTCGTCCTTTCGCTGCTCCTGGGTCTCGCTTTGGTGGGCGTCGCCGCCCTTCGCGCCCTGCAATTGCAGATTATCGAGTCGCTTCAGCGACGGCTCTTCGCGCGTGTAGTCGAGCACCTGGCCACCAACATCCCTCGTGTCGTTCCGGAGGTTTGGGAACAGCGTCACGGCCCCGAGCTCCTGAACCGCTTCTTCGATCTGTTCACGATCCAAAAGAGCGCTGCCGAGCTCTTACTGAACGGGACCGACGCCATACTCGTCAGCCTGGTCGGGCTCACCGTCCTCGCATTCTACCACCCTGCGCTGCTGGCATTCGATGCTGGATTGATTCTGGCTGCGATCGTCGTCTTTGGCCCTCTGGGCCACGGCGGCATCAAAACGGCGGTCTACGAGTCGAAGTCCAAACACGCTGTCGCTGGCTGGCTGGAGGAGATGACGCGCCACCCGCTTTCTTTTCGCCAGGGTCGCGGACCCGAGTACGCGCGGGACCGCGCTCGCCAGCTGGCGCAAGGCTACCTCGACAATCGAGATCAACACTTCCGCATCGTATTTCGACAGGTCGTCTGCGCGCTCTTCCTCCAAGTGCTGGCAAGTTGTCTGCTCCTGGGTCTCGGCGGTTTCCTCGTGATTCGGAGGCAGTTGACCATCGGTCAATTGGTCGCGGCCGAGCTGATTGTGTCTGCCGTCGTAGCGTCGTTCGCCAAGCTGGGGAGCAAGATCGAGACCTACTACGACCTGATCGCAGGCGTGGACAAAGTGGGTGAACTCATCGACCTTCCGATCGAACAGCAGCGCTTGGATGCAAACCTCGTGAGCGCGAGCAGCCGCGGGCCCGAGGTCGAGGGACTCATCATCGAGGGCTTCGTCACCAGGTCGTCCAGCGGAGTGCTCGACCTACACGTGCAACCAGGAAACATCGTACGGGTAGAGAACCTCCCCGACGTCGAGGCGGCTCGCCTCAGCAACATCCTGTTCGGCTTTGCGAATGCCACCGCTGGCTCGATTCGACTCGGCGGGCACGATCTTCGCGATCTCACGTTGGACACCTTGCGCAAACGTCTGGCCTTGGTGCGCCGCCCGGAGCTGCTGCACGGGTCGATTCTGGACAACCTGCGAGTGGGGGCCCCAGGGCTGGCGCGTGCCGACGCCCATCGTTGTCTCGAGGCGGTCGCCTTCCCGACTAGCCTGATGGAGGTCGACGGCTTGGACACCGATCTTTTTGCCTCTGGACGGCGACCTGCACCAACGCATGGCGTACAGCTGGCGATTGCGCGCGCCATTGCTCTCGCCCCGGAAGTCATCGTGCTCGACCGCTGCCTCGATCTGGTGCCGCGCGATGATCGAGAGCGTATTCTGAGAGCCATGGCCAAACACTGCCAGGTAGGGGTCTTGGTGCTGGGCACGAGCGCCGAGCTCACCAGTCTTCGACCCATGGTCGGGGAGCGTGCGCCGTGACGGTCGAGTCGAACGACAGCGTCCGCAACTCGTGGCCTCTCACCTTTAGTGTCGCGGCCCCTCGGCAGGCACGCCCGGTCGCCGTCGGAGTTTTCTCCGCGTTCGTGGCTTTCGGTTTCATCGCAGCCTTCGCTCCTTGGCAGCAGACTGCGCTAGGTAGCGGTCAGGTCGTTGCTTTCTCGCCCTCCCAGCGCCAACAAAACATCGACGCCACCATCAACGGTCGCGTGTCCCGTTTCCTGGTGGAAGAGGGTGCACAGGTAAAGGAGGGGCAGCCGATCGCCGAGCTCACCGACAACGACGCCGACCTGCTTCTGCGTCTCGCGACGGAACGCTCGCAGCTCGAGCTACGTCGAGAGAGCCAGGAGTCGCGCGTTCTGTCCTTGTTCGAACGGGTGGGCTCGCTCGAACGTTCGCAACGCGCCCAGGCCGAAAGCGCCGAGGCGGAAGTGCAGATTACGTTGGAAGAGCTGGCAGCGGCACGACAGAAGCTGCTCGAAGCAGAGGCCGAGCTGGCCACGAGCGCTGTCAACGACGCGCGCCACGACGAGCTGATCCAGAAGGGTCTCGTTTCACAGCGAGAGCAAGAACTCGCTCGCCTCTCGCGACAGAAAAGCGAGGCCACCACGCGTGCGGCAGAGGCCAGTGTGCGTGCGGCCGAGGCCAAGTTACGAGCGCGAAAGGCGACCCTCGATCGGACCCGAGCAACTGCCCAAGCCGACGTCGAGAGCGCGTTGGCAGGGCTGCGTGACGCAGAGACCGACGTGGCCGCTGCCAAGGCCGGTTTGGCGCGACTCGACGTCGAAATTTCCAGGCAAGAGGCGCGCATCGTGCGAGCACCCGTGGACGGTACCGTTCTCAAGGTATTGGCGCGTGTCGGTGGCCAGCAGGTCTCCAAGGGCGAGGCGCTGGCCATTATCGTACCAAACACGGACGATCGAGCGGTCGCACTTTATGTGGACGGCAACGACGCATCCTTGGTGGGTCCAGGCGAAATGGTGCGATTGCAGTTCGAAGGATGGCCGGCCGTGCAGTTCTCGGGCTGGCCATCTGTCGCGGTGGGTACGTTCGGTGGCGTGGTCTCGTTCGTCGACTCAGCCGACGATGGAGCGGGAAATTTTCGCGTAGTGGTCGTGCCCGCCCCTGGCGATGGCCCTTGGCCCACGGCCAAATACCTCCGCCAAGGTGTGCGGGCGAAGGGTTGGTTCTTGCTCCAGCGCGTCACCATCGGCTTCGAACTCTGGCGGCGCTTCAATGGCTTTCCTCCGACTGTCGACCACGCTGATCTGGACGAAATCACCGAACCCTACGCGACCAGCAAGGAGAAGCCGGGAGGCGACAAGAAGAAGTCGGAGCGCCCATGACGTTTGGTTTTCGAACGCAAGCAAAGTTGCGCGATTTGACTCGATGGGCGCTCGTTGCCATCGCTACGCTGATCTCGTCTTCGGCCAGCGCAGAAGGTTGGCTGTATCTCGAGGAAGTGCGCAACTCGGTTCGTGTTCATCATCCACTAGTTGCGCAGGCGTTTGAACGTCAAAAGCGCGCCGAAGCTCTTCGTTTCGCGGCAAACGGCTACTTCGATCCGTCCATCAAGGGGCAGGTCAAGGCGACGACGGGGAGCTACTACGAGCTGCGCTCGCTCGATGTCGAACTCCGTCAGCAGACCGGGATCTGGGGGGTCGAGGTGTACGGCGGCTACCGTAATGGGCAAGCGCTCGACGGCGGCCTCTACCCGACCTACTACTCGGATCAGACTCTGCCCGGTGGCGAGTTCCGCGTCGGCGCTGAGCTGCCGTTTTTCCGCGATGGCCCGATTGACAGTGGGCGTGCGCGGATTGGGTCGGCTGAAGCACTTCTGCTCGCCGCCCAACTCGGCTTCGAACGCCAGCGGCTGGAACTCGAACTGGCGGCCTCGAAGTCCTACTTTCGCTGGGTCGCGGCTGGCCACAAGCTCGCGATTGGCGAGGAGATACTGGCGATTGCCGAGGAGCGCGGCGGCCAGCTGAACGAGAGGACGGCTCTGGGCGCTGCCAGCGAGTTCGAACGTCTCGACAACGAGCGCATGATCCTGGAGCGTCGCGAGCGACTGGCCCTGGCGCTTCGAGAGTTCGAGCAGACGAGCCTCGAACTCGGCCTCTATGTCCGGACAGGCAACGGCGAGCGGACGATTCCCGGTCGACCGCTCGTACCAGAGGGATGGAGCGACGCGTTCGTCCGAACGTTCGTTCAAGCCGAGCTCGAGCGCAAGCTCAGCTCCTGCCACCCCCAGGCGCAGCAGCTGCGCGCCGAGCTGAAGTCACTCGAGATCGAGCTGCGTTTGGCTCAAAACCAGGTGTTTCCGGACATCACGCTGGGCGGTCAGGTCAGTCGCGATATCGGCAATGCGAACGTCAATCCTGCTCTAGCCGGTACAGTGTTGGAGGCGCAGCTCAAGCTCACCATGCCGCTGCTGCTGCGCGCCGATCGTGGCCAGCGCGATGCCCGCAGCGCCACGGTGCGCGAGAAGCAAGCGGAACTTCGCTTTCTATCGGATCGCCTGAAGATGCTCGTCGACGACCTTGACTCCAGGGAGCGCGTAGCGCGGACGCGTCGCGAACAAACGGCCGCACAAGGTGATCTCGCGCGCAAGCTAGCGACGGGTGAGCGAGATCGCTTCGAGAGTGGCGCGTCGAATCTGCTCTTTGTCAACCTGCGCGAACTCGCCGTGGCCGACGCCGAGACGCGCCACGTCGATGCGGAGGCTCAGTTGCACGAGGTGACCTTCGAAATCCGCTTGTTCGAGGGGCTCTCTTGCCGCAGCAACGAAGGCTGACGAGCAGCGAAGGCTGCCGCAGCAACGAAGGCTGCCGCAGCAACGAACGCTGAGCGGCAGAGCGGAATTCGTCGAGCCTTAGTCGAGCAGCGGTCCGATTTTGTCCGCGGCGCGCGTCGCCAATCCCATGATGGTGATCTGGGGATTGACGCCGAGGGGACCACGCACGGTGCTACCGTCAACGATGAACAGGCCCGGAATGTCGTGGCTTTGGTGGTTCAGATCGACCACTCCATCCTTGGGGTTGGCGCTCATGCGGCACGAGCCGAGTGGGTGGTAGCTGGTCAGAAGCAGCTCGCTGGCCTTGACGTTGAGGGCTCGGAAGCGCTCGAGGCCAGCCCGGTCACGAATGGTGTGCGGGGTGAGCATGCCTGGAAACACTTCGGTCGCGCCTGCCGCCAAGAGCAACTCGACGCACAGAGCGAGTCCGCGGTGACAGCGCTGGACGTCCAGCTTGCTCAGATTGTAGGTGAGCAGCGCACGGCCCTTGGGACCTATGCGAATGCGCCCGCGTGAATCGTCGGTCACCAGGTAGCCGACGCCGCCGATGTGCGCTGTGCGGCTCAAGATATCCATGAGCCGGCGGCCGACGAACGGCAAGAGAGGCGGCGCGACGTGCGGGTCCGGCGAAGCCGTGAGCAGCATGAGGCCTTCTTTGAGAAACTCGTGCGAGTAGTCGGCTTGGGGGATGTACCGTCCGCCGTCCACGACTTCGTCGAACATGCCCGTCACCGGACCAGAGGGATGCACCGTCAAGTTGCGCCCCACTTGATCGCTGGAGTTGGCGAGTCCCTGAGAGAGCAAGAACAGTGGCGAAGCGATCGAGCCGCCCGCCAAAATGACGGCCTTGCCGCGCACGCGGATCTTCTTGGGCTTGCCGGTTCTGTCGACGACCTCGAGCCGATCACGCGTCAAGGCGACACATTCGATGCCAACGGCGCGCCCACCCTCGATCAACAACTTGTCGGCGCGCAAACCGCTCAGTAGGAAGGCGCCCCGTTCGAGCGCAGGTGGCAGGTAGGACAGGTTGGTCGAACGACGAGCATCCGTGCGACAGCCGTTGTCGCAGAAACCGGAGCCCTCGCAGCCAGGTGCGTTGCGCCGCATGACGGCGTGGTGCCAGCCGTTGGCGGCGCAACCGCGCTGAAAGATGTCGTGGATCGGTCCCATGAAGCGCGTATCGGCCTCACCGACCTGCAGGATACTTTCCGTGCGATCGAAGTACGGCGAAAGCGCATCACTCGAAAACTCGTCCGAGCCCAGCTCTTCGCACCAGCGGTCGGTGACCCAGCGTGGCGGCCGGAAAGAAGAGCCCCCGTTGACGGCTGTCGAGCCGCCGACCAGACGGCCCTGAGGCATCGCGATCGGTGAATTGCCAACCGTGATGATGTTTCGATACAGGTGTTCGAGCGCCCAGAGGAAATTGCCGGGAAAGTCGTTGCGCCTGCGGTGCTCACCTTCCTCGACGAAGACCACGGCGTGGCCCTGCTCGGCCAAGTGGCGACCGACGACGGCGCCGCCCGCTCCGGTGCCAATCACGACCACGTCACATTCGAGCTCGCTTTCGTCGAACTCTTCCGCGCGCGCCGTTTGCTCGAGCCAGCGTGGCTGCTCGATGTTCTCGATCACTCCTAGTTTGTGGCGCAGAGCGCCGCGCAGGTCGGGTCGGTCAAAGTGAGTGATCTTGTAGACGGCCGCTACGGCGTTGACGACCTTGCCCATCAGCGGATGCTCCGACCACTGCGCCACCAATTGCTCGGCCTCGCTGTCACTCAACTCTTCGAGCGGCTTGCCGGTAAACAAACGCGCGGATGCCGCGAGAGCGCGTTGGGCCGTGCCCCATGCTCCGACGAGTTCCGGCAGCATGCGGCTGATGAAACCTTCGGTCAGCCGCACTGTTTCGGCGTCTGCTCCAGCTATGGTGGCGGTCGACGGTAGGATTGCGCGCGCCAAAGCGACTGCGGCTGTCCGCTCGCGATCGCTCATCGGACGTTCGGGCAGAGACAGCAGCATCGGGGCGGTGAAGATTCCAAACGGATCGGGTGCGGTCAAATCGCTCCGGCTGGCAATTCTGGTTCGCTGTTCGATTTTGGCCGAGTTCGCGCGCCACGCTGCACACAGTTGCCAAAAAAAGTTCGCGCTCACGCCGCATGCGCAAACCGATTCGCACTGCTCCGTGCTGAGCGGCCGTGCTCAGGCGCCGTGCTCAGCGGCGGCGCTCGACGTCGCCCAGGTCCAAATGAGTAGCCGATCCGAGCTGCCCCCACGCGCTCGACGTCGCGCCATGCGGAGCAAGCGCGCCGAGTACGCCCAGATTGAGGCGACGGGCGAGCCGCGTCGGCGTTTCGGCAATGAATTGTGCGGGGATGGAGACGCCTTCGACGACGAGCAAGGCCGCATGCACGTCGCGAGCGGTCTGTTCGGCCGTCGCGACGAAAGTCAGCATCGCATCGAAGTCGCCGGAACGCCGTCGAGCCGCGAGGTCCGCGCGGCCCTGTCGCTCGACGGTGACGCGACCTCGAGAAGACGACCAGGCCTCGCCGAGCGCCGTTGCCGTTGCCGCAAGCTGCGGGCAGTCGTCGGGGCAAGTGAGGATCAGATCGCGCCCTGGAAAGTCCAGGGCACTCAGCGTTGGGGCCCGTTGGTAGCCGAGGCTGTCGAGAGCGCGACTCTTGGTGCCGTCCAGCGCAGCCTGCAGGACGCCGGGAGCTCTCAGCTTGCCCAGGCCCTTGCCGCCTAGCACGACGACCCAACCCAACGCTGGCAGTTGGAACGGCAGAGCGCCCGCCCGTGGCTGATGAAGGCCGTTGCCGAGCCACCCCAGATCGCTGGTTCCTGCTTCGAAGGCTCGGAGACAATCGGACAGTTCGGCCCGCACGACGTCGACTCGAGCCAGCAAGGCGCCGCCGCGGCTCCCGTTTGGATTGCGCCTCAAAGTGAGTTCGCGTCCCACCTGCGTGACAGCGAATGCTCCTGACCCTTCGGGCGACTCGGGTCGAAAGTCACCGGGGACGATGGCCGTGGCGGCTAGACTCAAGCGTTGCGCCACGAGCTGCGGGTCGCCGCCGGGCAAGGAGAAGCCGAGCCGACCCTCGGCGCGCGGCGTGCCGAGTTCCGCAAGCAAGGGCAGCGCGCGCCTCGCACGCACGAGCGAAGCGACCACACTGGCCGAGGTCAGCGCACGACCTCGCGCGCTGGTCAGTTCGGGGCGCAAGCGCACCAGGATGCGGCCGCCTTCGACGGTTGGTAGCCCGTCGGCCAGTGTCGGGTAAGGCTGTCCCGAGGGGGTTCTGGCAAACAGCGGCTCGAAAACGTTCGGACCCAGCAGCGCAGCCGTCAGGTCTTCGGGATCATGCGGGTCCAACGAGGCCGTGCTGGTCGGCAGGACCAAGCGCAATTGTCCGCCGTAGATGACGCGTTCGACGGCGCGAGCAGGCCGGGTCCCCAGCGCAGTCAGGCCGAGTGCAGCAAGCGTCGAGAAGTGCCCGCGGCGCGAGACTTTCACGACAGAACCCAGAGCTGGCCCTCGCCAGCCACGACCACCGTGAGCGGGTTGGTGCCCGAGAAGGGACAGATGGCGATCGCGCGCACCCCGGGAACCTGATGTTGGGCGCGCAGGGACAACGCGGATCCGTCGAACGTCTCGACGCGAACTTGGTCGCGCGCCGCATCTCGAACTGCCGTCGAATGGACGACTTCGATGTGGCCGTCTCCGTCCAGATCTGCCAGCGCGACCGCACTACCCACGTCGGCGAGCTGCAAGAGCACGTCCTTCCGCAGAGGCGAACGGGCGTCGAACGTGGCCCCGGAGCCGTCGGCCAGGACGCGCACGTCGAACGCAGTAGAAATGCCCTGAAAGTCCGAGAAACTCGCGCTCTCCCGCCACGCGGACGAGGCCGGCTCATCGAGCGGGGCGGCGCTGGGAGGCGCGGGGGATGCAACTGGCACGAAGCCGCATGTGCTTTCGCGTTCACCTATGCCGCTTGCGCTGAACGGCGCGCAGCGTCCCGGCGCGAGCGGAAGGGCTCGAGGCGCGTGTGCAATCGCGACCAACGCATGGTCGAAGCGAATCAATCGGGCGCGATCACTCGAGCCGACGTCGATGCCCGCCGGCCCAAAGACGACGCCTGCCAGCGGCGCGCGCAGGGGCGTCGGCGCGAGTGGACTGACGCTGGACCACTCGGCTTGGTGCTCGACGACGAAGGCTGAGTCGCGAAAGCGTCCAAGTACGAGGGTTCGGCGCCCCACGACGACGAGCGAAACGCCGCCGAGGTCGTCTTGTCCGCAACCCAGGGCGACGACGTCGGCGAGTGGAGAAGGAAACGCGCGCCGTTGGCTGAAGAGCGCGCGCCCGCGCGGCAATAGTCCCCGAATTTCAGCGTCGGCTGGCATGCTGAGGCTCGAGTGGGAGCGGACCAAGCCCTCGGGAAATCGAGCGCGCTGCCAGAAGGCGCGCGGGAACGTGACCACGTCGACTTCCAGTGTCAGCGCGCCCGCGCCGAGCCGCGGGCTGAGGTGCACCAGCGTGCGCCCACTCAATCGCGCTTGGCGCCTCGCATCGACGAGCGACAGCGCCTGTGCGCTGCGCGCTTGCGCTGGACTGATGGCCGACCCGACAACAAGGCGGATCCTTTCGTGTAGCGCCTTCGATGCAACAGGCGACAACGCTTCACCCGCAGCGACCTCGACCGGACCGACGACGACCCAAGCCGGTGCGTCAAGCGTCACCTTTTGACCGACGGCCGCAGCGAGTGCGGCCAGCGTGCCCGGCGCCGCCGCTGGTGCCGACTGCGCGGCCAGTACTGCCGGCCACGAGGCGAGCCCGAGCCCCAGGACGGTTCGAGCGAGCCAGGTGTGCCAGCGGCGCATGGAGCGAGTCCTCAGTGTCCGGCCGGGGCCGGGGCCGGCGCGGGAGCGGCAGCCGGTGCGGCTACGGGACGCGCGACTTCCGTTACCTTCAAGCCGAGTGCCTCGAGTCCCGGACGAACGACGGCCACATCACCAGCGACGACCACCTGGTATTGGGCCGGATCGCAATAGGGCGTTGCAGCTTCGCTCGCGCGCGATCGCGTGATGCTCCGCACCTGGTCGGGCCACGTCTGCCAGAAGTTTTCGGGTCGGTCGTAGATGGGCAGACTCGCAACTTGCATGCCGATCTCGTCGACACGCTCGAAACGCAGGGGGTAGCCGAGCAACAGACCTTCGACGGCTTCATTCCGTTCCAGATCGGTGAGCGGCTTGGTCGTGCACAGCTCGGCCAGCTCCCTGAAGATTTCCTTCACGCTGGCAGCGGTCACGTCGCTCTTCACGTTGGCGACCACACCGAAATAGCCAGCGTGCCGGTAACGACGGAAGCTACTGAACGCTCCATACGTGTAACCCTTGTCCTCCCGCAGGTTCAGGTTGATGCGACTGGTGAAGGCCTCGCCCAGCGGTCGATTCAGCACCAATTCAGGGAAATAGTTCGGATCGTCGGAGCCTCCGGCGCGCATGAGCACCGCGAGCGACGATTGCGCCGCGCCCGGAAACGGTACGACATAGGCGGTCTTGTCCGGTTTCACGGTTTCAGCCACACGGGTCAGGGGCTTGCGCTTGCCGGTCCAGTCGCCGAACGCCTTTTGGACTGCTGCGCGAGCACGTGCCTGATCCACCCCGCCAACGACGACGATGTGGCTGCCTTCCGCCAAGTTCAGCGAACCGGCGGCCTGCTTGACGTCTTGGAGAGCGATTGCGTCGAGGCTTGTTTTCGTGCCTTCCGGGAGGGCGCCAGCGTACCCCTGACCGAAAAGTACCCGGTGGTACGCGGCCGAAAGCAAACTCGACTGGCTTGAGCTGCGAGCGATGGCCTGAGCGAGGTGCTGTTCCTTTCGGCGCTGGAACTCGGCGCGGTCGAGCTTTGGACGCCGCACGATATCAGCCAGAATTTCGGTCGAAGCCTCGAAATTGTCGGCCAAGGCATTCATCGAAAGCAGCACGTAGTCGAGGCCCGCCGTGGCCTGGTAGTCCGTAGCCAACAAACCGAGTGCGTCGCTCAACTCGAGCGAACTGCGCTTGCCGGCGCCCTCGTCGAGCATATCGGCGCTGAGCGCCATCAGGCCTTCTTTGCCTCGAGGATCGCTCGACGCACCGACCGGCAGCACCACGTGGATGGACACCAGCTCAGCGTTTGCTTGTGCAAGATGCCAGACGCGGAGTCCGTTGGGCAGCGCGAAGCTCGAAACCGCGGGTGGCGCCCAGTCGGACGGAGCCGTGGGAGTCGGCAGCTCGACGTAGCGGGCGTCGACTCGAGGCGGCGCGGGTGTTGCTTGGACCGGCGGTGTGGGCGGCGCGGACGGCGTGCAGGCAAACAGCAGACTCGACGCGAGCCCGAAAAGCGAGGAGCGCAAACGAATCATCAGTGGATCTCCCGGATCGGGGCGTCTTTTTTGCCCGGTACGAAGTCGAGGCGAACGGCCTCGGAAAGCTTCAAGTATTTCTGCGCGGTCGCGGCGATGGCAGACGGTGTCGCCTCGATGTAGCGCGCGTAGTCTTCTGCCAGGTAGTCGCCCTTGCCGGTGTGCAAGAAGTACGAACCGATCAGACTGGCTTTTTCGCCGATGCCCTCGACTCGGTGAAAAAAGTCCTTCTTGAAGCCGTTGCGGGCGCGCGTGAGCTCGGTCGCGGTCGGCTCGCGGCTCAGCGCCTCGCCGAGTGCGGCTTGCAACGCCTGCGACAAGCGGTCCAGCGAAACACCTGGCGCCGCAGTAGCCTCGATCACGTAGGCGCCGGCCAAGCGCAGCGACATCTGGTAGGCCACCACGTCTTTCGCCACCTTGCCTTCGTAGACGAGCTTCTGAAACAGGCGGCTCGTCTTGCCGTCGGTCAGCACGTTCGAGAATAGGTCGAGTTCCGCGTCGCCAACCTCGAACAGTGCGGGGCTGTGCCAGGCGAGATAGACGCGCGGCAGTTCCACATCGTCTTCCGCGACCCAGTGCTTGGCCGTTGGAATCGGCTGGGGGGGGTGAGGCACCGAGGCTCGCTGACCGCCAGGAATGTCAGCGAAGTACTTCTCGATCAACGCCCTCATCGCTGCTGGTTCGAAGTCGCCTGCGACGACCAGGGCCGCATTGGCGGGCACGTAGTACTTGCGGAAGAACGCTTGGACGTCGCCCAGCGTCGCGGCGGTTAAATCGGCATGCGAGCCGATAGGTGTATGCCGGTAAGGGTGACCTTCGGGGTAAAGCGCCTCGCCCAAGTACCAATGGTCCATGCCGTACGGCGTGACCTCGTAGCGTTGCCTGCGCTCGTTTTTCACGACTTCACGCTGATTGTCGAGCTTTTCTAGGGTGAGGACGTCCAGCAGCGAACGCATGCGGTCGGACTCCATCCACAGTGGCAATTCCGCGTACTGTCTCGGGACTTGCTCGTAGTAGTTGGTGCGATCTTGGCTGGTGGTGCCGTTGACCTCTGCGCCGATCGGCTCGTAGGGCGCGAAGTACTCGCTGTCGTGGTGCTTGGAGCCCTGGAACATCAGGTGCTCGAACAAGTGCGCGAAGCCCGTGCGGCCGCGCGTCTCGTAGCTGGAGCCCACGAGGTAGACGATCTCGGTCGCGACGATGGGAACGCGGGCATCGGGACTGAGCAGGACCGTGAGGCCATTGCCCAGCGTGTATTGCTCCACGCCCAATTGGGGCAGCGGCCGACTCGAGGCGGTACCCGAGGCCACAGAGGCCGCAGGCGATACGCTCTGGGCGATTTGCGGGACGGCGAGGGCCGCAGTCAACAAGGCGACAGAGCCGAGAAAACGTTTGCTCATGGACCCGGACGCTCGTTCAGGGCACGAGAGATGTCAAAGCCGCGAACGCGCTCGACGCGAAGGCTTCACTCGGCAGCGACGTCCATCTGGGCCGACGCGTGATCATGACTGTCTCGGGAGAGCACGGGCAGGGTCCGGGTCGATTCGAGGATCTCCCGGATGGCCGGAACGCATCCGCCGCAGCATGTGCCAGCCCCGGTAGCGCGTCCCACTTGGCCCACCGTTTGGGCTCCGGAAAGCGCGTGAGCGCGGATGGAGTGGTCGTTTACGGCGCGGCAGTGGCAAATGAGCATGGGCGACGGCTTGGGCTCGGGTTCTGCTTTGTCTACCAGATTGAAAACGACATTCAATATCAGCCAGGCCCGAAAAATCAGAAATTCGTGGCCAGCCGTGGCTTGGAGGCGCCTGAGGCGAGCGCGGAGCCTGCGGAGGAGGCCATCAGTCGCCAGCCGGGAGGGCCAAGCTGGCGCAGGCGCGCGCTGGAGCGCGGTTGCATGCCTGAGCCTGCGAGCCGTTCGTGGCAAACGACCGCAGTGTCTGCTTCGACGCCTCCGCGACGCGTGCTGATAACGAAAGTCTCTTGCAGAGCAGGCCGCGATCCAAAATGACAGCAAAATTTGGCTTCAATCCACGCACATCGTGGGGTAGACCCCGTCCATCATGAAGGGCGACGAAAAGGTCATCGAGCTGCTCAACGAGGTGCTGACGGCAGAGCTCACTGCCATCAACCAGTACTTCATTCACGCTAAAATGCTCGCAAATTGGGGCTATAGACGCCTCGCGGCCTACAAACGCAAAGAGTCGATCGAGGAAATGCGGCACGCGGACGAAGTGATCGACCGCATCCTGTACCTCGAAGGCGTTCCCAACATGCAACGCCTCAACCCGGTTCGCGTCGGTGAGAACATCCTCGAGATCCATACCGTCGATCTCGCGCTCGAGGTCGAAGCCGTCTCGCGTCTCAACCGGGGCATTGCTGCCACGACCGCCGCAGCCGACAACGGCACACGCGCGCTGTTCGAAAAGATCCTCAAGGAAGAGGAAGAGGCCGTCGATTGGCTCGAGGCCCACCTCGGCATGATCGCGGAACTCGGCAAGGAGCGCTACCTGGCGCAAATGATCGGCGACATCGATTGACGGCTCGCTGCTCTTCGCATCTCGAAGAGCGCACGAAAAAGGCCCTTCACTTCGGAAGGGCCTTTTTTCATGGGCTCGAAGCCCCACAGAGATTCAGCGCTTGGCTGCGATCGCCAGGGACACTTCGACCTGAGACAAGAGCTTCTTGGCTCGTGCCGGTCCCAAGCTGACGACCAATTCCTTGAACTGGCTCTCGAGCTTGGGCTTGCTGCCCTTGATCGTCTTCTTGCCTTCTTTGGCCATCAACGAACGCGCCGCCTTGTTGGCCGCCGAACGAATGTTGTGCACGTAGGCCTTGGAAATAATCATCCCCAGCTCGGCGGCTCGGTCGACAACCTCACTCGCGGCCATACTACGCGGCAACGAACGAACGAAGGCGGCCTTGTCACCTTGACGAACCTTGTCACTCTGGCGCGTCTTGCTCGAGACCGTGCCACGTGAGCTGCTTGGCTTGCGCGCGGACTTCTTCGCCTTCTTCTTTGCTGCCATGACTTGCCTTCTTTCCGGATGGGGCTCGGGGCGTCTTCGAGTCGGATGTCGTAGCTCCGAAGATGTCGAAGCACCTGCTCATTATGTGTGTAGGATTCGCTCTGTCCAGCCAAGCCGATCGGCTTGGGGCCGCTCATCGCCAGGGGAACTAGCACGCCGAACTCCTTGTGCACTCACAAGCTACGATTTGTAGGAAGAAACACGAGCCTGCTCATGAAACGCTACGACTGGGTGATTCGTGATGCGCTGGTCTACGACGGAACCGGCGACTCCCCAGTGCAAATGGACGTCGCCGTTGACGAAGATCGTATTTCCGCTTTGGGAATCGGTCTCGCGCCCGGGCTCCGTGAGTGTTTTGCAACAGGACTTTGCCTGGCTCCTGGCTTCGTCGACGTACATTCTCACGACGATTTCGCGGCTCTGCTCGATCCAGGCTTGTCGTTCAAGGCACTGCAAGGCGTCACCTCCGAAGTAGTGGGCAATTGCGGCATTGGAGCTGCACCACGGAGTGGAGCGCGTGCATGGATCGAGCGCCTCCACCCGGGGGTGCGGCTGCCCGACTACGAGGGCTACGGTCAATATCTGTTGCGGCTCGAAGAGGCTGCGCCGGCCATTAATTTGGCGGTTTTAGCGGGGCACGGGTCACTTCGCACGACTGCCGCGCCGACGAGCTCGGGCCCGCTTTCGGGACTCGAGTTGAAGCGCTTCGAAGGCTTGCTCGATGAAGCGCTCGAGGCCGGTATCGTCGGCTTGAGCAGCGGTCTGATCTACGAACCAGGTTGCCATGCCGATGAGTCGGAGCTGATCGCGCTGTGCCGGCGACTGGGGCAAAAAGCCCCACTCTACGCGACCCATCTTCGCAACGAGGCAGACCACCTGATCGAAGCTGTCGACGAAGCATTGCGGATTGCCGAGGCTGCTGGAGTCGGTCTGCAGTTGTCGCACCACAAGGCGCACGGTCGAAACAATTGGGGCAAGGTCGCGCAGTCGCTCGCGCGCGTGGACGCGGCCGTCGCGCGCGGCGTCGACGTGTGGCTCGACCAGTATCCATATACGGCGGGCAGCACGATCTTGAGCGCGATCGTCGAGCAAACCGACGCAGCCGGCAATTCACGTCTCGGCCGCATGTTGCCGGAAAATTTGGTTCTGGCGACTGTGGTGGGTCACCCCGAAATCGAAGGGCGCAACCTGGGCGAACTGATGAATGACTGGCAGACCGATCGCGCGGGTGCTGCCGCTCGCGTGCTCGAGCTCGATGCGGGCGCGTGGGTCATCGTGCATGCAATGTGTGCTGACGACGTCGAGCGCGTCATGCGTCATCCGCGCACCCTGTTCGGGAGCGATGGTATCCCGACCACGACCGGCCGCCCCCACCCGCGGTTGTGTGGAACGTTTCCTCATATTCTGGGTCACTACGGTCGCGAGCGCGGCGTTCTGTCGCTCAGCGAGGCCATCGCTCGCATGACCCGAAAGTCGGCTCAGCGTTTCGGTCTGCGCGATCGCGGAATCGTACGCGCGGGCGCCTTCGCGGATTTGGTGCTGTTCGATGCAAGCCGCGTGGCAGCGGGGGCGACCTACGATGAACCTCGTCGGGCGCCGCTCGGCATCCACAAAGTGTGGGTCAACGGCTCGCTGCTGGTCGACGAGGGACAGAGCACAGGCGCGCGACCGGGGCGCGTGCTGCGTTCGGCCTGAGTTCGCGCGCGCACGGCTGGCCCGGCTAGTGGTTGCGGGCCATCAGTCCGATCAGTTCGAACTGCGAGCGTACGTTGAGCTTGCGATAGATGGCCTTGAGATGATTGCGCACGGTATGGGTGCTGATGATCAGGTCCTGGGCGATGTCCTTCACGCGCCGACCCGAGCCGAGCGCTTCGACGATTTCTCGTTCACGCGTGCTGAGACGCTGTGAGTGTTCATCCGGCAGTTCGCCGATGCGGTCGAGCGCCGCGGCCGAATCGGGCTTGAGACCAGCGAAACGCGCCGCCGCGACCAAACCGTCGGCTTCTTCGAGGCCGCCATCGGGCGAGAGGAGTCGACCGATGGCTTCCTGTTGCAACTTGGCGGCCAACCAGACTGCTTGTTGTGCCTCGGCGACACGAGCCAAAGTGAGAGCATCGCGCAACACCCGCGCGGTTGCGGCTGGAGCGAGCGGCTGCGGCAAGAAACGATAGACTTCGGCGAGGTTCACGGCCTCAATCAATGAGCTGCGATCACCCTCGCCCAGAATCAGCAAACGCACACTGCTAGGTCGCTGCTCGTGTACGCTGGCCAAGAACGCAGCGCCCGAGCCACTCGGGAGCTGTTCTTCGACCACGACCACGCTGGGCTTGTGAGCCTCCAGGTAGCCGCGCGCTTCAGTCTCGTCGGCTATCTGAACGAGCTCGTAGGGCTCCTTCGCCAAGGCGCCCTGAATCTGGGCAAACGCCTCGCGATCTCCCCCAACGAACAGCACTCGTCGTGTCATGAATAGTTCCTCGAGGTCGCTCGCACACCGGAGCGGAGCGGACCTAGAGTGACATACGGCCCACCCGGCCCGAGCTTGAGGCGAGGGGCGCAGTTTGGCTGGCCCGCCGGGGCTAGCGGACGTCAGCTGGGCTTTTTTCCCGCGCTTTTGCTGCGAGACCGCGGGTGCGCGGGGTTTTTTCGAGGAGCTGGTCCTGCCCGGCGCTTGGATCGGCCTTCCGCGTCGCGGAGCTCGCCCGCCAAGGTGCGATAGTTCGCGAGGCGATCGGCCGGGAGGGCGCCCGACCGAGCCGCTGCTTCGACGGCGCAACCTGGCTCGCCATCGTGTCGACAGTCGCGAAACCGACACTCGAGCGCCCAGCCCGCAATGTCCGAGAAGGCAGACAGGTCGGCGTCCTCTCCGTCGCCGAGAGCAAATTCACGCATACCGGGCGTGTCGATCAAGAGCCAACCATCGGCTGTCACGAACAGCTCACGGTGGGTGGTCGTGTGACGTCCGCGCGAATCCTGGTCGCGAGAGGCACCCGTCTTCTGGGCGCTCCGACCGAGCAGCTGATTGACGATGGTCGACTTACCGACGCCGGAAAGCCCGACAAAGCCAATCGTCTTGCCTGCTTCCAGAAAGGGCAACAGCGGATCGAGACCGTCGTCGCTTTCGGAGTTGGTCAAAAGCACGGGTGTGCCGCTCAAGCGCGCTCGCAACTCCTCTGCTTGTTCGACGGATTCGCGCCGCAAATCAGCCTTGTGCAGTAGCACCAACGCCCGTGCCCCGCCTTTCTGAACCGCGGTCAGGTAGCGCTCGATGCGCCGCGGGTTGAGACTGCGGAGCGCGACCGCGTCTTGCGCTTCCGGCACCGCGAAAGCCGCGACGACAGCGACGAGATCGACGTTGGCGACGATCACCTGACGGCTCCCGGGGCGACCCACTGCGCCGCGCACCAGTTCCGTCCGGCGCTCGAGGATGTGCTCGATCACGGGCGGTGCGTCGTCGGGCAGCACGCGCACCGCCACCCAATCGCCGATCGTCGGCTGAGCTTCTTCCGCTGCCACATCGTCTTTTGCCCAACGTTTGCCGGCCAGGACCGCGCGTCGTCGCAAGTCCACGCCAGCGACGTCCCATTCCCGACGGTGCTGCCCGGTCACTCGGGCTGGCACGAATTCGGGCGCGAGTTCCGCCATCTGCTCGGCGAAGAAAGGGCAATAGCCAAGAACGAGGAGTTCTGGGTGCAAGGCTCAGGACATGAGCGCACGCCGCGCCACTGTCAACTTGCGGGCCCGGCCTCGGTCGGGCAGCCTCGAAGCCGCACATGGCTTCGCGACAGGTCCTGCTAGGCTCGATCTCCGGGCAACTAAAAAACGGCAACTGGGGCGTGGAGCCGAGCGAGGACCATCGCCGGGCGGTCGCTCTCCTGTGTGAATGCGGGGTCCGCGCGTTCGACCGTGACAACTACGCCCCGGGTCACTTCACGGCCAGCGCCTTCGTCGTCGACTCCCCGCGCCATCGTCTGCTGCTGATTCGTCATCGAAAGCTCGGCTTGTGGCTCCAGCCTGGGGGCCATGTGGAAGCCGACGACGCGGACCTCGTGCAAGCAGCGCTTCGTGAGCTCGAAGAAGAAACCGGCCTCCAAGGCGCCGAGGTGCTGGAACCGTGGTTTGACCTCGACGTGCACCCGATTCCAGCCAGGGGCGACACGCCGGGCCACGCGCATCACGACGTGCGGGTGTTGCTTTCTGCCAGAGACACACGGACCGGGCTGAGCCCAGAGGTCGACGACGTCGCCTGGTTCGACCTCGAGGAGCTGGCGTCCGTTCAGGGTCCATTGCGCGGAGGGTTCCCGACTGACGACAGTGTGAGTCGCGTGGCGCGTCGACTGCTTCTGGGCCGCTGAATCGGGTGCTCAGGGCCGCGATCATCGTTCCGGGGTAGGCTGGTGTGGCAGGGGCCGCGACTTCGCACGAGCACGGGAAGGGGTCCTTGCTCTTTCGCTACCAGTCGACTGGGCGTTACTCTTCACGGGTGCGGATCATTCAATCCGTTCACACTGAAATGGAAAGGTTTCATGCTGGCCACGGACGTCATCGAGCGCGCTGAAAAGCGGATCGGACAGACGCTGTGCGGCAAGTGGCATCTGGATCGTGTGATTGGCGTAGGTGGTATGGCCGCCGTCTACGAGGCAACCCATCGCAACCGCAATCGTGTTGCCATCAAACTCCTCCATCCCGAGCTGTCGCTGGACGAAGGCACGCGTGCTCGCTTCTTGCGCGAGGGCTACGTCGCCAACACCATTCGTCATCCAGGCGCCGTGCAGGTGCTCGACGATGATGTGACCCAAGAGAACGTGGCCTTCTTGGTCATGGAACTCTTGCACGGTGAGAGTCTCGAAGAGCGCATTCAGCGCAAGGGCGGCGCACTCGAAGCGCAGGAGTCGCTCCTGCTCATGGAACAGCTGCTCGACATCTTGGCGTCGTCGCACGACCAAGGCGTCGTCCACCGCGACATCAAGCCGGATAATTTGTTCCTGACCCAGGAAGGCGTGCTCAAAGTCTTGGATTTCGGCATCGCGCGCCTGCATCAGGGCGACTCACGCGCGACGAAGGTCGGCTCGTTCATGGGCACACCCGCCTTTTGCGCGCCGGAGCAAGCCCGAGGTCGCTGGGACGAAGTCGACGCGCGCACGGATTTGTTCTCTGTCGGTGCCACGCTGTTCACGATGCTGTCGGGAACCCACGTTCACGAAGCGGAGACCTCGAGCGAACAGCTGGCCCTGGCCATCAGCGCTACGGCGCGATCGCTCAGAGCGGTTTGCCCCGAAGCGCCCCAAGAACTCGTCGAGCTGGTCGCTACGGCCTTGGCTTACGACAAGGAAGACCGCTTTCAGACCGCGCGGGTCATGAGGGCTGCCGTTCAGCGCGTGCTGGCGGGCCTGCCCAAGACTGGAAAGGTCAGCGGACCTCCGCCAGCCGGGTTGGCGCTCGGGCGTGACGCGCGGCCGCCGGCACCGGCCCTGGCGTCCTCCATTTTTCGCAATCATCGTCTTTTTTGGGGGGTAGTGGCATCCGGCGCGCTGGCAGCGTTGCTGGTTTTGCTCTCCCGCTTCACTCACGCCACGGCAGAGCCGCGCGTCAATCTGCCCATCGACAAGCCTTCCTCCTCTGTATCGCCCGTCGCGGCCAGATCGACGGAAACTCAGCTCGCTCCGCCGTCCGAGCGGGTGGCTGAGCCGAACCGGCCCGCCGCGCATGCCAATCCCAAGACGGTCAAACAACCGAGCCCTACGAATCGTCCCACTCCAGTTCCCCATCCGGCTACCACGACTTCGGCGACGAACTCCGCAGCGAGTTCGAACCCTCCTGCGGCCCCGCCACCAACTGGCGACGATCTGTTCGGGAAACGCTACTGATCCATGAAACGCTGGTTCGTCACCGCCGCTGCCAGCGGCGCACTTCTGATGTCGTCGGTTCAACCCTGCGCCGCGCAGCAAGAAGCGGCCGCCGAAGCCTTGTTTCGCTCGGCGCGCCAAGCGGCTGATCGTGGAGACTGGGTGACGGCCTGCGACCGTTTCGAGGAGAGTCATCGGCTGGAGCCTGCTCCGGGCACCGTGCTCAACCTGGCTCAATGTCGAGAGAAGCTGGGTCAAGTCGCGTCTGCCTGGAAACGCTACGGCGAGGTCGTGCAACGATTACCCAAGACCGATCCGCGCGTTGCCTATTCGCGCGGAAAAGAACGCGAACTCGAGGCCCAGGTACCACGACTCACGCTCGTCGCTCCCGCGGGATCGGACGGAGAACCGAGCTACCGCGTGACCGTCAACGGCATGGAGGTCATGCCCGCCACGTTCGGCGTGCCCCTTCCGTTCGATCCCGGCCAACTGTCGATTCGCATCGAAGCCGAAGGGCGGGACGCGGTCGAACGCAAGCTCGACATTCACAACGGTGAACACTTGACCGAACAGCTCGTCCTGGGGCCGCCTTCCAGCGCGAGTGAGCCCGGGCAGACGCCGGGCGCGACCGGTGCAGTAGCCGAGGGTGCGTCGCGTGATTCGAACTCGCGGCCCTGGGGTTGGGTGAGCCTGGGCGTCGGCGCAGCAGGCGCGGGGCTCGCCGTCGCTGGGTTCGTTTGGGCCGGGAACGAGGCGAAGATCGTGGGCGATGAAGCTCATTGCGTGCCATCGACTCTACGCTGCGATGCGACGGGCTTCGCGGCGAGCAATCGGGGCGAGATTGCCGTAGCGCTCGGCTGGATCGGGGTCGGCGTCGGCGTCCTGGGGGTCGGCAGCGGAATCTTTATTTTGACCCGCCCCGGCGGTGAGACGGTCGGCGTTGGTGTGCGACCTCTGTTTGGTGGTGCAGCGTTGAGCATCGGGGGCGAGCTATGAAAACCCGCGCGCAAATCACGGTCCTCACTCTAGTTTTGGGACTTCCGGGCTGCTTTGATTTCGACAAGATCTACGACTCTTGCCTCGACGATCCCGCGTCGGCTGAGTGCATCAATGCCGGCGTCGGCGGTAGCGCGGGCGGCACCGACTCGGGAGGCAACACCACAACGGGCGGAGTGGACGGCTCGGGGACGGGCGGCATCGCGCCGATGGCAGGCGGCGCGGCGGGCAGCGGTGGTACGAGCACAGGGGGCAGTGGCGGCAGTGGCGGCACACCGAGCCTCGGGCGCCTCGTCGTCAACGAGCTCGATCCAGGCAGTTTCGCTGAGCTCTACAACGCGGGTACCGGCGCCTTGGATTTGACGGGCCACGTGCTCTATCGGCTCAACAACGGCGCCACCTACGACCTCGGTAGCGCATGCCCGCTCGGCAGCGCTGGAACCTTGGCTCCTGAGGAGTTTCTGTACGTTCGAGTCGGCTCGTGCGGCGGGGACCCGGCATGCGTCAGCTGCGCCGCTTTTAGTCTGGGTCCTGCGGACGGCATGGCCGTCCACGATGCATCGGCTAACGAAGTCGATCGCGCGGCGCTGACCGAGAGCTTCATCACCGGTTACTCCTGGCAATGTCATCCCGACGGCAGCAGTGACAATTGGCAGTCGAGTTTGGCGACGATGGGCGCAAGCAACGGCCCCTGAGGCGCTGATCTCGGTCGATGTGGGTGGAAGCACTGGTCTTTGGGGGTCGCAGGCCCCCCGCGGACCGCAGGCGTCCGAACGCCAGCTCACAATCGAGCCAGATCGCTGGGCTCTGAGGGTCACCAATTGACAGACCGCCGGTGCCGCGAGACGCAATTTTACCACAATGGTGCGACCTCTCGTCTACATCCTGCCGGCCTTCGCCCTTGGAGCGGGTGCTGGGTTTTTCGCCGGCGGTTCTTTCCGTTCCCCGGCTAAGAAGGTCATTTCTGGATCAACCGACTCCTCGGCGCTCACCCAAGCCCGGACAGCAGCCGACGACTCCGGGATCGACTACGACAAGCTGGCAGCGGTGTGCGTCGAGGCGGCACGTAGTCAAAAGGGCAGTGCCCAACGCGGAGCCGGCGAGCCGGTCGCCACCAGCGCCGAAGCGTCCAAGGCCTACGCCATGCTGACTCAAGTCGAAGAGAGCGCGCTCACCAGCGGCGTCTGGACGCGCATCGCGGGCTTCAAGGCGCAGACGCTCTTGCCGCGCTTGCCCAGTGAGCAAGGGCGCGAGTTCAGCGAGCGCATCGGTGAACAAATCCGGACGGGCGCGTTGCGTCCTCAATCCGGGGCTTGGCTGCCCGGCAGCACGGAACAATAAAAAAAGGACGGACGAGGATGAAACTAAGCAGGCGTCAGGGGTGGATGTTTGGTGCGGTCTTTCTCTTTGGGGTGCCAGCAGCGGCGCTCTACGGCGGTGGCTATCGAGTCGGCGCTTTCTTGGGACCTCTTCCGGCGAGCTACTACGCGGGCGAGGCGTGTTTCACGCCGACCATCAGCCTGACCGAGGTCTTGGGTACGACCGAGATTCAGATCAATCCGCGCGGCGTCTCGATCGACGGCAACCCCAACACTTACTTGCGCTGCCAAAGCTTCGCCAACCTCCAGCAGGTCGTCTGCCACGCGGGCTTGCCCGACGGCACGGTCGCGACCTGTGGTGACGACGCCGGTCCGCCCGTGCTGCCGCAGCTCGACGATCGCGTCTACATCGTCATGGACTTGAACACGCCCGGTCCCCGCAACTGCGACATCGTGGTCGAGTCTTCGTACGGCGAGGCCAATCCGGCTTGCCGTGCGAGCGGGACCGGTGGAGCCAGCGGGACCGGCGGCGCGAGCGGCACGGGCGGCACGGGCGGCACGGGCGGCGGTGGTACGACCGCCTGCAATGCAACTAACGCTGCCGCCACGCTTAGCACGGGCCAGTCGACGACGGTCGCGGCCAACTCATGCGTGCGCCTCAAGATCGACCCGACTTGGTCCTCGGTGAACCCGAACATCCAGGCGCAGCCGGGAACCGCCGCCTACCCCGTGCCGTTCAGCGCCACGTCCTGCGTAGGCAACAGCACGGGCTCGCTCACCGGGGACTGGGATCAGAAGTACTTGATCGACGGCTCGGCGGCGTCTGCCAATTTCGGCTGCGACGTGTACGTGAAGCTCCAGGGCACGTCGGCCGCGGTGAAGTTCGTCTACTACAATTGATCTAACCGCATTCAGCGCTCGGATTGGGAAAGGACGGTGTCGCTTCTGGGGGAGCGGCGCCGTTCCTTGCTTTTGTGGCTTGTGTTTGAGGCGCGGCTTTGTCATCGGACTTCCGGTGAAAGAAATTAGGCTGCTCGACTCACTCGCTTCGGGACTCGCCTCCGGCCACCCTTGGGTTTATCGCGATCACGTGAGCCAAGTGACCGAACGCACGGGCACCTGGGTGCGGGTACGCGCGGGATCCTTCAGCGCCGTCGGGCTCTGGGACGCCGAATCGCCGATCGCCGTACGCCTGTTTTCCACCGTGGACGCGCCGGACGCGGCCTGGATCCGAGAGCGCGTGCGTGAAGCCTGGGAACTTCGCGCGCCCGTGCGCGCCGCGGGCGTCACCGGCTACCGGCTCCTGTTCGGGGAAGCCGACTCGCTGCCGGGCGTCGTCGTCGATCTTTACGACTCAGTGGCGGTGCTCGTCACCTACTCCAAAGCGCTCGGCAGCCTGATCGATCCGATCGCTCAAGCTGTGCTGGAGATAGCTGAGGTCAAATCGGTCGTTCGTCGCACCAAAGAAGACGACGTCGTCAAGCTCACGCCAGTGCGCGGTGAGCTCCTTCCGCGATCGGTCGTCATCCACGAAGGCCGCATGAAGCTCCTGGCCGAACTCTACTCCGGTCAGAAGACCGGACTATTTTTCGATCATCGCGACAACCGGCGCTTCGTCGGCGAACGGGCCCACGGCGCACGCGTATTGAACCTGTTCAGCTACACCGGCGGTTTTTCGGTCGCCGCAGCGCTCGGCGGCGCGGTCAGCGTTACGAGTGTCGACGTTGCTGCGCCCGCCATCTTGGCCTGCGCCCAGAACTTCGCGCTCAACGATTTGGCCGATTTTCCGCATACAGGCCTCAGCGAAGACGTCTTTGCCTACCTGGAACGCGCCGAGAAGAAGCGCGAGGTCTTCGACGTGGTCGTGTGCGATCCACCCAGCTTCGCCAAGAGCCGCGATCAACTGCGCCAAGCCGAGCGCGCTTACACCAAATTGCTCGGCGCGGCCCTGCGCGTGACCGCGCCCGGCGGCTTGTTCTGCGCGGCCAGCTGCACGTCGCAAGTGGGCCCACCCTTGTTCCGCCATCTCATCGCCGAGGCGGCCCGCAAGGCGCGTGTGCGCTACCAAATCGTGCGCGACATCGGCCAACCCGACGATCACCCGGTGCTGGTGGCGCACGAAGAGGGCCGCTACTTGAAGTTCGTGGCGGGGCGCGTGCTACAGCGCTGCTGAGCCCGACGGGGAGTCTTGCGGGGCGAGTCGCGCGAGCTTGGTCGGCGTGTCGAGCAAAATCCGTAGTTGGCTCGTTGAACGAGTCGGCCTGCGCGTCCGCCCTGGTTCAAGGCATTGCCGCCCAGCGCCCAGAGTCACTAAATCGTTACGGATGCGTGCGAGGGCGGCGCGTAGACTTCCCAAGCTATGCAGTCAACAGGTTCGAAGCGTTCGAGATCGACTCCAATCTCCCTGATCGGTCAGTGGGTCGTACTGGCAATTGCGATTGCCCCGGCAATCGCCGCCTGCAACGCAGACAAGCCCCCCGAGACCGAGTCGACTCGAACGCGCTCTCGGGCGTTGACCTCGTCCGTTTCGATGACAATGCGCATACCTCGAGCGTTGAACCCTCGGAATGTGAACGTGGGCGCGTTCCAAGAGCTTCGCATCAATGATCGCTCGACGGTAAAAGGCCTAACCATCGGTACTGGTGAAGTGCCGACGAATGTTGGCGTAGACGCCAAAATTGATTCGGATTTATGGAGTGTTCCCGACGTTGCCTTGCGTGATAGGGCGCAGGTGACAGGAGATGCTTTTTCACAGGGAATCGTTTCGAAGGCCGCGGGAGCGGTCGTTCTCGGAATGACCACCCAGTCGATGTCATTCGGCCCGTTGGTATCGCGGAGCTTGACGGTTGCCTTCGATTCGAGTGCATCTGACAAGATTGTTCCGCCTGACGCCAACTTGGATGCTGAGCCTGGCGCCTACGGCAACGTCTCACTCGGAGCCCGTTCGGTGCTTCGCCTTTCCAGCGGATTCTACCGAATCGCATCCCTGTCACTCGAGCCGCAAGCTACGATCCTACTTGACCAGAGCAAGGGTTCCGTCGTGGTGATCAGTCAGGGTAGTGCGTCCTTTCGCGGAAAAATTTCCAATGCTGATCCTGGAGCTCGCCCTCAATTCTTGTTGGTAGTGGCCGGCCAGCAAACAGTAGTGGTCAGCGCGCCGTTCCATGGCGCGATCTTCGCCCCTAATGCAAAGATCGAACTGGCCAGCGTCGGAGCCCCTGGACACGTCGGACAATTCATTGGACGTCAGGTCGAGATTCATCAGGGCCAGACCGTAGGTTATGCTCCATACGATTCTTGGGGCGAACTTTGGGATCGTACCGGCCCGGGAACATCGGGCGGAACCGTGGATGCAGGTTTGGAGAGATTGTTTCGTGATACACCCGCCGGAGCGGCGCTTGTTCACCTTCACGATGCGGCCAACACTCAGACCGACGAACACGTCTTGTTCGCTGCCCAGCAGGCAGTTCAGGCATTGCCGCCTCTCGAGGTCGCGACCGAGCTGGAGTTGGCGGCGGAACTGGCTTCGGGCGCCGGAGAGGTTTGGTCTTTGGTGTTTCTTTCAGCGGCACTCGAGCGTCCAGAAATCGTCCCCTTCCTCAAGTCATTTTTGGAAGAACCGGTCCCGCCCGAGTACTTGTCCGACGATCTTGACGTGCACGACGCCGATCCAGGCGATCAGCTAGCAGTTCTCCATAGGTCGATCTCCGTGCTTTCTCACCTGGTTTCCTTGGGAATCTCGGAAGCGCGAGAACCGCTCTTGTCAGCCCTCTCGCATCCAGTTGCAGCCGTGAGAGGATTTTGTGTTTTCCGAATCAACCTTCTAGGGGCAACGGACCCGACAATTTTGGCTGAAATGCATGCACGACTGAGTCCGTCGGATGCGGCGTTCCTCGACCTTCGAGAGGCCCAGCCGGCAGATTTCGCCGTCCCCGTTCCGTCCGGTCTTGAAGAGGAAACCAGCGCAGAAGCAGCTGATCTTGGCCGTAGTGAGGAATCGACGGTAAGTCTTCCGGTGCCCAGCTGTTCGGACCAGTTGCTCAACGAGGCCGAGTCAGACATCGATTGCGGCGGAAGCTGTCCCAGATGCGGCCCGAATCAATCTTGCAACCTATCGAGCGACTGTGTCGCCGGACATGGCTGTACCGGCGGCGTCTGCCAGCCGAAAGGCGGAGGACCATGCACGTGGGCGATCGCCACGGAACTCGGCTCCCCTGGTACGAACGCTACGGTCCCGAACAACGCTTGTCTCCGCGTCATGTCGGCGTATCCGTCGTGGTGGGGCACGCGCAACATGCAGCTCCAAACCACGACTCCTGGAACGTATCCGGCGCCGTTCGCCTGGCAGAATCCGTGCGCTGGGGGTTCCGGGCAAGGTCAGTTCAGCGCTGACTGGCAAAATCAGATCGTTGGACCGACCAATCAAGGTTGTCCAACACTCATCAAGCTCAATGGGGACGGCTCAGGGACCGTTACCATTCGATACTACGCGAACTAGTTCGCACACGAGACCTTGGAGCCCCAATGAGAAACATAGCCAAGCAACTCAGCCTAGCCGCCCTGTTGGCGGCGTGTGCGTTCGTGGGATCGCGGGATGCAGCCGCCTTCGGCGGCCGCGTGGCAAACCGGCCGGATGGGTGCGGGCAAACGTGTTGCTACACGGTACCCTCCAAGACGGACAGTGGCGACGAGTTTTACGGTCCGATGAGATGGAAATGGTGCCGAAGTGCCTACCTCAAGACCAACGCCAGTCTTTTCGGATTGACCTACGCGACCTGGAAAGATCACGGGTGGAACGACGCGTGCAACACCGACAAGCCGATGGGACGTTTCTTCACATCTCTTATCGCCTTGACAGAAACATCGCCCGACAAGGCGTGGCCGGACGTCAACGACACCGATGGAAACTTGCTCCGCTGGGGCGCTGGCTGGGCATCACGTGTCTATTCAGAGTTGAACGCATCCTGCGCGTACAATGGCAACACTGCGATCGCAACTACAACCGATATCGGGCTCAAGAAGTACACCGCTCTGTGGGTCCCCAATAACTTCTATGGCAACAATCGACAGGTTGTACTCAGGGCCTCGACGTTGATTCACGAGGCGGCGCACGTGAACGGGAAGCGCCACAACGCATCGGGCGGCCGCGACACGGACTGGGACTACAGGGGCGCCTGGACCTACCAAGCGGCCTGGTTGGGCCAGTACGCCGCTTTCGCAGTGAATGCCCCGCTGGCCCAGAAATGCGTGGCGAAAGACAGGGGCAACCAAATCCTAACTACACAATTCGAAACCGCGCCAACAATCCGCTTCCGCTTCCCCGACGGGGTGATGTGCCCATGACACCCGCCGCAGCGTCGAAGCTGATTGTTCTTTCCATTCTTGCCACTGGATGTGCGTCGCTGGATTCGAACGAGCCCGCGCCGTCCAGTCTTTGGGCGCAGTATCACGAGAAGATCGCCGATACGAACCACCTCGTGGCCGTCGATCTCGACGACTGCCACATAGTCGTCAGCCGGGGACCGTTCGATCACCTCGAGAATGCGTCGGCGACGTGCACCGCGACGGAACAGGCGACGGGCAAGAGACTCCTCGCCGAAGCAATCTGGGAGACGTACGAGCGCGCGGACTCGAGCGCCTGGGGGTACGGTGACGCTGGCGGCGCTGGTGCTGGCGGTGTCGGAGGAGCAGGCGGCGCGGGTGCTAAGGGTGACGGTGGAAGTCGTGGCGCCAGTTGGGAGACCGACGACGACCTGCCGGCTGGACTCGTCGCCGTGACACGATCAGGGGAGAATGGCAGCGGCACGAAGATCTTCGCTGGCGACTCGACGGGGCCCGAGTCGGAACTCATCGAGTATCTTCGGCAGCTGTACGAGAAGTATGGCCAGTTTGAATAGCTGGGCACGTGAGAGCCGAATCGGCGGGGTCAGTCGTCCATGAAATCGCGCTTGGTCGCGAGCGTCACCAGGCGCACGCCGGCGGCTTCGATCGCTTCGCGGCCGCCTTCCTGGCGATCGACGAGCGCGAGGATTCCGGCCACTTCGCAGCCGGC
>JBBQHO010000020.1:0-32747 GCA_038324055.1 Polyangiales bacterium | reverse complement strand
ACGGCAACGGCTGCGGCTACGACTGCCAGCAGGCGCCCTACTGCGGTGACGGCGTTCGCAACGGCACCGAAAATTGCGACGGTGACGACGACGGAGACAACAATGACAACGTCGACCGCTGCGGCAGCAACTGCGACTTCGTGGCCGTTTGCGGCGACGGCGTCAAGAACATCGGCGAAGCGTGCGACTACGGGCAAGGCGCATACGTAGGAACACCCCAAAACGCGCCTTATCTGGGTTGTACCTCCCAGTGTGAGGACGGCCCCTACTGCGGCGACGGTAGCCCGCAGTCGGCCTACGAGGACTGCGACGCAGGCGGCGCCAACGTGGCCGAGAGTGTCTACTCGGCAGATGGTCTTTGCACCGTCTCTTGCGTCATCGGACCGCGTTGCGGAGACGGCCTCATGAACGTCGGCAGCCAAGAGCAGTGTGACAACGGTTTCAACGACGACACCTACGCCTACTCGACGCAGAGTGGAGTTCCGTTTGCAGATGCCACCGAGTGCGGCGCCGGCTGCCTGAAGCTGCCGTACTGCGGCGACAACATCCTCCAGGTCACGGAGCAATGCGACGAGGGCGACGCCGCCCACGCGGGTGATGGCACGCAGAACGACGACACCGCCTACAACGGTTGCAAGACGAACTGCACGTTTGGTCCCTATTGCGGCGACGGCGGGCCCGGCACGGGTGACGAGGATCTCGGCGAAGCGTGCGACGACGGCCCAGCCAACGTGGCCTACGGAACCGGGCCCGGCCAATGTGCCTCGGACTGCAGCCCAGCGCCGTACTGCGGCGACGCCATCCGCAACGGTTCCAGCGAGCAATGCGATCTGGGAACCAGTGCCAACAAGGGCGGGTATGGCGGCTGCACCTCCAAGTGCAAACTGGGCCCGTACTGCGGCGATGGCATCAGGAACGGCAAGGAGGCGTGCGACGCCGGTCCCTCGGGTAGCCTCGGCTGCACGCCAACCTGTGGAGTGCGCAGCGACGTGAAGTAGCTGGACGTTTGGGCATCACGTTGCCTGGTGTTGGTAGATCTACAGGCGGGTCGATATATCGATAGTCGATACTTCGACTCTGTGCCTCTTTTCTGCGAAGCCGGGTAAACGCGCGTGGCGGGCGGGTTTTCGCGCTGACCTTGACCGGTGCGCGCACGGCGCCGACAGTCGTCGACGTGGTAGTCGATGCGCGCTCGTCCGGCTGGTGGCCGGTAGCCGTGGCGCTCGCCCTCGGCACCTTGGCCGGCGTGGGCGGCTACACGTTTCGGTACGCAGAGGGTCTGTCCTACTTCAAGACCGATCCGAAGGCCTGCGTGAACTGCCACATCATGCAACCCGAGTACGACGCCTGGCAGAAATCGAGTCATCACGGCGTCGCCGTCTGCGTGGACTGTCACTTGCCCCATGACTTCGTAGCCAAGTACCTGGTCAAGGCCGAGAACGGCTGGCGTCACGGCAAGATGTTCACGACCCAGAATTTCGAAGAGCCCATCACCGTCAAGCAGCACGGGCTCGAAGTCTTGCAGGAGAACTGCCTGCGCTGTCATGGTCCGCTCACCGACGGCCTCCTCCGCCGCGATGATCTGGACTCGAGCCGCAGCGTTCACCCCGAGCCGGGTGGGCTGGCCTGCATCCATTGCCATTTCACAGCAGGCCACGGCGTCCGCGCGGGTCTCGGCGGCCCACAAAAGAGATCCCCATGAGCGAAAACACGAACCAACGCAGCTGGCTTCGAAGCCGCACCGCCTTTGGCATTCTCATCGCGGTTGTCGCTGCGGGGACGGCCGGTGCGACCGCATTGCTCACCAACATTTTCGAACGCAAGGCCGAGCAACGCGTGCCCTTCGTCCGCGTGGTCGAGGTGGGTGAGAACGATACCGACCCCGCAAAGTGGGGACGCAACTGGCCCTCCCAGTACGACAGCTACAAGCGCACGGCGCAACGCACGTCCACGAAGTACGGCGGACATCTGGGCAGCGAGGCGCTGCCTCAAGAACGCATCGACCGCGACCCGTGGCTCAAGCGCATGTTCCTGGGCTACGCCTTCTCCATCGATTTTCGCGATCGGCGTGGGCACGCGTACATGCTGCAGGATCAGGAGGGGACCCAGCGCCTCACCAAACCTCAGACAGGCTCGTGTTTGCACTGCCATGCCTCGATCCTTCCCGTCTACCGTGAACTCGGCGGCGGCGATGTCATGAAGGGCTTCGAGAGCACGTACAAGATGAGCTACCAAGAGCTCGACAAGAAGGTGCACGACATGGGCCACGCTCACCCGGTCAGCTGCGTGGATTGTCACAGTCCCGAGACGATGGCGCTGCGCGTGACGCGGCCGGGCTTTCTCGTGGGCATCCGCGCCTTGGCCGAGTCCGACGCCGATGTGCCCGCGCTCGAATCCATCCGGCTGTGGCGCGCGGGTTCACGCGAGCAGCCGTATGATCCCAACCGCGACGCGCCGCGCGGCGAAATGCGTTCGTTCGTCTGCGGCCAGTGCCACGTCGAGTACTATTGCTCGAGCAAGATGCCGCTCACCTTCCCTTGGGGAAAGGGCTTGAGCATCGACCAGATCGAAGCTTATTGGGACGCCACTGTGTTTCCGGACGGCTCGCCGTTCTACGACTACGAGCACCAAGAAACGGGCGCCAAAATCCTCAAGGCACAGCACCCGGAGTTCGAGACCTGGAACCAGGGCATCCACGCGCGCGCCGGCGTATCGTGCGCCGACTGTCACATGCCCTACCAGCGTGAGGGGGCGACCAAGGTCAGCGACCATTGGGTTCGCAGCCCGCTGCTCAACGTGAATCGCGCCTGCCAGACCTGTCATCGCACGGACGAGAGCGAGATCCTGGCTCGCGTCGATGTGATTCAAGAGCGAAACCACGATCTGTTGCAGCGCGGAGGCACGGCGATCGTCGACTTGATCCAAGAAATCATTCGGGCCAAGGCGACGGGGGCCAGCCCCGAGCAGCTTGCACCCGCTCTCGCGCTGCAGCGCCGCGCCCAGTTCCGGCTCGACATGGTGGCTTCCGAGAACAGCATGGGCTTCCACGCGCCTCAGGAGACAGCCAAGGTTCTGGGCGAAGCCATCGACTACGCTCGACAGGGTCAGTTGGCGGCTCGCGTGTTGGCTAGCGCGCCTGAGCCAGCACCTCCGTCGCCTTAATTGGTTCGGCGCCTTCACGCGGCCGATCGCGACGGGAGCCTGCGAGCCGGGGCCTCTTATGCTGGTCGAGTGAACGGGGGTGCCTGGGTGGAATTTTCCAGGCCTGAGGGGGTGAAAATCTCCTCCCTCAGGGAGATGAAGCTGTTGGTAGTTCGCTTGCGAGCGGATTGCCGAGGTGCTCCCCTGAAATTGTAGCCATGAGATCCCAGGTCCTGATTGACGCCATCGTCCACCAAACGACCGTGCTGATCGCTCGCCTTTCCACGGCTGAGGGCGTTCGGTCGCCGCTGGGCCACGTTGCCAACGAAGTGTTTGCCGGTCTGGTGGCCGAGCTCGAGAATCAGGGCGTCAGCAAGAAGGTCATCGCCGACATGTTCGGTATGGCGCTGCGCTCTTACCGTCAGAAGGTGCAGCGCCTTGGCGAGTCGGCGACGTCGCGAGGTGTCACGCTGTGGAGCGCCGTGCAGTCGTACTTGGGGGAGCGGGAGTCGACGACCCGCACAGAGCTACTGCAGCGCTTCCAGTACGACGAAGAAGCATCGGTGCGCGGCATCTTGAACGACCTGGTGGAAAGCGGTTTCGTCATGCGCTCCGGCCGAGCGGACGAAACCCGCTTTCGGCTGGCGACCGAGGAAGAACTCCACGAGTTCGGCGCGAACCTCGAGGGGAGCTCCGGGGAGTCGCTCGCGGCGTTGGTCTGGATCCAAATCTACCGCGAAGGGCCTCTGACGCTCGAGCGACTCTGTCAGCTCGTTCCGCAGCCGCGCGAAGCTCTCGAGGAAGCCGTGGCCAGCCTGACCGGCGACGGTCGGGTCATGCGCGAGAGCCGAGCAGGCGGCGACGTCTTTCTGGCCGAGCACGTGCTGGTGCCACTGGGCGAGGCAGCGGGCTGGGAGGCCGCGGTCGTCGATCACCATCGCACCGTTCTCAACGCCATCGCGGCCAAGATCACCAGCGGCACGCGGACCTCGGCCAAGAGTGACGAAGTGGGGGGGACGACCTTGACCTTCGACCTGTGGCCCGGGCATCCGCAGGAGCAAGAGGTGCGACGGTTGCTCGCCGAGACGCGTTCACGCGTCCTCCCACTCTGGGAGCAGGTCACCGAGCACAACGAAGACGACGCCCCACCCTCAGGCCAAGCAGCGTATCAAGTGCACTACTATTGCGGTCAGTACCTAATCGTCGAGGAAAACCTCCCATGATCGCGCTCGAAATTCGGCTCTTGCCCTGGTGGATATGGATGATGGTGGTGCTCGCCACCGCCAGCTGTAGTTCGGGTGGTCCTCAGGTTGGCAGCCAGACCAACTGGCTCAAGGTCTGCGATTCCTCCGCCGATTGTGGCGACCTCACTTGCCTCTGCGGCACCTGTACGGCTCAGTGCGAGCAGCAAGACGATTGCTCCGACGCGGGCCTCGGCTCCTGCATCCGCCGCGCAGAAGTCGGAGCCGTGGCTGTTTGCGACGGTCAACCGCCGAGCACAGGGCTGTGTCTTGCGCGTTGCGGCGTCGACAGCTGCGCAGAAGGTTCCAAGTGTGTAGCCGAAGTCTGCGTGCCGGCGGTCGCGCCAACGGCCCGTATCTCGGTCGATCCTTCCGTCCAGCACCAAGCCCTGATCGGATTTGGGGCATCGCTCGCCTACGACGAGGACGCCATTGCTGGACATCCCGCCAAAGAGGCCTTGCTCGACGCTCTGTTCACGGACGCGGGCTTCGAGATCATCCGCATCCGCAATCGCTTCGACGGCGGCAATGCTGGCGAGCTAGACGTCGCAGCTGAGCTCATTGCCGAGGCCGCTGCACGGCTCGGCGCACAGCCGACTATCTACCTGAGTTCGAACAGCCCACCAGCCTCGCTCAAGGCCAATGGCAACCTCTTCTGCAGCAACTCGGACGTGACCTGCACCCTGTCTCGCAACATGGGAGGGGCCTTCGACTATGCGGGGTTTGCGCAGCACTGGCGGGCGTCGCTCCAGGCCTACGAACAGGCGGGGATTCGTCCTGACTACGTGAGCATCCAAAACGGCCCGGACTGGCTGCCACCCGGACCGAGTGGGCTCGAGGCCTGTCGCTTCTTGCCCGAACAAGGCACGACTTCCGTCACCTTGCCCGATGGTTCTACGGTCGACGCAGAATTTCCAGGCTATGTAGAAGCTCTGGATGCGGTGATCGCTGCTACGACTGCCGACGGGCCGTATGCTTTCGTTGCGCCCGAAGTCGGAAGCGTCGTGATGATGAGCTCTTACGTCGCTCCCCTCGATCCGAGCACGGTCGAAGCGCTGACCGTCCACTTTTACACGACAGACCCTGCTGCGCCGGATTTGCCACTTTTGGAGAGCCTCGCCACACTGGGGAGCGACTTCCAAAAGCCAGTCATGCAAAGCGAGATGCAGGCTGGCGGTCTCGATACGGCACTGCTCGTTCACCAGGCAGTCACGACCGGGGGGGCGGCGGCGTATCTCCACCTGCAGTTCGTTGCTCCTCCGGACCTGGACGAGAAACTCGCCCTCGTGAGTCTAGATACGGGTACCTTCGAAACTCGCCCCAACTACCACGCCCTTGCGCACTACGCGCGTGGTACCGAGGCCGGCTGGCTGCGTGTCGACGCTGTGAGTGACGCCGACGCGTTGCTTTCTTCGGCCTGGGTCTCTGCAGGAGGCGATGCGCTGACCGTGGTGCTGGTCAACAGCGGGCTGGAAGCGGTGGATGCCGAGGTTGACGTCCCGGCGCTCGCGTCCGCGCTGCTCGACACAGCTCAGGTCGCTCGAACTACTTTCGACGGCAGCGAGAGATCGGTCCTCTTGGGTCCGCTTCCCGCCGATCACGTCGTACGCCTGCCGGCACACTCCGTTGTCACGGTCAGCTCATTCAGGCCTTGAGCTGTGTGCCTGTGACGCGCTATCGGCTCGCCGCCTCAGCCAAGAGGCTAGCGCTGACGCGCGCAGCGCTCGCGCTTGCGCTTGCAGGCTGCGATCAAAAGGTAGCGGAGCCGCCCGACCGGCCAACACCCGCGGCGGCCATGACTCCTCCCGCTCCCGCGACAACGCAGGTCAAGCCCTTGGCACTGGCGCTCGCGCCTGGCCTGTCTCAGGTGGGCGTTCTCTACTCGGCGCAAGAGACACCCTATGGTGCGACGCTCGCGTTCGACGCTGACGACGTGCTGCTTCTGACCCCAACGGGCATGGTGCGAATCCCTCCAGAAGGGAAGCCAGTCAGGCGCGCAATCGAACTCGGTCACCAACGTGCCGTGCTGGACGACTCCGTGGTGTTCTATCTCGACGGCGCTTTTTGGAGTGTTTCGAAGCGCGGCAATGCCGCCGCTCGGCGTCTGCTCGTGCGGCCCCAGGAGCCTTCAGCTCTCGCCGCTTGGGGCAAGAACATCGCCTGGACCGAGAAGGGGGGGGACCTCGGCGACCGGCTGTGGACGTTCGACCACGGCGCAGCTCGCCTCTTGTACGCAGCGACAGGTTCGTTCGTTGCATTGACGCTCCTTGGCGATGCGGTCGTTTTCGTGGAGCGCAAGCAGGACGGCGGTTGGCAGCTGGGCAGAGTTGGACTCGAGGGAGGCGAGCCTCGTTTTCTTCCTGGGAGAGGGGCGCGCGCGCCGTCGATGCTGGCGGTCGGCGCTGGCGCTGTATTCTATTGTGACGGTCCGGGCCGCAGCGTGCGGCGAGTGAGCCACGACTTCATGGGAACCGAGGTACTGGCCAGTGGTGTGGTTTGTTCGCCGCTGACGGTCGGGGATCGCGTCTTTTGTGGTCGAATGGAAGGGATTTTTCAGATCCCGCTCGACGGCTCGGAGCCTTCCGCACTCACCCAAGCGCCGTATGGATTGGTGGCCGCCCTGGCGTCGAGTTCACGTCGAGTCATTTGGCTGAACGACTCGGGCAAAGAGCAGCTGACCTTACGCGCGCTCGAACTGCCTTAGGGCGGCAGCGAGGGAGGAGAAAATGTGCCCCTGCTGAGTGGAATTTTGAGGGCAAGGGTGGCGCCCCTTCGCCTCTTTCGCGGGCGCTCGCGCGGCGCATAACTTCTCGAGCCAAGGAAGCCCGATGAAGAAGCTGAACTCGACTCTGTCTTATTTCTCCGTTCTGGCCTTGGTCGTTGGGGGAACGACGCTGGGCTGCGGAGACACCGGCAACGGCGCGGGCGACGCGGGTGACTCGCCCGCCGCTGGGTCGGCTCAGAATGGGGTAGGAGGGACCCTCGGCAGCAGCGGAGGAGCAGATGGCGAGGGGCTAGGCGGCACCGGTGGAGGAGAGCCTACCGTGAACGCTGCCTGCCCCGGGGACCCCGCCAAAGCCTACAATGGCTCGCTGGGGGCGATCCCCGGGGTCGTTCAGGGGGAAGATTTCGACCTGGAGGGATACTCAGACACTTCCGAGACCAACGAAGGCGGCGCCTACCGCACCGCTGACAGCGTGGACATCAAGGCACAGGGGGGCGGATTCGTCGTCGGCTGGATGACGGCAGGTGAATGGTTGGACTTCACCGTGAACGTCGCGACGGAAGGCGACTACTCGGTTGTGGCGCAAGCGGGCGCTGTTGGTGCCGGTCGTACGCTCGAGCTCTCGTCATGTGGCGCGGGTCTCGGCACGTTGGCCATCGCAGAGATCGCTGATTGGGGGACCGTGAGTTCCTCGGCTCCGGTGACGGTTCATCTGGGAGCAGGCATTCAGGTCCTGCGGGTCACCGTCGGGGCGAGCGACTACCTCGACCTCGATTCGCTGTCGTTCACACTCGAGTCCGCAGGCGGCGGCAGTGGCGGCGCGCCCGGATCCGGAGGAGCGGGCAGCGGCGGCGCAAACTCAGCCTTGGGCAAGTTCGTCGGAAATATCACCACGGGCAATGGCGCGCTCGACGTGAACGGCATGGTCTACGCCAACTATTGGAATCAGGTCACGCCGGAGAATGCGGGCAAGTGGGGGTCTGTACAATCCAGCGCGGGCGCCATGAAGAATTGGTCGACGCTCGACGCCATCTACGACTACACCGAAGAACACGACATCATCTTCAAGCAACACGTCTTCGTCTGGGGCGCGCAGCAGCCATCCGGCAACTTGACCGAGACCGAAGTGAAGACCTGGATGTCGCAGTTCTGTGCTCGTTACCCGAACACGAAACTGATCGACGTCGTGAACGAGCCGCCGCCTCACACGACACCAAGCTACGCCAACAACATCGGTGGCGGCACGAACACGACCTGGGCGTGGATCACCAACTCGTTCAAGTGGGCCCGCGACGCCTGTCCCAACGCGATCTTGATCTTGAACGACTACAACAACGTCGAGTACGCCGACCAGACGCAGCACTTCATCGACATTGCCAAGGCCGTCCTAGCAGCGGGAGGGCCCATCGACGCCCTCGGCGCCCAGACCCACGGCCTCAGCGACAACATCTCAGCGGCTACGATGAAGAGCCTGCTGACCAAGATGCACAACGACACGGGCCTGCCGGTCTACATCACGGAGTACGACATCGCTCAAGCCGACGACACCGCTCAGGCCAACAAGTACAAAGAGCACTTTCCATTCTTCATGGACACCGACTGGATCCACGGCGTCACGATCTGGGGCTGGATCGATGGGCAAACTTGGGTCGACAACACTGGCTTGGTCAAAGGCACGACGCCGCGCGCCTCGATGACTTGGCTGATGGACTATCTGGATCGCCCATCGCCCTGAACGGAGCACCCCCATGCACTGGAAGAAGACAATCTCGTGGCCCGTGGCCTTTGCTGGACTCGCCTTGGTCGTCGGTGCTTGTACGGCACAACTCGACGGACCGGACGCTGGGGACGACGACGGGCCCGGCGCTGAGTCGGAGCTGCCGGGAGGGCTGCGGCTGCAAGGCCAACCCAAGTACTTTCGCGTCGTTCGGCTCACTCATGCCCAATGGGAAAACAGCGTACGGGACGTGCTTCTGCTCCCGTCCACCCCTGGGGTATCCGAAGCGTTCATCACCGACCCGCCCGATGGCCTGTTCTCGAACAACGAACGCGCGCTCTATGTGAGCGACACGCTGAGCGGCGACTACCAACGCGGCGCCGACACCGTTGCGGCCCGGTTGGCCGAGGACCCGAGCCAGTTGGCCAAGCTTTCCGCGCCAGCCGACTCTGCGGGGTTCATTGGCTCGGTGGGCCGACGTGCCTTTCGCCGCACGCTCACTCCGCTGGAACAGAGTTCGTACGAGACGCTCTGGGCCTCGGGGCCGACATTCTACGCAAGTGGCAATGCGTTTGCGGACGGCGCGCGCGTATTCGTGGAAGCACTGCTCCAATCACCAAATTTCGTCTATCGCATCGAGCTCACCCCCACGGGCGAGCGACTTTCGAGCCTCGAACTGGCAACGAAGATTTCCTACCTTCTCCGTGGCACGACGCCGAATGACGAGATGCTCGCTGCGGCAGAGGCCGGTGAGCTCGATTCAGAGCAGGGCGTAGCTGAATTGGTGACCTCGATGATCGAGGAAGACGGGGCGCGCGCATCGGCGGAAAATTTGCATCGCGAGCTGTTCGGTCTCGATCGCTACCGATCCATCCTCAAGAGCTCGGCCCTCTACCCCAATTTCAACGAGACGCTGAACCCCGTTTTGCTGGACGCAGACGTGATGTTCTTCAACTACGTGTTTAGCGAGGGCCACGGCCTCCGGGAGATCCTCACCTCGAATGTGGCCTTCATCAACGATGCTACGGCAGCATTTTACGGCTTGTCCGCACCCGGCCCTGCGCTCACTCGCACCACGCTCGACGGCAGCCGCCCGGGGTTTCTCACGCGACTCGGATTTCTCGCTTACAACGCGAACCTGACAGCGCCCGATCCGATTCACCGTGGCGTCGACATCAACAATCGCCTGCTGTGCGCCCATCTCGAACCTCCTGCTGGTGAGATCCCGCCGCTTCCTCCGCCCGTGCCTGGCCAAACGAATCGCGAACGCGTGACGGCGCACACCGACAGAGGGATCTGCGCCAGGTGCCACAATACGGTCATCAATCCCCCCGGCTTTGCTTTGGAGTCCTTTGACGCGGTGGGTCAGTTCCGGACGACCGACAACGGAAAGCCGGTCGACACGACGGGCACGTTCTCGACCGGGAGCACCGAGATTGCGTTCGCCAATATCGTCGAACTCACCTCGGCTCTAGCCAGCAACGACGCTGTTCACTCCTGTTATGCGGCGCACTTGACGGAATTTGCGTTGGCTCGCGACCTGGGGCTCGACGATCTGGAGTTCGTGTCTTCGCTGCAGGCCATGAGCAAGGACGAGTCGGCCTCGATCAAGGGGATGCTGTTGGCCGTCCTCACCAGTCCCGAATTTGCCCGCGCTCGAACGGAATCGCCATGACCCAACCGCCTCGCCGAGTCATCAATCGTCGTGCCTTCCTTTACGCAGCCGGCACCGCTGGGGTGGCACTGCCTTTCCTCGAAGGCTTGCCTGAACGCTCCGCCTTTGCTCAGAGCGCACCCAAACCGATCTTTGGTCTGTTCATCTGTACGGCCAACGGCGTCGTTCAGGCCTCGGGCGGAGAACCCGAGCGTTTCTGGCCATCGAGCCTGGGTCCTCTGACCACGGCAAGCATGAACGCATTCGCCGCAGAACGCTGCACCGGGATCCTAGCGCCCCACGCTTCGCGCCTGCTTGTCGTGCGCGGCATCAAGTACCCCACGGGCATCAGCGGCTGTGGTCACGCCCAAGGCCTGGTGCAGTGTCTCACGGGACGCGAGACCACGGGCTCGGCGAACCTCGCGACATCCACGGGACCGTCAGCGGACACGCTCATCGCCAATGGCCTCAATCCGCCCGCGGTCGCGCCCTTGACGCTCTATTCTGGCATGAAGGGAGGCTACATCGACGAAAAGCTCTCTTTCAGCTCGGCCGGGCAAGTGCGTGCAGCGGAGGGAAATCCGTACAACGTCTATCTCCGTCTGGCTGGGCTGCTCGATCCGATCAGCGGCAATCCGACGCCCGAGGCGGACAACCTGGCCCTGCGTCGCAAGAGCGTGAACGACCTGATCCGCGCGCAGATCAACGATCTCAAGGCCAAGCCTCAGCTGAGCTCCGCCGACCGGGCCCGCCTGGATTTGCACTTTACGACCATCCGTGACGTAGAAAATACCGTGCAGAACATGGGCGCATCGTGCACAGAAGCGGGCCTGAATCTCTCTGCCCTCGAGGCGATGAACACGGGTAACGCATTTCGGCAGAATGGACAGATCGAGGAGGTGGCCAAGCTTCATATCGAGCTCGTGGCGCTCACCTTCGCGTGCAATGCCAACCGGGTAGCCACCCTGCAGATCGGTGATGGCACCGACGGCACGCGCTACACGCTCGATGGCCAAACAGTGGAACGCTTTCATTGGATCAGCCACCGCATCGCAAGCGATGGTTCGACGGGCACCGCGATTCCGCAAGCTCTGGAGTGGCACATAGCCATCGACCGTATTCGCATGAACACGTTCAAACACCTGTTCGACGTCTGGTCTCAGTATCAAACTCCGGGTGGCCCGTTGCTCGACAACGCCTTCGCGATGTGGACCAGCCACGTCGCCGTCGGGCCCTCGCATTCGTTCTCCAACTTGCCCATTCTGATAGCGGGGAACGCCGGCGGCTTCCTCAAGCAAGGTCAGTACGTGGACGCCGGCAACGCCAACAATGGAAAGCTACTCAACACGCTGATCGCGGCTGCCGGTCTGCCCGACCAGTCGATTGGTGCCGACTCCGGGCTCCTCGACGCCATCGTTGCCTAATTGCTCTCGACCTCGATTTCGTGGACTCTTTGCCGAACATGAACGAAACCCCGCTGCTGCTCTCGTTGCTTCTTCTGCCTCTGGCGCCCGTGATGGGCTGCTCGGGGAGTGGCTCCTCCGGCGCGACGGGTGGGCAAGACTCGGCGGATTCGTCGACCGGAGGCGCGGACTCTGGAGGCATTTCATCGGGCGGAAGCACGCTGTCCAGTGGAGGTTCGACGAGTGGTGGCAGCGGCGGCTCCACCTCGGGTGGCGCGAGCACCGGCGGCGCGGCCGCCTCGGCGGGTGTTCCCAGCGCAGGCTGCGGACAGGGCGGTCGACCCGCCGACGGCGCCGCGGAGGGTACCAACTATATCATCGATTTCCCCGAGAGCTACGACGGCTCCACGCCCATGCGCATGCTGCTGGGCCTCCACGCCAACGGCAATCCAATCACTCAGATTCAGAGCCTCACGAACGGAAGCCGCTTGGCCGAGAGTTTCGTTCGCGTTTTCCCCAAGAGCCAGGGCGCCGGCTGGGACCACACCACAGACAAGCCCCGCATCGATGCAGTCCTCGCTGATGTGCAGGAAAAGTACTGCGTCGACCAAAGCCGTTTCTACCTGACCGGGCACAGCTCGGGTGCAGGCATGTCCGTGCAGATGCTGTGCAATGGCGATAGCCGATTTGCGGGAGTCGCTCCCGTTGCCGCATGGAAGAGCTGCAACGAGGTCGATCCGATCCCCACGATGTACATTCAAGGCTTTGCGGACGCCCAGCGCGGCGGGGGCGACGGCAAGGACGTGGTCGACGTATTTGCTTCCAGCAACTCGTGTGGGGCCACCACCGTTGCGTTCGACGCCGTTGCGGGCTGCACCGGCTACGGGAACAAGGCCGTTGATCCGGGCTGCGTTTCTTATGGAGCCTGTGGTGAACCCTTGATTTGGTGCTCGCACAACGACGAGGGCTACAACCTCACCGACGGTCACTACCACGGCTGGCCGTGCTTCGCGAGCAATGCCATGGCCGACTTCTTCTTGAGTCTGCCTTGAGGGCTGGCTAACAGTTTAGTCACAATTCTCCAAAGAGGTGAGGCTCGTGCGCTCCTCTGCCCAGGCGCGGCGTTGTGTGCGAGTTTTCAGGGGTTGAGCTTCCTTGGCTCGACGCTCTACGCCATGCCTCGCTCCAAATCATTCGCTGGTCGCGCCCTCCCTTTGGCCGTGCTGCTGCTGGATCAGTCGAATCTCGCTTCTGCCCAAGCGGGACCCGGTATCGGAAACATCGACTGCGGTGAAGGCGAGCATTTCAAGCCGTTTCGCTTCATCGAGAACGCCTCCGGTCCGAAGGGCTCGAACGTGGCGGTCATGATCCGCGGCTACTTCATGATCATTTTCACGCCTGACAGCGGCGTGCCTCCTGGCGAGATGGCCATCTACGACCTCTCGGATCCAAAGAACCCGAAAGAGGTCAAACACATCGAGGGAACGGCGGACACGAACATTTTCCGCGAGGCGCACTCGCTCCCCGTCGCTCGGATCGACGGCAAGCAGTACATTGCCATTCAGACGACCCAAGGCATCCAGTTTTGGGACTTCACCAATCCGCTCAATCCTTTGCGGATCGGCGCGATCGCTTTGCCTGGCGTGACGGGCGGAGACTACGAGAACGTCGCTTGGCAAACGAGCTGGCAGGGCCGCTACCTCTATGTTTCGGGCGGCAACCGGGGACTGTATGTCGTGGACGCCGCCGATCCTTCGAATCCCCAACTCCTGAAGGAGGTCCAGACCAGTTCGACGGGCGGTTTCCGCGTGGGGCCCTTGTTCGCGCTAGGTGATCAGCTGGTGATCAGCAACACGGACCAGGGCGGCGCCTACGCGATACTCGACATCAGCGTTCCCGACGATCCCGTACTTCTGGACCAGGTCGGCAACCAGCCGCGCATGTATTCCATCGTCGTGGGCGGGCCCGATCACATCTACTCAGCGGGTCGCGACGGAAACTTTCTCACATTTTCGTTCGCCAATCCGAGCGAGATCACGCTGGTCAAGAACGCTCTGATTGGACGAGACCAACTCTACGCAGCGGCCCAGGATCACTACGTCTTCCTCGGTCGACAGAACAACGTGGTCAAGGTGGACGTCGCGGACGTGCAGAACCCGAAGGTCGTTGGCGAGGGTACGTTGAACCGCGACCATCCCGATCACGGCCAAGTCACTCCCTTGGGCAACCTCATGTTCATCGGAAACGACCATGGGACTGGCAGCGCGCTTTTCTGCCATCAGTACGGACAGGACCAGGCGCCGCCGACAGTTCAATCCACTTACCCCAAGGACAACTCCACTGGGCTGCGGCCGTCAGCGCGCCTGAGCGTTCTCTTCTCCGACTACATCGATACCGAGACGGTCACCCAACAAAACGTCATCGTCCGCCCTGTGGGTGGAGCGCCTATCGACGGTATCTATTCCTACGTCTTCAACACACTCTCGTTCGGCCCGAACGTGCCGTTCGCTGCCGACACGACCTATGAGGTGGTTCTCGCCGCAGGCGGAATCAAGGATGTGATGGGCAACGCCCTCGCAGACGAGGTCGTATTCCGCTTCTCGACGGGTGATTCCATCGAGCTACCGCCGCCGCCCCCTCCCGCCGTTCCAGGCGGTGGCGGCTCCGGCGCGGGTTCCGGAACGGGTGGCGATGCTGCTGGGAGCGGGGCCCAGACCGGGAGTGCAGGCGCAACGTCTGATGGTGGACAAGACGCGCCTTCGGCGGCCGGCTGCGCGTGCTCCACGAGTCGACCCCGTAGCGCCTCGCCCAGCCTGCCGAGCGCGACCCTGCTCGTTCTCGGTCTCGTGGCACTCCGACGGCGAACACGGCGCACATGAGAGCGCACGGGCTCGAGCTGGGGCTCGTGGTGCTCTTTTTAGCCGATTATGCTGCTGGCGCAGGCGTTTCGGCTCGCGTCAATCAGCCGTACTCCGTCGGCGTGCCCATCGAGTTCGCGGCCAACGGTGTCGGCACGGGCAAGCTCACCTTTTCATGGGACTTTGGCGACGGAACGCAGAGCGAACCCAGCTCGATCGGAACGACCACTCATGTCTACGACAAACCGGGCCACTATCCCGTCATTGTCGCCGTAGCGGATCAGGCGAGTTCGAGAACCGACAGCTTTCTGCAAACCGTACACAGGCCCATCCCGCAGCGGCTGCCGTCTTCATCGTCCACGATCGTACATCACCGTGAGCTCGGCCGCGTCTGCAACGTCAACGCGGACAACGATACGGTGAGCTGTCTCTCCACGAGCGACTTCGAACTGCAATTCGAGGTGCCGGTCGGGCGTGCTCCGCGCACTCTTGCCGTCGGCCCGGGTGGCACGCTCTGGGTCGTCAATCAGGACGATTCGAGCGTCACGGTGTTGGACCCAGACGGCCAGAAGGTTGCGACGGTCCGCCTGCCACGCGCGTCGAGGGCCTTTGGTGTCGTCATGAGCCCCGCGGGAGACAAAGCCTATGTCACGCTCCAAGGCCTGGGCATGCTCGTCGAGATCGACGTGAAAACTCGCGAAATTCAACGGACACTCGAGGTCGGGCCTTGGGCAACGGGGGTCGCGGTGGACAGTTCGGCCAATCGCATCTTCGTCACGCGCTTCATTTCTCCGGCTGACGCCGGAGAGGTCGTCGAAGTCGACGCGGTCACGTTCAAGGTTGCCCGCAAGTTCCGTCTGGCCATGGACCCAGGTCCGGACAGCGAAGCATCTGCGCGCGGGGTGCCAAACTACTTGCGCGCCATCGTGCCCAGCCCGGATGGCTCCGCACTCTGGGTTCCCTCGAAAAAGGACAACGTGCAGCGGGGGCTGGCTCGCAGCGGCGAGGCGCTGACGTTCGAGACGAGTGTGCGCACCATCGTGTCGCTCATCGATCCAGTGACCAACCAGGAGCGGCTCGACCAGCGCGTCGACATCAACAACCGCACGCTCGGCCTGAGTCTCACCTTCTCGCCGCTCGGTGACTATGCGTTCGTGGCGCTCCTGGGCAACAACGGCGTAGAAGTGCTCGATGCCTACGACCGGCGTATCGTCGGCGGTGTCTTCGAGCTAGCCAAGTCGCCCGACGGCCTGGTGCTCGATGATCGGGGCCGGCTCTACCTCAATGCCTTCCTGTCGCGGACGGTCGTGGTGCTCGACGCCGCGCCCGTTCTTGCGTCGACTGGATTCACACTCGAGAAAATCCAGGATGTGGTCGTGTCAAAGGCCGAAAAGCTTGCGCCCACTGTGCTCGTCGGTAAGCAGATCTTCTACGACGCGTCGGACGTGCGGATGAGCCGCGATGGCTACATCAGCTGCGCCGCTTGTCACATCGACGGCTTCGAAGATGGCCGGGTCTGGGACTTTACCGACCGCGGTGAGGGACTGCGCAACACCACATCGCTGCTGGGCAAGCGGGGCACCGGGCAGGGGCCGTTGCACTGGAGCGCCAACTTCGACGAGGTTCAGGACTTCGAGCACGACATGCGGGGGCCGTTCGGGGGAACTGGCTTTTTGTCGGATGACGATTTCGGGACCGGTACGACGAACACCACGCTGGGCGATCCGAAAGCCGGCTTGAGCCCAGAACTCGACGCACTCGCCGAGTTCCTGGCCACGCTCGACCATGTGCATCCGAGCCCCCATCGCGATGCCGATGGCTCCCTCAGCGAAGCGGCTTGGCGGGGACGACAGCTCTTCCAACAGGCGGGCTGCCAAGAGTGCCACGGGGGTCTCGACTTCACCGACAGCCCGACAGGCGTCCTGCACGACGTCGGAACTCTCGTGGCCACTTCGGGGAGCCGACTCGGCGGGCCGCTCGAGGGCCTCGATACACCGACGTTGCGCGGCGTCTGGGAGACGGCGCCGTATCTGCACGACGGTTCTGCCGCGACGTTGCTCGAAGTTGTCCTGCGAAATACGCAGGACCTCCACGGTTCGACCCAGGGTCTGAGCGACGGAGAGCGAAGCGATCTGGTGGCTTACCTGGAGCAAATTGACAATGTGGCCTTCGACGCGGAGATCGAGCCCGTTGCTCGCGAGGATGTCGACGGTGACAGAGCAGGTCCTGCGGGGGGCTGCTCGATCACACCGCCCCGCACGGGCAGCCGTGCGAGCTTGGCTCTGGTCGCGCTCGGTGCGTGGATCTTCTCGAGGCGCCGGCGCCGAGCTGCAGCACCCGCAAGAGGCTGACGCGCTGCGCGCGCGGCCTTCTTGAACCGTCGCCACGCGAAAGTTCCGACAACGAGAGGAGAAAGGGCGCCTCTGTCGCCACCGGTGACGCTGCGGTCCAATTGAATTTCGCCGCTCTCGGCGCGAGATTCGCCATGCACCTTCCGCTCAATCGTTGCCTTCTCTCGTCGTCGCCTTGGATCTTGCTCGCTCTGCTGGTGGGCTGTGGCGAAGGATCAGGCGACGCCGGCGACGACGCTTTCGGTCCCGCTTCAGGGGGCACGTCGGCAGTGGGCGGGGCGCCCTCCAACGGCACTGGGGGTGAGGGCGCCACTGCGGGAGGTGGCGCAAATGAACAGGGCAGTGGTGGAGCAGGTCAGGCGCCCGCGGTGTGCCCCGAGAACTACACGAATCCACTCATCTGGCAGGATCTCCCGGATCTCGAGGTGATACGTGTGGGTGAAACCTATTACTACACCGCATCCACGTTCCACTACTCTCCCGGCGCGCCCGTCCTTCGTTCGTATGATCTCGTGAATTGGGAGTTCGCAGGGCACTCGGTGCCAGCGCTCGACTTCAACAATTCGTTCAGCTTGATTGGTGGACAAGCGTACGTGGACGGAATCTGGGCTTCTAGCCTGCGATACCGCGCCAGCAACGAGACCTTCTACTGGATGGGCTGCATGCACAATTCGGGTGGGGGAGTGGTGTCCACCTCCAAGTCGCCGACGGGTCCGTGGACCAAGCAGGCGAGCCAGGGCTGCTACTACGACATGGGTCTCTTGATCGATCCCGACACGGACAAGATGTACGTGGCCTGGGGGAACAACACGATCAACGTGGCCGAGTTGAGTTCCAACGGGCTCAGCCAGGTCAGCAACCAGGCGGTGTTTCAGACGCCGGGCAGCGTCTCTGGTCCGCTCGAGGGTTCGCGCTTCTACAAAAAAGACGGCAACTTTTACATTCTGGTCACTCAGTACGCCAACGGCGAATACGTTCTCCGCTCCACCAATGGTCCGTTTGGTCCGTACGAACTTCGGCCGCTTGCCGTCAAGACGCCCTACGGTGGAGCGGTCGGTTCGGGCGCCAGCCCACACCAAGGCGGAATCGTCGAGACGCAGAACGGTGACTGGTACTACATCGGCTTCAACGACTCGTACCCCGCTGGACGCATCCCCGTCATGGCGCCCGTCACTTGGACGGATGGCTGGCCGTCCGTCACTCTGGTGAACGGCCAACTGGGGGGTCAATACCCGTTCCCCAACCTGCCGTGCGGCTCCAACAAGGTCTCGGCGCCGCCCAATCCGGAAACGTTCAGCTCGGCAGCGCTGCGCCATGAGTGGGAATGGAACCACAACCCGGACAACACCAAGTGGGCTTCGGGCTCTGGATTGTCCCTGGCGACCGCAACTGTAACCAACGATCTGTACGCGGCGCGCAATACGCTCACGCGTCGCATCGAGGGCCCCATCTCCATCGCCACCATCGAGATGGACTACAGCGCGATGAAAGACGGGGACGTGGCCGGCATTGCGGCATTCCGTGACAAATCGGCCTGGATCGGGGTCAAAAAAGCCGGCGGCGCCGCGCGCGTGGTGATGACCGACGGTCTCAACCTCAGCACTGGGAACTGGAGCACGGCGAGCACGGGTAGCGAAGTAGCCGGTGCCAATCTCTCGGGGGGAAAGATCTGGCCGCGCGTCGAAGCCGACGTTCGGACGAGCCAAGGCGGGGGCTTTGCGCGCTTCTACTATAGCACTAACGGTCAAGAGTTCTTACCGCTGGGTGGCAGCTTCACCATGAACAAGGATTGGCAGTTCTTTTTGGGCTACCGCTTTGGCCTGTTCAACTACGCAACCACGTCGCTGGGTGGTTCGGTCACAATCGCTTCGTTCGAAATCACCAAGCCATGAGCAACAGGGCACCCGTCTTCCGTTCTTCCAACGTCGCCGCCGTGGGCTTCTTGGTTGCAACTGCCGCAACCGCTCCTGCGTCCGCCGACAACCCCATCGTCCAGCACGTCTATACGGCTGATCCCGCGCCACTGGTGCACGGTGACTCCGTGTATTTGTACTCGAGTCACGATGAGGATGTGACTCTGGGCAACTTCTTCACCATGGACGATTGGCGCCTCTTCTCGTCCAGGGACATGGTGAACTGGACCGATCACGGCTCACCCTTGAGCTACCGCTCGTTCTCTTGGGCGACGGGAAAGGCGTGGGCGCCGCAGTGCGTGGAGCGCAACGGCAAGTTCTACCTCTACGTCCCCGTATCGAACTCGATCGGCGTGGCCGTGAGCGACACTCCGACAGGCCCGTTCAGCGACGCGCTCGGCGAGCCGCTCTTGAGCAACTACCAGTACATCGATCCCACGGTGTTCGTGGACGAGGACGGACAGGCCTACCTCTACTTCGGCAATCCCCGGCTTTGGTACGTCAAGTTGAACGAGGACATGATCTCCTACTCGGGGCAGGTCCAACAGATCTCCAACACCACGGCAAGCTTTGGACAACGCAACGGCGAGGCCGATCGCCCCACTACCTACGAAGAAGGTCCGTGGTTCTACCGCCGCAACGATCTGTACTACATGCTGTTTGCCAGCGGGCCGCTCCCCGAGACGCTCAGCTATGCGACCAGCCCCGGGCCGACGGGTCCTTGGTCGTTCAAGTCGATCCTCATGGACAACTTGGCCGGTCACGCCTTCACCAATCACGGCGGAACGGTGGATTTCAAAGGTCATTCCTACCTTTTTTACCACACGCAAGAGCTCCAGGGCGGTGGCGGGTACAAGCGCTCGGTTGCGCTCGATGAGTTTCAGTACGGCGCCGACGGATCGATCCCCAAGATCAGCAAAACCAAGAACGGACCAGAGGCCGTCGACAACCTCAGTCCCTATGAGCGAGTCGAGGGTGAGACGATCGCTTGGACCGGAGGCGTCGAGGTCGAACAGAGCAGCACAGGCGGTCGCAACGTCGGTTCGATTGAGAGCAACGACTACATCAAGGTCAAGTCGGTGGACTTTCGGACTGGCGCCATTGCGTTCATGGCGACCGTGGCTTCTGCCGGTGCCGGAGGCGCTATCGAGCTACATTTGGAGAGCCAAACGGGTCCTTTGTTGGGCTCGTGCGCCGTTCAGCCGACGGGAGGATGGCAAACCTGGACCAGCGTGAGCTGCGACGTGGATACGATTGGCGGCGTGCACGACCTGTTTCTGGTGTTTACGGGCGGCGGCGGCTCGCTCTTCAACCTGGACTGGTGGCAATTCACGCCCAAAGATCCGTTGCCCAGTGCAACTGGCGGAGGGCCCAACACCGGCGAGGGTGGCAGCCCGACATCGAGTGGCGGTCAGCCAACAATGGGTAGCGGAGCCGCGGCCCTAGGCGGTGACGCGACGAACGGCGATGATTCGGCTGGTGGTACGGCGCCGGGCTGCGCGTGTGCAGCAGGCCCGCGGAGTGCGTCCACTCCTGGGTCTTGGCTGGCGTGGCTGCCGGCAGTTTGGGCGCTGCGGAACAAGCGCCGACGCACTGGTCGTCAGACTGCGGGGCGTCAGCACGGCCTCGGGCAAGGCAACCACGATCGCCGCGCCATTGACCCCGGGAAGCTATCGGTTGCACGTGTTGGACGCGCAGCATCAAAAGCTGGGTGAATCGACCGCTCTGGTCAGGGTCGAGTGAGCACCGCTGAACCGACAATGACACGACACAGGCCGTAGCGGTTGCGTCGGGAGCGAGGTCTCGCCGAGCGACGGCTCGCCCTCGCCGGCTCTCAAGATCGTGCTGAACGATAAGGCTCTCCGAACGGACGGCACGCGGCTGGACTTGCAGGTGAGCAACGCCCGAAGACGCAGATCCAGCACTGGCCGGGTCATGCTTGCGCAGACTTTGCGCGTTCGCACGCGTTCGCGCGGGTTCGAGGGCTTGAATGCGCTTGGCACGCAATCTGCTCCTTGGGTCCTCGAGAGGGATTGCCGCTCGTAGGAGGTTGCCAAGATGAACACCGAACCACGGCCTGGCGCCGTCAGCGCTCTCCAAGCCAGCCTGCACAATGAAGCACATGCCGAGGAGTTTCGCGCCATGTCCTTGATTCTCCAGCATCGAGAATTATTGAAAGCACTCGACGCATTCGAGGAAGAGATCGCACGTTTGCGGTGGGAAGACCTGGCTCACGGTCAGGCTCCGCACCAAATGTGGGATACACATCTGGCCCTCAGCTTGCGCCGTTTCACCTTGAACCTCACGTCGCATTTCGCAGCAGAGTCGGGGTCGACCTTCGAGATATTCAGGGAGCATCCGGATGAAGGGCTGGTTGGCACGTTGCGACAGCTCGATGCCGAGCATCCGACGCTCTTTCAGAAATTTCTGACCGTCACGGACCATATCGAAGAGGCCGAGCTACCGCGCGACGAGATTTTGGGAGAGCTCGAGGCTGCTATCGCGGACTTCCGACGCCACGAGGCGAGGGAAGATGAGCTTTTTGGCGCTGGCTGAGGTAACGACAAATTGACATCTATGGGTCAAGAAATGCGGCCTTTCTCGCTCATTTTGGAGCACCGCGAACTCATGTCTGCGGTCGATCACCTGCACCAGGAGGTCCAGCTGCTGCTCACGACCCAGGGCGGGGAAGGACAGGTTTCAGGCGAAGCGTGGCATGCCGCCCTCGCGCGTTCGCTGGGAAGTTTCATCCGTGATCTCGCAGCGCATTTCGAGTCGGAATCGCCGGCGACCGCCGCTATCTTTGCCGAACACGCTGAGCGCGAGCTGGTGGACGCCTGGCAAACTCTGGAGGCCGAACACTCGTGGTTGAGCCATCGATTCATCGGGATACTGGACCGGCTCGAAGAGCCTGGCGTCGCGCGCTACGAGGTGCTGCATGAGCTGCAGCTCGCCATTGCCGCCTTTCGCGCCCACGAAAAACGCGAAGAAGCTCTGTTTGGCGTGCGTTGAACGGGCCTAGGCCTTCCGCGCAACCTCGGCGTCCAACACCTCTCGAACTTTCCGCGCCAGCGGATCAGGTGTCACCGGTTTGGAGAGGAAAGCCACACCTGCTTCCAGAACGCCGTGATGGACCACGCTGTTCTCGGTGTATCCAGACATGAAGAGGACGCGCATTTCGGGCCTCAGCATCAGCAACCGTCCGGCCAACTCGCGTCCCGTCATGCGGGGCATGACTACGTCGGTGACCAGAAGATGGATGGTCGCGGCGTACTGCTCGCAGATGAGTAGCGCCTCGCCGCCATTGGCAGCCGCCAGCACGTTATAGCCGCGACGGCGTAGGATGGTCCGGACGGCGACGCGCACTTGCTCCTCGTCCTCGACGAGTAAGATGGTCTCGCTGCCGTACAGCGTGTGAGGCTCGCTTGGCTGTGCCGATACTACGTCGGTCTCCTGTCCCGATCTTGGCAAGTAGACTTTGAACGTCGTTCCTTTGCCGAGTTCGCTATAGACCCAGATGTGGCCGCCGCTCTGCTTGATGATGCCGTAGATGGTCGAGAGCCCGAGGCCCGTGCCCTTGTCTTGGCCTTTGGTCGTGAAGAATGGCTCGAAAATGCGAGCGAGCGTCGCCGCACTCATGCCGATGCCATCGTCGGTGACGGCCAGCATCGCGTACTGTCCGGGGCTGACGTCGTGATGTGTGGCGGCGTACCCACGATCGAGTTCGACATTTTGTGTTTCGAGCGTGAGCTTGCCGCCTCTGGGTAGCGCGTCGCGCGCATTGACGACCAGGTTCATCAGCACTTGTTCGAGTTGACTCGGATCAGCGGTAACGAGCCAAGGCTTCGCCTCGGCCAAAAACGTGAACTCCAGGTCCTCGCCCAGCAAGCGCCTGAGCATTTTTTCGAGGCCGCGCACGATTTGATTCAAATCGATGACCCGGGGCGCCAGCATCTGCTTGCGGCTGAAGGCCAGGAGCTGGCCGGTTAGCTGCCGAGCACGCTCGCCGGCTAGCCGAATCTCGTCGATGTCGCTGCGAAGGGGGTCTGCTGCAGGCAGATCAACCAAGAGCATATCGCTGTAGCTCAGAATCACCGACAACAGATTGTTGAAGTCGTGGGCTACGCCGCCCGCCAGACTGCCGATGGCCTCCATTTTTTGCGCTTGGCGCAGCTGCTCTTCGAGCTTTCGACGCTGACTGACATCCGTCGCCCACACCAAGATTTCTCCGTGCTCGTCGGGCGGCTGCGCAGTCAAGAGAACCCAGCGCTCTGTGCCGTCCGCGCAGAGGAAGGCGGCCTCGCATTGGATATTCTGCCCCCGAATCACTTCAGCCAAGCGCGTCCCAACCAAGGGCCGACAGCCCGGTGCCACGAGATCGAGAAAGGGCAGGGCAGCCGTATGTGCCGGAGAGTGTCCGATGAGGTCGAGGCCCGACCGATTCGCAAAACAGATCGTCAACTCGCCATTCAACAAGAAGATGCCATCGCGAGTCGTTTCGACGATCCGCCGGTAGCGCGTCTCGGCTTCGTGAAGTTGCCGTTCGGTGGATCGTCGGAGGTTCCTGCTTCGGGCCTCGGCCAACTCGCGTGCAACTGCTGGGAGTAGCCGACTGAGGTTGGCTTTGGTGACGAAGTCGTTTGCGCCGGCCAGCATCGCTGCGACGGCGGTTTCTTCACCAATCGTGCCCGACGCAATCAAAAACGGTGTATCGAGGCCCGCTTGGCGGACCATCTCGAGTGCCACGACGGCGTCGAAGCCCGGGAGATTGTAGTCCGAAACGATGATGTCCCAGGTGCGCTCGTGGAGCGCAACGCGCAGCGCACTTTCTGTCTCGACGCGGCAGTGCTCGATCGCGTAGACGCGTCCGAGTTCTCGCAACAACAGGGCCTCGTCTGCCTCGGCGTCCTCGATCAGCAAGAGCGACAGTGGGATCTTCACTGTCCTCCTCGCTTCGCCGTCGGGTCACGCTCGTTGAGACTGAGCCAATAGCTACCCAGCTGTCGAACGACCTCCGAGAAGCGAACGAAATCGACTGGCTTGACGACGTAGCTGTTGGCGCCCAATTCGTAGCCACGCTCGATGTCTCGTTCCTCGGCCGAGGAGGTGAGGATCACGACGGGCAGGCACCGGGTGCGTGCATCGCCGCGTATCGATGTCAGCACCTCCAGCCCCCCGATTTTGGGCAGATTCAGATCCAAGAGCACCAAGCGGGGTAGCTCGTGCTCGAAGTGACCCCCCGCTGAGAACAGCATGCCCAAAGCCTCTGCGCCATCGTGGGCGACCACGATGGGGTTCGGAATATCGTGCTTCTTGAATGCCCGCAGAGTGAGCGCCTCATCGCCCTCATTGTCCTCGACCAACAAGACTGCGTCGCTCGACGTCATCAATTCAAATTTCTCCAATGGTGAAATGAAAGACCGCACCGTTGTCGACGGCGCCTTCGGCCCAGATACGCCCGCCGTGGCGACTGACGATGCGCTGAACGGTGGCCAGCCCGATGCCGATGCCTTGAAACTGTTTGGGGTTGTGCAGTCGCTGAAAGACACCGAACAGCTTGGAGGCATACTTCATGTCGAAGCCGGCTCCGTTGTCGCGAATGAAATAGCAGCGTTGGCCACCCTGCTCGTCGGCCCCGAACTCAACCCGAGCATCGGCGCAGTGCGCCGTGAACTTCCAGGCGTTTTCGAGCAGATTGTCGAACAAGATCGAAAGTAACCGTGCGTCTCCGCGATCAGCTAGACCGGGCTGAATGTCGCACTCGATACGGCGCTGGGGATGGGCTTCTTGCAGCCGCCGCATGGCCGTCGAGGCCAAGTCGCTCACGTCGATGGGTTGCCGAGTGAGCGGGCTTTGGGTGACACGAGCGAGCTGTAGCAGACTCTCGATCAGCTGAGCCATGTGTTGAGCGCCATCGCGGACCCGGCGCAGATGAGTCTTGCCTTCCTCGTCCAGCACGGAGGCGTAGTCCTCGAGAAGCGCGAGGCTGAAGCCGTCGATGCTCCGCAACGGTGCCCGCAGATCGTGCGCGACCGAGTAGCTGAAGGCTTCCAGCTCACGGCTGACCAGCTCGGCGCGCTCCTTTGCCTGACGCAATGCCTCTTCCGTGAGTTTGCGGGCACTGACGTCTCGGATCGAACTCGCCACGATGACGCCTCGCTCGGTTCGAACCGGACTGAGGCTGATCTCGATCGGAAACTCGCTGCCATCCTTGCGGAGACCCCAGAGTTCCAGGCCAGCGCCCATGCCACGCACCTTGGGATCGGAGAAGTACGCAGAGCGATGAGCCGGGTGCTGTCCCCGGAAGCGCAAGGGCACCAGCACTTCGACCGGTGCCCCCAGGAGTTCTGCGCGCGGATGGCCGAACAAGCGCTCTGTCTGCGAGTTGACGAAAACGATCAAGCCGCTGGGATCGACCAGAACGAGCGCATCGGGGGCAGCTTCCAAGAACCCGCGCAGTTCGCTTTCCGTCGGAACCAGCGGCGTCGAGCTGCGTGCATCGCAAGATTCAGCGCCCTCGTGCATGCGTCGAATGTATACGACTAGCCAATGCCACGAAAAGGCGGAGGCGAGCGGACGGGTCGCGACGCTGCGATTGGGCCGCCGGGCCGGCCAATGACCGCGCTCGTTTCGCTATCCTCGCGCAGCATGCGTAGGGCGGGCGTCGTGAGGTCGTCGAGTTGCCCATCTCGCACCGACCAAATGAAGGCCAGTACCGAAAGGCTCGAGAAAAGTACGGCCAAGGGAAGGATGACGAACAGCACGTTCATGGTTGGGCACTCCTGGTGGTGAACATTTTCGAGCGATAGGCGTGGGTGACGACCGTCAGCGAGGAGAGCGGCATGAGCACGGCCGCGATCAGCGGATTCAAACGCCCAGTAACTGCGAGCCCGATGCCGATCGCGTTGTAGACGAGCGAGAATGCGATGCCGCGTTGGATGGTCCTGAGGCAGCGCCGTGCGCCGGTCATGAGCTGCGCCATGTCTCCGACGCCGCCCGCTGCCAAAAAAACGTCCGCCGAAAGGCGGCTGGCTTCCGCGGCCCCCCGCACAGCAACGCCGACGTTCGCGCTGGCCAGAGCGCCCGCGTCGTTGACGCCGTCGCCGACCATGACGACCGCGCGACCGGCCGCGCGAAGCCGAGCGACGAAGGCACTCTTCCCGTCGGGAGGTATTCCTCCTTCGGTTTGGAGGAACAGCGGGCCGAGCCCATATTGAGCAGTCAGCTCAGTCGTCACGGTCTGGACGACGTCTGGATGGTCGCCGCTCAAGACGATCAGTTCGTGTCCGAGTTCGCGCAGGCGACCGAGTGCAGCTCCTACGTTCGGGCGCAACCTATCCATGAGCCAGGCGGTGGCTCGGAGTTCTCCGCCCCAAACCACGAACAGAGGCGATGCTCCGTGCGGGCCTGGGCGGCGCCAACTGGGGCTTGCGGCTCCGTGCTTCAGGTGGCTCGAAACGAAGCGCTCCGAGCCCACGACCAGGGTCTTGCCTGCGTAGGTTCCGAGCACGCCTTGCCCCATTTCTTCGCGCGGGGCATCGACGGTCACGGCGTCGCGCTCGGGTAGGGGACGAAGCGCACGCGCCACCGGATGCTCGGAAACCGCTTCGAGCGCGCGCACGGCGTCCTCGAGGCCAACATCCCCATCCCAGCGCGTCAAACCCAGACAGCCCTCCGTCAGCGTCCCGGTCTTGTCGAGCACGACAACCGAAGGCACAGCGAGCTGTTCGAGGGCTTGGCCACGAAAGAAGATGATCTTGGCGCGCGCGGCTTGTCTCGTCGCAACGTCGAGTGCCAAGGGCGTGGCCATGGCGAGGGCGCACGGGCAAGAAACGATTAGCAAGGCGAGGCCGTTCTCGAGCGCCCGCGCGGAGCCACTCGTCCACCAGTAAGCGATGGTGGCGACCGACGCTGACAGCACGAACAGGGTAAAGGCTCGCGCCACGCGGTCGGCAATTGTCGTCAAAGGCGTTCGATCGAGCAGGGAGCGTTCGGCAGCCCTCAAGAAGAGGGCGATACGGCTCGCGTCGCGCGTGCACTCCGCACGAACCTCGATCGAGGCGCCTCGATTGACGCAACCCGCTTGAAGCGGGGAGCCCGCGGCCACCTCGACGGGCTCTGATTCGCCGCTGAGTAGCGACATATCGACGGCCGATGTGCCACTCACGACGACGCCGTCGATGGGCACGACCTCCCCGCTCCGGACCTCGACGACGTCGCCAATGATGACGGTCTCAGCCGCGACACGTTCGAAACGGCGCTCGGCTCCGCTTCCCCGAGCCAGCCGCGTCCAGGCTGGCGTGACACTGTGCAAAAGCTCTGCGGCCTCGGCGGCTCCCAATTGATGTCTTCTTTGCAGGTAGCGACCAATGAGGAGCAAGAAGATGAGGGTCGTGATCGAATCGAAATAGGCTGCGTGGAAGCCGGTGAGAATGCCCCAGGCTCCCCAGCCAAACCCGACTGCGATGCCGATGGCGATCGGGAGATCCATATGGACGGTGCGCGCCCTGAACGAAGCCCAAGCTCCGCGAAAAAAAACGCTGCCCGCCACCAGCGCCGGCAGACTCAGGACGAGGCTGCCGAGCTCGAAGAAGCGCCGCATCCCGGGATCCATTCCGCTGGCGGCGCCGCTGTAGAGGGCGAACGACACGAGCATGACATTGCCGGCGCAGGCACCGGCCACGCCCAAACGGATGAAGAGCCCGCGCAACTCGCGGCGGAGCGCGGCATCTTGCGCCGCGCCTCGCGGCGCACTCGGCTCGTATCCCAGATTGGCCAGGCCGCGCGCGACTTCACTCAGTTGGGCTTCGTCTGACCGCCAAATGACCCGCACCCGACTACGAGCAAAATCGACGCGCGCCTCTTCGACGGCAGGCACCAGGCGGGGCAGCCGCTCCACCAACCAGACGCAGGCGGCGCAATGCAGCCCCGACAGTGCGAACTCGGCGCTGCGTCGCATGCCGGGCTCCTCCCGGCAGTAGAGCGCCTGAAAAGTGGCCGCATCGAAATCGGCAAAATCTGCGGCCCCCGTGCTCACCGGCTGACCCTCGTCCCCCAAGCGATCGCGCAGCGCGTAGTAGTCGTCCAGTCCGTTGGTTCGCAAAAGTGCATAGACCGCGCTGCAACCAGCGCAGCAAAATTCGCGGTTGGTGGGGGTCCCGCAGTGCAGGCACGTACCCGCCAGAGCGGCGCCGGCCGCTAGCCGGGGCACGTGCGAGACAGCGTTCACCGGACGCCTCCGTGGCAAGCGGGCGCAGGCGGCAGGGCGTCCTTGGGTTCGGATGCACGCCCTTGGTGCACCTGCACGTGCACCTGCGAGCGAATGGCCACTCCCAAAACCCCGACCGCGATCCAGAGCACCGCCATCACGCGAGGCAGCCGAGCGCGCAAGCCTGCGCCCCAACGTCCCAGCAGCAATCCCACGCCGAGCAGGGCTGGCACGCTGCCGGCCCAAAACGTCGCCATGATGAGCGCCCCCGACCCAGCTCCGCCGCTACCCGCCGCTACGACGACGAAGCCGTACAGCCAGCCGCACGGGAGAAGCGGTGTGGCCAGGCCCAGGAGTCCGCCGCGGACGGTCCGCGGAGAGGTCCCGAGGCGCATGAGCTGCCGACGCGGCCAGATCGTCGAAGTGGGGAGCTTGGATGGACGCAGGCGCCGGGGCATCAGGGCCGACGCACCCATCAGGATCAGGACGACGCTCGAGGCGATCGCAGCGAACTCGACCACGCCGCCCGCATCGAACACCCAGTTCAGTGCGGAGCCGAGCGCGCCTGCGGCGATGCCCAAGCTCACATAGGTCACCAGGCGCCCCAGCTGATAAGCCAGGTGACCGGCCCAGGCGCTGCCGGCCGCCCCCGAGCTGCCGGCGTAAACCGCGACGAACGGCCCGCACATGGCAGCGCAGTGCAAACTGCCGAGCAGACTCGCCGCCGCGACCGAACCGAGGAGCAGGGCGTTCACTTGAAGAATTCCGCTCGGGCAGTGTCGGTATAGAGCGTCCCCAATAGGTCGGTTTGGGTGCGAAACTCCCAGAGACCGCGGCGCTGGGAAGGCAGCTTGGCTGTGTAATGACCAGGCGTGTTTTCTTGAAACTGGATGGCGTGGCGCTCGCTTGCGCGGGACACGGCAAAGGCCTCGGCCTGCACCCGAGCTCCGGTCAGTGGCTCGTTTCGCGCGCCACGAACCAGCAGTTCCACGGTCTCGGGACCCGAAGCATGCACTTGAACTTGCCAACCCAGTCGAGCGTTTGCAGCGCGCTGTCGCGCCTGCTCATCCCAGCGAGCCGACTTCTTGTAGTAGTCGGGCTCGACGGAAAAACCTGGGTCGTCCAGCGCCAAAAACACCATGAAACTCCAGCCCAAGAGAGAAGTTCCCAAGAGCAGCACAGGCACCCAGCGCCAGAAGCGGCCTTCAGCGGAGAAGGCGGCGGTCGTCATCGGCGCTCTCCGGCTGCGCTGGGACCAAGCAACTTGTAAGCACTGGCGTGTGCCACATGAGGCGCCAATCGCGCGACTCGAACGACAACCGGAAGCTCTCCGTTGGTGAAGTCGCCCACTTCCGAGAGAGTGAACACGGTGGTTGTGCGGCTCGAGCTTCCGGCAATGACGAGTGGATTCTCGGCTGCGATGACCGACAGTTGGGACTGGTGCTGCGTGGCCGTCGGTTGGATCTCGATCGAGAACTGTGCGGCGTCGTGCCCGCGGTTTGCGACCTTGATCCGAAGTTGGTTGCGCACTTTTCCTTGTTGCAGAGCAAAGGGCGCGCCGATGCCGCGCAAGACCGTCACGTCGAACTCACCCGGATTGCGGCCAGCAACGAACAGCGCGCTCAGCAAGAGGGCAACCAACGACGTGTAAGCCACCACGCGCGGACGCCAGATTCTGCCCTTTTTTCCTTCCAGCTCCGTCGCGCTGGTGCTGCGGATCAGATGCAGCGGTTTGCCGATTTTGGGCATGATGGTGTTGCAGGCGTCCGTACACTGGCCACAGGCAATGCACTCGATCTGCAGCCCATCGCGAATGTCTATGCCTGTCGGACAAGCGACCACGCATGCGCCGCAATCGATGCAATCTCCGCCGCCGGGCACGGGTTTGCCCTTCTTTCGAGGCTCCCCGCGTTTGGCGTCGTAGGCAACCACAGTCGACTCGCGATCGAGCAGGACCGATTGAAGACGAGCGTAGGGGCATGCGACCGTACACATTTGCTCGCGAAAGAATGCAAAGTCCGCAAACACCAGGAGCGCGGTCACGGACATGACCAAAAAGCCGGAGGGGTGCTGCGAGGGAGGGCGAGTCACCCATGCCAGGACGGTATCGGTGCCCACGAAGTACGAGAGAAAGACGTTGGCGACGAGGACGCTCAGCAGCGCAAAGGTCGCGTTCTTCGCCACACGGCGAATACCGCCGCCATCCCGATCCCGTCGCAACTGAGCGTTGCGGTCACCTTCGAACAGACGCTCGATGGGGCGAAAGACGAACTCGAGGTAAACGGTCTGCGGACAGGCCCAGCCGCAAAATGCGCGTCCCCAGACCGCCGTCACCGCAATGATGCTCACGAAGGTGGCGAGTAGCGCCAACATCAACAGCACGCCGTCGGTAGCAAGGAATGTTCGGCCAAAAAAAGTGAAGCGTCGTTGCACGACGTCCAGCAGCACTGCCGGTAGGCCCCCCACACGAAGCCAGGGTAGGGCCAAAAACAAGGTCAAGAGCCCCCATGCCACCACCAGCCGCCGTCGATAGATCACTCCCACGAACAGCTTGGGTCGTACACGTTGGCGCGTGCCGTCCAGATTGAGCGTCGGCAGCGCTCGGCGCTGGGGCGATTCCGTGATGGGTGGCATCGGTTTACTTCACCAATTCGCCCTGCGGCTCTTTGCCTGCGAGGTGCGTGCCTCGCACGGACCCGACGTAGGCGATGACCTGGCGAAGTTCAGTTGGCTGCAGCTGCTTGCTCCATGCCGGCATTCCCTTGTCGAGGACGCCTTCGGCGATGACGTCGTGCAGGTCCAACAGCGTTCCCCGTCCATGAATCCAGAAGTCGTCCGTGAGGTTGGGCCCGATCAGGCCTTCCGCGAGCGGTCCATGACAAACCTGGCAACGCGCCTCGAACAGCACTCGTCCAGCGCTGACCGAACCCTGGTCTGACAAGGCAAGGCTCAGCGCTTCTTCGGACACTCTCTGCCCCACCGCGCGTTTGGCGGCTTCGGCGCGAACCTCGACCATTTCGGCCTCGTAAGAGGCCTGGTCGCCGACCCCATTGCCGATCCAAAAGTGAAACAGGTAGCCCAAAGAAAACAGGAAACTTCCCCAGAACGTCCAGACCCACCAAGCGGGCATGGGGTTGTCGAATTCCTCGATGCCGTCGTAGCGGTGATCCATCGGTGCATGGGCCTCAGCGGCCGGCGTGGGCGCATTCTCGTCGTGTCGCTCGGTCATGCTCGGTCCTCCTCTGCGCAGGGCGAGTCGTTCGAGAGCGGTAGGCGCGACAGAGCGGAAAATTCCTCGTGCACACCGCGGCGAAACAAGCGCACGGACACTGCGATGAAGACCAATAAGAAGAGAACCAGTCCGGCCTCGGCGTAAACGGCCAAACCTGCGTTGCTCATGACGTCGGAAAGCTTCACGGAGTCCTCGTTTCGGGTTCGATGCGGGCGACCTTTGGGGTTTCTTTCGCGAGCTTGCCCAGGTCGGTCCCCATGCGCTGCAAGTATGCGATTAGCGCGACGATCTTCTTGTCTTGGAGGTTTGACGGCCCCCCCTGACTTGCGATGTCGGCCGCGATGGTTCGTGATTGAGCGCGCGCCATTGGCTCGGCGTGCAGCACGGCATCTCCGTACGGCACGCCCAGCAGGGCCATGACGTCGACACGCTCTTGGATTCGTTCGAACTCTGTCCCGTCCTCCAGCAGCCACGCGTACCGGGGCATGATCGATTGAGGCGTTGTGCTCTTGGGGTCATCCATGTGCCGAACGTGCCAAAGGTGCGGGTATTTGCCGCCGATGCGAGCAAGATCGGGACCGATACGACGGCTGCCCCACTGAAACGGCCGGTCGTAGACGAACTCACCTGGCTTGGAGTAATCGCCGTAGCGCTCGGTCTCGGCGCGAATGGGCCGAATCATCTGCGAGTGGCAGTTGTAGCACCCCTCTTCGATGTAGATGTCGCGACCGTAGAGCTCCAGCGGCGTGTAGGGCTTCACGCTGGCAATGGTCGGAACATTCGACTTGATCAAGAATGTTGGAATGATCTCGAAGATGGAGGCGACGATGACTGCCACCGTAACCCAAACGGTGAAGCGCAGGGGTTTGCGCTCCCAGGCCCGATGCCACGCGGCTCGCGAGAAATAGCGCAGGTAGAGACCAGGGCCCGCCAGAGTGGGGTGATCGGGGTGAACGAAGCTTGGCTCTTCGCCCGAATAGCGACTGAGCGCGGGCGCCTCTTGAATCACCTCGACGTACTCGGCGGGGCGCATGCGCCAGGTCATGAAAAGGTTGAACCCGCAGAGCAGGACGCCGACGACGTACATGCTACCGCCTGCGACGCGTACCCAATACATCGGCAGAATGCGGACGACCGTCTCGATGAAGTCCGGGTACGTGAGACGCCCGGTTTCGTCGAAAGCACGCCACATCAGGCCCTGCGTCACGCCAGCAGCGTAAATAGCCACGATGTAGAAAAGGATCCCGAGAGTTCCGATCCAAAAATGCACTTCCGCCAGTTTGCGAGAGAAGAGCTCTTTGGTC
>JBBQHO010000019.1:0-33907 GCA_038324055.1 Polyangiales bacterium | reverse complement strand
GCCCTGCTCATCGAACAGGCAGAAGGCGAGGAGCGGACTGCGCTCGAGCGTGCGCGCGACGAAGATCCGGTGCTGAGTGCCGAGGCCGACTCGAGCTTCGGCAAGGCGCACATCGCGTTCGGGCCCTTTCTGTCGCTCGCTCTGCTCGAGCTGTTGGTGCTCGAAGCTCCGCTTCGAGACGGTTTCACGGTCTGGATGAACGGAGCGCTGCCGTGAGGATGGGCACTTCAGCGCAGGGCGTGGCCACCTTCGCAGTTGTCGTCGTGCTTGGCGGATGCAGCTCGACGACTCCGACCGTTCCAACTGGACCACATCCCGACGGACACGAAAAAGCGCTGAGCGTTCCGTTTCCCCCACCCCCCGCTCGGGTCGAAGTGATCCCGCTGCGCCGCCGCGACACCTGTTTGTGGCTCGACGGCTCATGGGACTACCGGGGCGGCGCGTGGGTTTGGCTCAAGGGCGCCTGGGTCGAAGGTGATTCCCCATGCTTTTACGTGCCACCCCACACGCGCTTCGAGTCGACCCCTGCGGGGACGGCGCTCGTCTACAGCCGGGGTCAATGGTACGAAAAAACGGCGCTGAACACCGTTTGTCAGCCACCTCCGGTCTGCGCCGACAGAACCGAAGAAAATTGAGCTGGCTCAAGCCTTGCTCTCTCCCTATTGAGCAAAGCCCATGACCGACCATGTGTTCCGGGAATACGACATCCGCGGCGTCGCCGAGCGCGACCTCACCAGCGATCTCGCGCATCGACTCGGCCGCGCACTTGCCGAAATGCTCGCGCCGCAGGGACGCGCTCCGCGCCTGGTCGTGGCGCGCGATTGCCGTCTTTCCGGCGAACGCTTGGTCGGCGCGTTGATCGACGGCCTGATGCAGGGTGGCGCCCACGTGACCGACGTCGGCGTGGGACCGACGCCACTCATGTATTTTGGCGTGCACCATTTCGACGCCGACGGCGGCATCATGGTGACGGGCAGCCACAACCCGGCCGACGACAATGGCTTCAAGATCATGAAGGGCAAAGCGTCCTTCTTTGGCCAAGATCTGCTGGCCTTGCGGCAACGCGTCAAAGAGCCGTTTTTGGCGCCCAGCGAGCCAGGCTCGGTCGTCCGCGCCAACGTGGACGACGCTTACGTGGAGGCCGTCACCAGTCGCGTGACCCTGGGCCCCGCGCGCTTTCCTTTCGTGATTGACGCCGGCAACGGCGCATCGGGCCCCTTGGCGCAGCGCGTACTCGCCAAGCTCGGCTTGGTCGCCACGGAAATGTACTGCGACATGGATGGTCGCTTTCCCAATCACCATCCCGACCCGACCGTACCCAAGAACCTCGAGCACTTGATCGCCCAAGTCGCAAAGGACGGAGCTCTCGTCGGCATCGCATTCGACGGTGACGGCGATCGCGTAGGTGTGGTCGACAAGACCGGCGAGATCATCTGGGGCGACCGCTTGTTGGCGCTTTGTGCGCGGACGGTCCTTCGGGCTCTACCGGGTGCGGCCGTGCTGGGCGACGTGAAGTGTTCGCAGGTGCTGTTCGACGACGTGGCCCGTCACGGCGGTCGGCCCATCATGTTCAAGACCGGGCACTCGCTCATCAAGACCAAGATGAAGGAAGAGCACGCCGTCCTGGCCGGCGAGATGAGCGGCCATTTCTTCTTCGCGGATCGTTTTTTTGGCTACGACGACGCGATCTATGCCGCGCTGCGTGTGCTCGAAATTCTCACCCAAGAAGGCAAGAGCGTCGGCGAACTGCTTTCGGATTTGCCCGTGACCTTCTCGACGCCGGAGCTGCGCTTCGATTGCCCCGATGAACTCAAATTCCAGGTGGTCCAAGACTCGACGTTGGCTCTGGAGGGCACGGGAAGCTTGAACAAGATCGATGGCGTGCGCGTGACCTGGCCGGATGGCGCTTGGGGGCTCGTCCGCTGCTCGAACACCGGCCCCATCATCGTGATGCGCTTCGAGGCGCCCAGCGAGGCGCGATTGGCCGAGGTCCGCACGCTGGTCGAAGCCGTGGTGACACGGGCCAAGGCCCAGCTGCAGGCCCAGCGTTCGTGAACGAAAGCGCGAGCGAAGGACCGCGCTGGTCCATCAAGGATCTGTTGGTGTGGGCCACGGACGATTTCAAGAAACGGGGCCTCGAATCGGCGCGGCTCGAAGCCGAAGTGTTGTTGGCCGCGACCCTGGGCGTCGACCGTGTGCGCCTGGTGATCGAAGCGACCAGGCCGCTGACCGCTGACGAACTGGGGCACTACAAGGCTGCGATCGTGCGCCGCCGGCGCGGTGAGCCTTTGGCGTACATCCTGGGCCAACGGGAATTTTACGGTCGAATCTTCCGCGTCGATCCGCGTGTGTTGATCCCGCGTCCCGACACGGAGGCTTTGGTCGAGGTCGGGCTGCGCCGCACGGAGGCCCGACGCCTCTTCGGACGGGCACTCGATTTGTGCACGGGCTCGGGTTGCGTCGCCGTGAGCCTCGCCAAGGCGCGCCCCACCTGGCAGGTCACGGGCACCGACGCGAGCGACGATGCGCTCGAAGTGGCTCGCGACAACGCCTACCGCCTGGGAGCCTTGTGGGGAGTGCGCTTTCTACCAGGTGATCTGTTCGAGGCCGTCGACCAGGCCGAGCGCTTCGAACTGATCACTTCGAATCCGCCTTACATTCGCGCCGACGAAATCGCAGATTTGCCCGCAAATGTCCGCGATTTCGAGCCACACTTGGCGCTGGACGGTGGCTTCAGCGGCCTTTCGTTCTACGAGCGCATCAGCGAGCAGGCGCCCGGCTACCTGACGCGCGGCGGAGTCCTGGCCGTCGAAGTCGGCTTCGGGCAGGCGGCCGACGTCCGCGCTCTGTTCGAAAAGGCAGGCTTTGGCGAGCTCGAAGTCACGCGGGACTACGCGGGTGTCGAGCGTGTTGTCAGTGGCAAGGCCCATCAGGATCGCACGAGCTGAGCGGTCAGAAATTGGGCCCAACTGGGGAGGTCGTGGCAAGCCCCAAACCATGGGTCTCGCACGGCTTGGCTGGCACGCGCTCAGCGCAATAGCGCCCGTTGGCGTGGTCGGCAGGCGGGGGTTGGCCTGCGCCCTGCTTCTCTCTGGCTGCGGCAAGGGCCCCGCTTTGTCGAGTGAGGCCGAGATCGGACACAAGCCGGAACTCGGCGGGGTGAATCCCGATGGTCCGCGCCTCGGCGCGTTGCTCGATCGGACGCCCATTTTCGCATCGGCATCGAAAAAGTCACCAGAGCTCGGCTACCTCCATGCCGGCGCGCAAGTCGCTCGCAGCCCCAAGAGCTTCGCATCGAGCGACTGCATCGACGGTTGGTACTCCATCTGGCCGCGTGGCTACGTGTGTACGGAAAAAGTCGCCACCACCAACTTGGAGCACCCCACGCTGCAAGCCATGGCTCTCGCACCCCAGTTGGAGGACGAGCTGCCGTACGTCTACGCGCGCACGACCAAGGTGACGTCGCTGTTCAATCGCGCCGCGGACAAGGGAGTCGAGCTCGGTGGTCGCCTGGGCAAGAGCACGGTCATGGCCATCGTCGGCTCATGGACCGCCCCCGACGAGTCGAACGAGCCATTCCTGCTCGGCTTGCGCATGAATGGGCAGTTCGTGCGCGCCGAAGACTTGGAGTCCGCATCGGGCAGTGAATTCGCAGGAGTCGAGCTGAACGAACACTCCGAAATGCCGTTGGCCTACGTCGTGCGCCGGGGAGTGCGACTGTGGTCGCTCGACGAGAATCCGCCCGAAAAGAAGGGCGAAGTCGGCTACCACGAGCGCCTCGAACTCAGCGGCCGATTTCGTACCGTCGACGACGAGAAGTTCTTCGCCACCAAGAGCGGCGCCTGGGTTCGGCACAAGGACGCGACCGTCGTCCTGCCGCGCCACGAGTTCCCCGAGTTCGCTAGTGAAGACCAAAAGTGGCTCGATATCAGCATCATCACCGGCGCGGTCGTCGCCTACGAAGGCAAGAAACCGGTGTTCGTCTCCTTGGTCAGTGTCGGTCGCGATCGACTGGGTGACCCCAAGACCACGGCCTCCACCGCTCTCGGTACGTTCAAGATCGTCAGCAAGCACGTAACGCGGCGCTCGCCGTCTACCCCCGACGAAGCCTTGCTCGACGCTCCTTGGGCGCTGGAACTGGAAAGCGGGCAGTGGCTGTTGGCGTCGCCGCGACACGACCGCTTCGGAGTGGAGCACACCGACGGCGACATCGAAGTCTCGCCTCGCGACGGCGCGCGCTTGTGGAAATGGGCGACGCCCGAGATGCCGCCGGGCTGGCATGGCGCAGCGCTCGACGCGGCCCGTCCGACTCTCGTCCACGTGCGCAAGTGACGGCTACCGGGCTCAGCTCGTCTCGACGGTAGCCCCGAGCGACGGCGTCGAGCGCATTGCGCGCTCGATGTTGGCGAGGCGTCCCGTCAACTGCTCGTAGATGTGGTCGACCTTCTCGTGCATATGCGCGATCTCGAGTTCGGCCTTCAAGTTGATGTCGTATTCGATGTCGTTGCGCACGCGGTCTCGGGCGACTTGGCGGTTCTGACTGAGCAGCACGAACACCGACAAGATGATGGCCTCGAGCGACACGCACATCGTCAAGAGCCCGAAAGGATAGGCATCGAAACCGCCGATGCCGGTGTTCGCCAACGGCAATGTGTTGAGCAAGATCCAGACCGCGAAGACGAACACGTGAATGAACAAGAACGGCAAGCTGCCGCTGAAATCGCTGATCCAATCGGCTGACTTCTGCACGGCACTGCGATTGTCTTCGCTCTCGACGTTGGCATTGCGCGAAGCAGTGCCGCGGAGCAACTCGGCCGTTTCGCGCATGCGCTTGCCCATGGCCGACATCAGATCGATGGCCGCGGTCGGACACACGGCCAAAAACTGCTCGAGGTCCCCGCGATCGATCACCAGCGCGTGCAGCGCTTCCGTCACCAGAGCCGAGGCCGTGCGCGCCCCTCCGTCGAGCAGCGAGATCTCGCCAAAGAAGTCCCCCGTCCGCGCGCGTTGCAGCACGAACCGTTCACCGGTCGCGTTCTTGAAGAACAGCTCCACTTCGCCTTCCAAAACGATGTACATCGCGCCTCCGGGATCGCCGGCGTGGAACAGTTGGCGCTCGGCGGGTTCCCGCACCTCATCGACGCGCTCCGCCAGCGCCGCACGCTCGACGGCGTCGAGCAGCGAAAACATGGGGATTTGGGCGAGAACTTCGGACGGCGTCGGCACGAGGCGAGCATGCCGGGGCCTCGGCGGGTGCGCAATGCGTGCCGGGGTCAGCGCAGATTGTCGAGGATCTCACGTGTCGCGTGCGAACGATTCAACGTGTAAAAGTGCACACCCGGTGCGCCTCCGCGAATCAACTCGCGGCATTGCTCCGTCGCATGCTCGACGCCGATCGCCCGGACAGCGGCCGGCTCGTCGTCGCGTTCCAGCCGGGTGAGCAGCTTCTGGGGAATAGCTGCGCCGCACATTTGGGTGAAGCGTTTCACTTGCGCGACGTTGGTGATCGGCATGATGCCGGCCACGATGGGCACGGTGATTCCGCCGGAGCGCGCCCGTTCAACGAACCGAAAATAGTCCTGATTGTCGAAGAACAACTGCGTAATCAAGAAGTCCGCGCCGGCATCGACCTTCTTCTTCAGGTGATCGAGATCGATCTCCGCTGATGGCGCTTCCGGATGTTTCTCGGGGTAGCAGGCGCCCGCCAGACAAAAATCGAAACGCTGGCGAATGAACGAGCAAAGCTCGGAAGCGTTGCCAAACCCGCCCTGGGTACGCACGAACGCGGATTCACCGCGCGGTGGGTCGCCGCGCAGCGGCAAAACGTTCTCGATGCCGCCCTCGCGCAGCGACTCGAGCACCTGGGCAAGCTCGTCGCTGCTCGCGCCGACGCAGGTGAGGTGAGCCATGGCTTCCAGTCCGAGTTCGGCCTTGATGCGGCGCACCAAATCGACCGTCAGGTTGCGGGTGCTGCCGCCCGCTCCATACGTCACGGAGACGTAGGTGGGCTGGTAGTGCCGCAATTCGCCCAAGGTTTCGAAGAGACGCGACACGCCTTCATCGTCCTTGGGCGGGAAGAATTCGAAAGAAAAGGCGGGCTCGGGCCTGAGAAGCGCGTCGACAATCTTCATGAGAAGGGCGCGGACCCTAGCAAAAAGGCGAATCTCTCCCAAGGGCGCCAACGGGGCTCAAAACACTTGCACAAACGCGCTAGAGGTTGGGCCATGCGGATCCACATCACCGCCGTCGCTGGCACGGGCATGGGTGCACTCGCTGGCCTGCTCCAAGAAATGGGGCACGAAGTGACTGGCAGCGATGTCGCATTCTACCCGCCGATGGGTCCGGCTCTCGAGCAGTGGGGCATTCGTTTGTTCACTGGTTTCGACAAAGACCATCTGCGAGCCACTGCCGAGCACGACGCTCCGGATCTGGTGGTGATTGGCAACGTCTGTCGAAAGGACAACGCCGAGGCCGTGGCCGCCATCGAATTCGGTGTGCCCCGACTGCACATCGCCGACGCGCTCAGGCGCTTTGCCTTGCCGGGCACCGCGCCGCTCGTCGTCGCTGGCACACACGGCAAGACGACCACCAGCGCGCTATGCGCGCACTTACTCGATCGTTGCGGCCTGGCCCCGGGCTTTCTCATCGGCGGAGTGCCCAGTTCGTTGGATCGCAGCTTTCGCGCCGCCGGCAAGCGCAAGTTGCAGACGAACGGCAGCTTCGTCGGGACTCGACGGCCCCCCTTCGTGCTGGAAGGGGACGAGTACGATACCGCGTTCTGGGAGAAGACGGCGAAGTTCCTCCACTACGACGCGGAGGTCGCCATCATCACCTCGATCGAACACGACCACATCGACATCTACCCGACCTTCGATTCGTACCGCAGCGCCTTTGTCGAGTTCGTACGAGGATTGCCGAAGAACGGTCTGCTGGTTGCCTGCGCGAGCGAGCAAACGGTCGTCGACGTGGCCCAAAGCGCCACCTGTGAGGTGGCCTACTACGCACTGGAAGGCGAGGACACGCACGGTGTGGCGCCGCACTGGTTGGCCGCTCCGGCACAAGAGACGGAAGCCGGCATCACCTTCGATTTGTTTGCCGGCGGCGTCCTGGCAGGGCGTTACGTTTCCCCGCTGGCAGGGCGGCACAACCTGAAGAATGCCGTAGCAGCCCTGGCGGCGGCGGCTCAAGGCTACGGCGTCCCGTTGCGCTCGCTCGCCGAACCGTTGTCGGAGTTTCGAGGCGTGAAGCGACGGCAAGAACTCCGCGGTACGGTGCGCGGCGTGCGCGTCTACGACGACTTCGCGCACCACCCGACTGCAGTGGCTGCAACCGTCGATGCGCTGCGCAACAAGCACCGACAAGGCAAGCTCATCGCCATCTTCGAGCCACGGAGCGCCACCGCCTGCCGACGGCTGCACCAAGATGCCTACGCAACCGCGTTCGCTGCCGCCGACCTCATCTTGCTTGCGCCAGTCGGACGCGCCGAGCTCGCTGCCGATGAGAAGCTGGACGTCGATCAGCTGGTGCGAGCGCTTGGCGCAAGGGGCCAGAATGCGGAGGCGCCCGGCGACGTCGATTCGATCGTAGCTCGCACGGCCGCCATGGCCAAAGCGGGCGATACAGTGCTCGTACTGTCGAACGGAGCCTTTGGCGGCATCTTCGACAAGCTGCTTGCGGCTCTGGCTGGCTGAGCTGGCCGTCAGCCCCTGCGGCCCCCGAACCGAAATCCAGCGACAACCGAACGACCGGAACGCAGTATTTTCCGGTTGCTCGTTTTGGTCGTCGTGTTAATGACTCGCCGGTCAGTGACTGAATGGTCATTTATCCGATGGGAGCCCTGCGCTCCCGCCGTTCTTCACGTTTCTTCACGTCCTGGCGTCCAGCAGCTTCACAAATCGCCGGCAGATTCCAGCCCGCTCTCCCCCTAAACTCCCATGGCACGTAAGGCTGATCCCACGATTCGCGGTAGGTTGCTCCGAGCAGCTCGAACGGAATTTTCCGAAGATGGCCTAGATGGTGCGCGCATCAGCAGCATCACCTCCCGGGCCGGCGTGTCGAAAGGTGCCTTCTATCTGCACTTCAAGACCAAGGAGCACGCCTTCGAGGAGGTCGCCAGCGACTTCTTTGGCACCTTCTATCGAATGATGGAGGACCTCGACGCGATGCTCGAAGGTTCGGGCGCGCAAGACGTCGCCGAGCTGCAACTGCAGCTGCTCGATCGCGATGTCGAAATGATGGAGTTCCTTTGGAACGAGCGCGCGTTCGCGCTGATCTTGTTCGAGGGCGCGGGTTCGAGCAAGCACTGCCACCTGATCGAAGCGTTCGCTGCGCGCATCCAGAATCAGATTGCAGGCATCCTTTACATCGATCGCCGTCTGGGTCGCATTCGCGACGACCTGAACCTCGAGATCATCGCCGGCTTCATAGCCGGAGGCTTCGATCGGTACGCGCGCATCCTGCTAGCCAGCGCGACGAAGCCCGACATTCGCGGCGACCTCAAGCAGCTCCAGAGCTTCGTATCCCACGGCATCATGGCGCCGCATTTGGTTCAATTGCTCGCCAACGGCATGACCAACATCCCCCCGAGCGGACCGCGCAACTCCAAGACTGCGCTGATGGCACACACGCCGCCGCCCCACGAATTCAGCCGACTTGCGCCAGATTTATCTAGTTTCAGCGAAGCCCTGCCCGGAGCCAAATCATCATGACCCAGGTCGCCACCGAAGCCGGTTCTCAATCCCCTACCGTCGGCGAGTCGAGTTCTCGCGGACGTTACGGCCTCTGGGTGCTCGGCATCGCCGGTGTGCTCGTCCTCGCTTGGCTCGGAGTGCGCATCGCCACGACCGTGACGCAACAAAAGGACATCGCAGCCAAGCGCGCTGCGAATCCGCCAGCCGACGCCGATACGCTAGAGGTCCAGGTCGCGGGCCCCGTACGAGCCAGTTGGGTGCCATCGGTTTCGCTCGAAGGCACCATCGAGGCGGAGCAGCGGTCCATGCTCGGTTTCAAGGTGGGCGGCAGGTTGACAGGAGTCGAGGTGCGGCTCGGCGATCACGTCAAAGCGGGACAGCTCCTGGGTCGACTCGACGCGGGCGAAGCCTTCGCTCAGCAGAACGCGGCCAAGGCACAACTCGAAGCCGCTCACGCGCAGGTCATGTTGGCCCAAGACACCGAGCGAAGAACAGCGCAACTGGTGAAGAGCGGCGCGTTGACCGAGGCCAATGGTGTGCAGGCTGAGGGCCAAAGGGCTCTCGCCGAAGCCCAGGCGGCCGCGGCCGCGGCTCAGCTCGGCCTCACGGGCGCGAGTTTGTCCAACCACACGTTGACGGCCCCATTCGCAGGCGTCGTCACGCGCGCTCCGTCCACACGCGGCGCCGTGGTCGGACCGGGCGAGGCCTTGTTCGAGATCGTCGACATGTCGGCGCTCCGTCTCAAGGGCAGCATCGGCGAAAGCGACGCCAGCCTGGCCCGCGTTGGTTCACGTGTGTCGATCCAAACACCGAGTGGCGTAGCGGTGGGCCGCATTCGCGCTGTCGTCGGCGTACTCGATGCCGGCACGCGGCGCATTCCTGTCGAGGCCGACGTCGAACCCCACGACGGTCTGCACGTCGGTTCGTTCGTCCGCGCGACCATCGACACCGACGAGCCCGTAGCGGTCTGGTCGGTTCCTGGACAAGCCTTGCGCCCTGGTAGCCAGGACGTCGTGCTGGTCGTGAGAAATGGCCTGCTCGAAGAACGCAACGTCGTCTTCTCGGTCGACACGCGCTCCGGCAACTTGTTGGTGCGTCGGGGGCTCACGGGCAATGAACAGGTCGTGATCTCGCCGCGGCCGGAGGCGCGCAACGGCGACAAGGTGAAGACGGAGGCGCTCGCCGCCGCGACGCCCGCAGCTCCGGAGAAAGCTCAGTGACGCTATCTGAGGTCGCCATCAAGCGTCCCGTGTTCACGGTGATGGTCACGGTGGCCATCCTGGTGCTGGGTATCGTCGGCTACAGCCGCCTGGGGTCGGATCTGTTCCCCGACGTCTCCTTTCCGGTCGTGGCCGTGACCGTTCCCTACCCGGGCGCGAGTCCGTCCGAAGTCGAGTCGCAGATCGCCAAACCGATCGAAGACGCAGTTGTCGGCATCAATGGCTTGGACCGTGTGCGCTCATTCTCGCGTGAGGGCGTGTCGACCACGGTCGTGCTTTTTACGTTGGACACGGACGTGGCCCAGGCCGCTACCGAGGTGCGTGAGCGCGTTTCGCAGGCGCGCGCCCAGTTCCCCGACGACGCCAGAGAGCCAATCATCGGACGTTTCGACGTGTCCGCGGCGCCAATCATGACCTACGTGGTGCGGGGTCAGGGCTCCCTGTCTGCGCTACGCAAGTACGCAGAGGACGAGATCCGCACCTCGCTCGAACAGGTGCCGGGCGTCGCCAAGGTGACGGTCCGTGGCGGCGCGACCGAAGAAATCCAGGTCGACCTCAAGCGCGAGCAGCTCGAAGCCCTCAACCTGACCCCCGTCCAAGTCGTGCAGCGCTTGCGCGCAGAAAACCTCAACGTTCCCGCAGGTCACTACGACGAAGGCGACCGCGAGGTCACCGTCCGCACGACAGGTGAGTTCAGAGACGTCGAGGCCATTCGCAACCTGGTCGTGGCCAGTGCTGCCAACGGCTCGGTCGTACGGCTGCGCGACGTGGCCTCAGTCGAAGACGGCTACGCCGAGGTCCGTACGCGCACGTTCTTGAACGGCACGGAGTCGGTCAGCTTCGACGTGCTCAAGCAGTCAGGCGAAAACACCGTAGGCGTGGCGGAGCGCGTCAAGGCCGCGCTGGCCTCGATGCAAAAGACCTTTCCCAAGGGCATGGAAACGTCGCTCATCATCGATCAAGCGACGTTCATCGAGCACGACATCTCACAGGTTCAGCACGAAATCGTGTTCGGCGGTCTGATGGCCATCCTCGTCATTCTGCTGTTCATGATGGACCTGCGCTCGACGATGATCAGCGCGGTGGCTCTGCCCACCAGCGTCATCGGCACGTTCTTTGCCATGTACTTGCTCGGCTACACGCTGAACATGATGTCGCTCTTGGCGCTCAGCTTGTCGATCGGCCTGTTGATCGACGACGCCGTTGTGGTGCGCGAGAACATCTTTCGTCACATGGAAATGGGTAAGTCCGCCATGCAAGCTGCGCTCGACGGCACACGGGAGGTGACGCTGGCCGTACTGGCGACCACGGCCACAATCGTAGCCGTGTTCATGCCTGTGGCATTCGTCGAAGGCATGGTGGGGCAGTTCTTTCGACAGTTCGGTGTCACCATTAGCGTCGCCGTCGTCATTTCGATGTTCGTGGCGTTCACGCTCGACCCGATGCTCTCATCGCGCTTTAGCGGCAAGGTCGGCGGGCCCGACCGCTTTGCGGCGATCAAGCGACCGCTGCGCGCCTTCTTCGCGGAGACAGACGCGGCGTACGCGCGCATTTTGACCTGGGCCGTGCGTCGCAAGGCCATCGTCGGCCTCCTGGCTTTGTCGAGCCTGGGTGTGATGGTCGTGGTCATGGGTCTGATGGGCTCGGAGTTCGTGAACGCCGAGGACCGCGGTCAGTTCATCGTCGAAGTCGAGCTGCCCGCCGGCACTTCGCTCGACGAGACTCAATCCGCCGTCGACCACGTCCAGAAGAAGCTGATCGCCCACCCCGAGATCCGCACCGTCTTCACGACGCTCGGACCGGATGAAGAGATCAACAAGGTGCGCTGGCGCGTGCTGACCACCAAGAAACTCGAGCGTACGGTCGGACTCGAAGCGATCAAGCAGGCCGCCCGCGACGCCACCAGCGAACTCAAGTCGGCCAAGATCGCCGTCACCGATCCGCCCTTTGCGGAAGGTGCGGCCACGGAAGCGCCGATCATGATCAACGTGCGCGGCGAGGAGTATCCGGACATCGAGAACGTCGCGTTCCAGGTCGAGAAGATCCTCAAGAAGACGCCAGGCATCGACGACATCCAGGTGCGGTACTCGCCGGGTCGGCCCGAACTGGTACTCAACGTCGACCGCGAACTCGCCGCCAACCGCGGACTTTCTGTCTCCGACGTCGCGCTTGGTTTGCGGACGGCCCTGGCCGGTGCCGACGCAGGTGACTTGCGCCGCAAAGGCGACGAAATTCCCATCCTGGTGCGCCTGGCAGCGAGCGGTCGCGAAGACGCGCGTTCACTCGAGTCGGTGAGCGTGCCCGGCCCGCGCGGTCCGGTGAAGGTCGGCGACATCGCCAAGTTCGAACGCGCCTCGGGTCCGCAGGTGATCGAACGCGAGAACCGGCAGCGCCAGATCGTGATCTGGGCGACACCCGTCGGTCGGCCGTTGGGTGACGTCGCCACCGAGTTTCAAGCGGAGATCGCCAAGATCAAGATGCCCCAAAAGACGAGCATCTTCTACGACGGCCAGCTACGCCTGATGAACGAGACGAACTCGAACATGGGCCTGGCCCTCATGCTGGGCATCGTCTTCATCTACCTGGTGCTGGCTTCACAGTTCGAGAGCTTCATCCACCCCATCACCATCATGGTGACCATTCCTCTGGCGCTGGTCGGCGGCATCGTCGGGCTGTTTCTCACCGGCAAGACGATGGCGATGGGCGCGATGATTGGCATCATCCTGCTCGTCGGCCTGGTGACCAAGAACGCCATTTTGCTGCTCGATCGCGCGTTGGAGCGCGTGCGCGAGCACGGGGAAACACCCCTTGAAGCCATTCTGGAGGCTGGTCCGGAACGACTGCGCCCGATCCTCATGACCAGCATGGCGATGGTGCTTGGCATGCTGCCGACGGCGCTGATCAACTCCGATGGCAGCGAGTTTCGTGCGCCCATGGCCATCGCGGTGATAGCCGGTGTAATCAGCTCCACGTTTTTGAGCTTGGTCGTCGTTCCAGTCGTCTATTTGGGCTTCGAAGGCCTCAAGGCGCGGCTCGCACGCTGGCTCAAGCCGAGCCCCCAGGTCGCCCACGCGCCCGCGGAATGAAGCAAACCTCCGCAAAGCATTTTTCGGAAAACGAGCCTCAGATGTCCATGCGAAACCAATCTCCGTTCCTGTTCACCTCGGTCTTTGGGCTGTGCACTGCGCTGTCCGCTCCGGTGGTCGCACAAGGCGCCGCCCCGGGTGCAGCTCCTGGTATTGGCGCGCCGACTCCGGCAACACCTCGCGCAGGTGCGCCCGCACCGGCTACTGGCGCACCTTCGACGGCCCAGGTCATGTCAGATCCCCAAGGCGCTTCTCCTGCCGATTCGGGTATCGACCCGCCAGAAGCCCCCGAACCGCTGGCGTTCGAGACGGAGCTATCGTCGTTCGTTCGACGGGGCGCGCTGACATCACAAGAAGTGGCACGGCGTGCGCTCGAAAAAAGCGCGCGCGTCGAAGCCAAACGGGCCACGGTCGTAAACGCACAGGCGCAGGCCGACTCCGTCCTCGGCGGCTTTTATCCAAAGCTGACCGGCACGGCCCGCTACACGCGCCTTTCCGACATCACACTGCCGCCCGAGCTCGCCACCATCTTCACGGTGATCCTGAACCAGTACACGCTCCAGGCGACCCTGACGGTTCCGGTCTCTGACTACATCCTGCGATTGTCGACGGCTTTGAGCGGCGCTAGCAAGAACAAGGAATCCGCTCAGTTCAACGAGCGTGCCGAGCGCTTGCTGGTCCAAACTGAGGCCAAGATCGCGTACTACACGTGGGTCAAAGCCAACGGAGCGCTCTACGTCGCAGAGCAAAGCAAAGCTCAGGTCGACGCGTCGCTGCGCGACGTCAAGTTGGCTTTCAGCATGGGTACACAGTCCAAAGCCGACGTTCTGCGCACCGAGGCGCTCGTGTACAGCCAAGATCTGCTGCTGATGCGGGCCAAGCAGGCTGTCATGGTCTCTGCTCAGAACCTGCGCACGGTCATGCACGATAGCGGCACCAACGAGTACTTCGTGGGCGAGGAGGTCATGGCCGAGGTGCAAGCACCCACCGTGCCGTCACTCGAGAAGGGCGTTGAGGAAGCGCGGGCCAAACGCCTCGAGCTGCGTGCACTGCAAGCGCTCGAGGAGGCGACGCGCGACAGCGCAACCTTGGCCAAGGTCGCCTACTATCCTCGCCTCGATTTGCTGGGCAACGCCTACTATCAGAACCCGAATCAACGCTACTTTCCACAGACCGAAGAATTTCGTGGCACCTGGGACGCGTCGGTCATCCTGAGTTGGACGCCCACGGACATCCCCAAGACCATGGGTGACGTTGGAGTGGCAAACTCCAGAGCCGCAGAGATCGCTGCACAGCGACAGCAGCTCGAGGACGGCCTGCGAGTGGAGATCGCGCAGACGATGAGTGACATGGAGACCATGCTGGCCTCCATCAAGACGAACCGCGAAGCTCTGAAGTCGACCGAGGAAGGCTTCCGTGTACGAAACGAACTGTTCAAAGCTGGACGCGCAACGACCCTGGAAGTGACAGATGCGCAGACGCAGCTCACGCAGTCCAGGCTGAACCTCGTGTTCGCATACGTGGACGCCCGCATCGCTCGCGAGAAGCTGCTGCACAGCTTGGGTCGCGACGTTCCGGCCGAGTCCGAAGGAAAGTGAGCCCCTGGGGGCGGGCCGCTTGTCGGGCGGCCCATTCGGTGCCATTCACGCGGCCGGAGAAATTGCCGTGACCCAGCCCCTCTCGAACGAAGCCGCCGATCAGATCCTTGCCGGCAAGGCCAAAGCCAAAACAGCTGTCGAGCTCATGCAGGCGCGCTACCGCGCTTTCGAGCTGGGTGACGTCGACTTCATCATGAAGTCGCACGATCCGGACACCGTCGAGCAGATCGACCGCGACAGCACCGAAGCCTGGTCGAAGCAGTCGGAGTGGCTGGGCCTGGAGATCCTTTCGACCGAAGGCGGTGGGGAGAACGACATGGCCGGCACGGTCGAGTTCGTAGCCAAGTACAAGGTCAAGGGCGCGCCGCTCGAGCACCGCGAGCGTGCGACCTTCCGCAAGCACAACGGCACCTGGTTCTTCGTCGACGGCGCTCAGATCGCCGGCCCGCCGGTCCGCCGCGAAGAGCCCAAGGTCGGGCGCAACGACCCCTGCTCCTGTGGCAGCGGCAAAAAGTACAAAAAGTGCCACGGCGCAGCGGCCTGAGCGACTGAGTCGCGGCTCGTCTCCTGAAAATTTTCGCGCCTTCGGCAGTTGTGGAAGACTCCAGCCCGTGGCGACCGATTTCGAAGAGTTGGGCGGAGAAGGCCCGCTGCGGGAGCTAGTGAACTGCTTCGTGGCTCGCGTTGTCGGCGACACGATGATCGGCTTCTTCTTCCGCAAGGTCGATGTGACGCGGCTCCAGGAGCTCGAATACCAATTTGCGGCGCAGCACCTCGGCGGTCCCGTGGTCTACCAGGGTCGACCGCTCGGCGCCGCGCACGCGTCGTCGGGAATCTTTGGCGGGCAGTTCGATCGACGCTTGCGCATCTTGGACCAGGTGTTGGCCGCGCGCGACGTCTCGCCGCGTGTGCGTCGAGCCTGGCTCGCTCACAACGAGAGCTTGCGAGCCGTGATCACGGGAGGCAACGAATGCAACACATGAAGGCCGGACTGCTCTTGCCTTTCCTCTTGGCAGCCTGTGCATCGGGCACCAATTGGGTGAACGAGCCCATCAATCCATCGAGCGCCCAAGGCGTGCGGCTCTACGCGGAGCCGAAGGGCAACGGCGAGAGCGTGAGTTCGCATGTTGCCGTGGGCCCCACTGCCATCGGCGGGGCGCAGAGGGGACCGTTGGGCGAGAGCGAGCTGGCCGATGCACCCGGAAAGCGTCCCGTCCTGTCGCTCGAATCGAAGGACGCCTTGCCCACCGATGCTCCTCCGGATGCGCGCCTCCTGGGCGTCTTTCGCAACACCTACTACGACTTCCCTGCAGAGGCCGATTTCAGCGGTGCTCCTGTGGCTGTGATGAACTCAAGCTGCCAGGCCCTGCGCAAAGTACCGCGCGGCTTCTACGAGGCGCTCTGCGTCCAGGGCAGCGGCACGCTGCTCACCGGCTCGACCGTGAGCTTCGCCAAGCGTGACTGCAGCTGCGCTGAGGTTTGTCCGCGCACGGGTCAGAAAATCTGCTTCGACGAGCTGGATCAGAAGAGTTTTCCTTGGGGCCGCGGGGCCTTGGGCAAGGCCATCACGCCGCTGCGCACGGTGGCGGTCGACAGCAACGTCATCGCCTTGGGGACGCACATCTACATCGCCGAGTTCGATGGCGCACTGCGAAGCCCAGGTGGCGCGCCGCACGACGGCTGCTTCGTTGCCGAAGACCGCGGCATGAAGGTGCAGGGCGAACACGTCGACGTGTTCACCGGCAACCCGCACGTCACCGCGCACCTGAACTCGGTCGTGCCCTCCAATCGCGGCGTCCACGTCTATGTCGGCACGGCGAGATGCCAGTGAAGCCCTGAGGGGCTGCGTTTCAGAGCTGGCGGCAATTTGCCAGCCTGAGTAGACGCGAATGCAAGAATTCGACGCACGCTCATGTGGCGCGCGATCAAGCTCAGATCTGCTGGCATCAGTGGCATGACCAAAATCGTGCGACGCTTCCATGGACCAGAGCGTTCTCGGTCGGCTCGCCGCTGTTCTGACGTAGCGCTACCATGACTAGCGTGGCGTTTCTCGATCTGTCACTGCCCAGCCTCGGCGCGCGCGTTTCAAGAGCACGGCTGCAGCGGATGTTCTCGGCCCATTACACGCTCGTTTGGCGTGTCGTGCGGCGATTGGGCGTGCCCGAGGACGCGGCGGATGACGCCGCGCAGCAGGTGTTCTTGGTTGCGACAGAGCGACTTGCCGACATTCAAGAAGGCAGCGAGCGAGCGTTCCTCTATGGCACGGCGCTCCGCGTCGCTCGCAGCGTGCGGCGCAACGTGAACCGAGAGCCCGCGGTGGACACAGCCGATCTACTCGCCTGCTCGGCGCCGTTTCCCGACGAGCTTGCAGACAGTGGCAGGGCGCGCAAAATGCTGGACCAAGTGCTGGATTTACTTCCCGAAGAGCAGCGCACGATCCTGGTGCTGCACGAGTTCGAAGCTCTGACCATGCGCGAGATTTCCGAAGTACTCGAGATCCCGACAGGCACCGTGGCGTCGCGACTCAGGCGCGCTCGTGAAACCTTCCGTTCGCGTGTTCAGGCGCTGCTCGATCCGCGAGGCGCGTCGTGACCGATCCGCAGCGTCTGATCGAGGGCGAGCTGTCCGCGGTCGAACGGGCCCTGTTGAACTCGGCTGCGAGCGATGCGCCGTCGGCGAGTCAGCTCGAGGGCGCGGCGTTGGCTCTGGGACTTTCACCGCCACTCACCGGACCCTGGGCTCTGCTGGGCGGCTCCAGCGGGGCCAAGATCGGCGCAGCCGTGGCCACCCTCGCGCTGGTCGGAGCAGGTATGCTCCACCAAACGACGGCGTCGGAACCCCGCGCTCACTCTGTCGTCACGGTGCCCGGCGTCGTGGACCCGGCGGAGTCGCCGCCCGCTTCAACCAGCGCGGTCGTCGAAATCGTCGAAGCTCCCCCTGCGCCACCTCGCCCGAGCGAGCGATCTGGGGCCAAGGCAACGCGCAGTGGATCACTCGCCGCACAAGTCGCGCTGATCGACGAGGCCCGCTCTCTCTTGGGGGCTGGGGACGCGAAGAGCGCTCTATCCAGCATCAGCCGCTATCGGGTGACCTACCCGACCGGCGCCTTCCGCCAGGAGGCCTTCCTGCTCGAACTCGAAGCCCTCGCCGCGAGCGGGCAGAAGACGCGCGCAATCGCACTCGGTCGCAGCTTCCTCGAACGCTACCCCAACAGCCCGCATGCAGAGCGCGTCGGTCGAGTCTTGGGCCAGGCTGGACGAAAATCTGCCCCCTGACGAACGGCTAGAGATGAGACGTTCTCGATGAAGTGCTGGCGCACGGTGTTTTTCCACCAATACGTCGTACTCACGGCGGTCGTTGGCGCGTGCGGCTGCGAGCCGCGCGAATGGAGCTTGGGTGAGAATCGACCGATCACCGAGGACCCCGCAGACGCCGAAATCGGGCCAGACTCGTTCGGTGACGTCGTCGAACTCGCCGAGCTGACCAGTGACACCAATCAAGACGATCCGTCGTTGACTCGTGATCTGCTGGAAATCTACTTCTGCTCCAAGCGCGAAACTGGTGTCGGAGGCGAAGACGTCTGGGTGGCCAAGCGATCGAGCATCGACGACACGTTCAGTGAACCCGAGTTGGTCGAAGGCCCCAATAGCGAAATGCGCGAAACTGCGTCCGCCATCTCGCCGGACGGGCTCACTTTGTGGTTTGCGTCGGATCGCGCCAGCGAGAACGAAGGAAAGCTCGATGTCTGGCGTTCCGAGCGCACGTCGCGAGCGAGCCCATTTGACGAGCCCGTGCACCTCGGTGAGTTGAGCAGCGCGGACGACGATTTACCGCGTGTCCCGGCACAAAACGGCGACTTTCTACCGCTGATTCGCAGGTCGGAAGCCATGGACAACGACATCTTTCTGGCGCCGCGGCAGAGCGACGGCAGCTACGCCGACCCCGAACCTCTGCTCGGCATCAACACCGCCAGCTCGGAGAGCGCTCCGACATTCTCTGCCAATGGCCTAGTTCTGATCTTCGTCAGCGATGTCGACGACGACGACGGCGATCTGTATGTGGCTTCGCGCTCCTCCACAGCGACGCCGTTTGGAACACCCCGAGCCTTGACGAGCCTCAATACCGCCGACGAAGAGTCCGATCCCTGGCTTTCAGACGATGGTCGGTTGCTGGTCTTCGTCTCGCACCGCGACGGAGAAGCCCGAATCTACCGCGCCACGCGTCCTTGATTCCTGTGGTTCAGAAATCGAGGTCGACGCCAAGCTCGGCACCTGCGCGGAAGGTGACGTCCGGAATCTCGTGAAACAACTGTCCGTCCAAAAAGAAGCGATCGCGACGGAGTGGCGTCAGGAGAGAACCCCGCAGATCGAGGTGAAAAGCTCCGCCCAACCGCGTGCCGACCAGCACGCTTCCGCCGAGCGCGAACAAACCAGTCGTGTGACTGGCCGCATCGTCCACCCCGCCGCCGCGCGCAATCAGTGCGCCGCCCTCGGCTGCGGCGCACAGGTGCGCCGTCAGGCGAGTGGTTGGTCCGAGTAGATCGAGAGGACACGCCTCGAGCACTGCGCCCACGTGCTGAAAGACCGCGCTGCCTCGCTCCGAGGTGAACGACCGCTCTTCTGTCCAAAGCGCAGCAAAGCGAAAGCGCGGCGAAAGAAATCCGCCGGAATCACGGTGCAGTTCGAGTCCTGCCATGCCCGCCAGCAGCGGGCCGGGCGCGGAACCACCAAGCCCCAAAATTCCCGCGAAGACGCGCGTGACCCAAACGGGCGAGTGAGACTCGGTCGGCGTCGGCGTCGGCGCCGTGGGCACTTGCGCTTTCGACGGGGCGTCAGGCTTCGGTGGTGGGCCCTGTTCCGCCGGGACGGCCGCCTCTTCTTCTTCGAGAATCAAGGCCGCGATCAGCGCCAATGCACGCGCCGCATCGTGACAATCGCGCCCTTCCACGTCGCGACGCGTCGATCCGGCGCGCGTATCGCGGAGGTCGAGCGTACCCCGCGTACCGCGGGGACCATCTTCGAGGGTGATGTAGAGCCGGCGGCCCGGAAGGATTCTGGTGCGCGGGCTGCGTTCCCGAATCGACAGACGAAATTCTTCCTCGCTCGGACATCCGAGAGAGGCTTCATAGGAGAACAGAAGATGTTCGGCGTCTGCACTTGCCGGCGGCGCCGTGGCGTCTTGGGCACGAGCAGCGCCGGCTACGGCCACGGCACCCAGAGCCAGTCCGGCGCCTAACACTCGGGCTTGGTTTCGTCGCACCTTCCTCTTCATGCCGACCTTGCCCCGTCTCGCGCTCGCTGGCAAAGTCCATCCTTCCAAGATGGTGCTCGAGATCCCCTATCGCTTTTGTTCGGCCTTGCTCTTGCTCGGCGCCGTGGTCGCCTGCGACGACGCAAAGCCCCCAAAGAAGACCTTGGCACCTGCACCGACTCCCGTCGAAGAGCCGGAGCCCGAGCCCTACGTGAAGAAGCAGGCTCCTAGTTTTTCCATCGACGAGGTCGGTCCCCAGGTGGGCATCACGCGGGCCACGTTGGTCCAAGCGAACGGTAGTCCCGACGCCCTCGGTCTCGAGCAACTCAAGAAGGAGCTCGCGTTGGTGAAGACCTTCATCGACGGCAAAGAAGTGAAGCTCGTCGTCGAGCGCATGGCCAAGCCCGACTGGGTCAGCACGTACGTGGAAGAGCTCGGCGCTCTCGGCGCGGCTCGCGTCGACGTGACGACCGAAACGCGGGGCGACTTTCCGACGACCGTGTCGTTCTACGCGGCGTCGCGGCTGGACAAGCCGGACCCGTGCAGCTTGGTGGGCAGCATCACGGAGGATCGCGGGACTGCGCTTTGGCGCCTTTCGGGCGGCACAGCGCGCAAGCGCCAGAAGGGCATGAGTGGCCCCGATTTCAGCATCACCTCGGACACACTGCTCAGCCTGAAGAAGAAGTGCGAGAGCGACGTGTTCTTCGTCCACGGCGCAGAGGGCGTCGAGTGGGGACCGGTCTACGACTTCGCCGCGTCGGCTGTCGCCCTGCCCGAAGCGGGCATCCGTCGCGCCGCCGTGCCACATCGCCGCCCGACTTTGGGTCGCCCGGTCGTGCTGGACTACTGACGGGCGAGCGCGCTCAGAATGCGCGGCCCAGGAGCCGAACTGCCAGAGCTTCGACTTCGCTCAGCGTGAACGGTTTGTGCAACAGGGGGCCTTGATAGGCCTCCAAGAACGCGCGCGAATCGGCAGTGACGGCGCCACCGGTCATGACGACGAACACCTGAGCGAGTTCGGGGCGGCGTTCCATGGCGCGCCGATAGATTTCGGCGCCGGTCACGTCGGGCAAGCTGAGGTCGCAAAGCACCAGCTGAAACCCCTCGCCCGCGAGCAGTCGATCGAGCCCCTTCTGGCCCGAGACCTCGAGTTCGACGTCCAAATTCTCGTCGAGACCGAGCTGCAGCGTTTGCCCGAGCAGCGATTCGTCGTCGATGACGAGCACACGCGGTCTGAGTGCTCCGCCTTCGCAACTACGACGCGCCGCAGATTCCGGCGGTTCCTTTTCCCCCACACTTCCCCCTCGGCCCACCACGTTGGTTTGCACGCTACCCCAATCTCCGTGCGCGACTAGAACGCGCAACCCGAGTCCATTCAAGGCTGATCTGGTTGGGCGTCCAGCCAGGCCCAGGCGACAGCGGAATTGGCCATGTGCCGCGACGCGGGGTCCACGTGCCTGACCCACGAGGCCGACCGAAGTGGCTCCCGCGCTCGAGTCAGCGATCCCCAGGCGCCGCAGCCGTTCGCAATGAATGACCCCGCTGCGCTCGCTTGACGATTGGCCCAGTGGGACACAGGGTTGTCCCCGCTCTCCCGGACAGCACCTTGGCCGCCAAAAAAACCTCCCCGAAAAAGCCCGGCGGGACAAAGGGCTCAGTCGCGCGGCCGTCGTCGAAGTCGAGCAAGTCCCGCAAGGCCGCGCCCAACCCGGCTGACGCGGACGACGACCCCAGTGACCCCACGGCAAGTTCGGTCGAAGACGGCGAGGACGACGAGGCCGACGAGGACGACACCGCGCTCGAAGACGATGGTGACATCGAAACCACGAGTCACGACGAAAGCGCCGACGAGGACGGGGCCGGCTCGGAGGCCTACATCGATGCCGAAGGTGAAGCGACGGACGACGACTCTTTTGCCGCGCCGCGGCCTTCGAAAGCGCTCGTTCGAGACAAGAAGACGACGGGTGTCGGTCGTCTCGATTCGCTCGAGATCTACATGCGCGAAATTCAAGCGCATCCCCTGCTCACGCCAGAGCAAGAAAAAGAGCTGGCCGTCCGCTACGCCGAGACGCAGGACGTCGACGCCGCTGCCCGGTTGGTGACGGCCAATTTGCGCTTGGTCGTCAAGCTCGCTTACGAGTACCGCCGGGCCTACCGAAACATGATGGACCTCGTGCAAGAGGGCAACATGGGCTTGATGCAGGCAGTGAAGAAATACGACCCGTACCGCGGCGTCAAACTGTCCAGCTACGCGGCCTGGTGGATTCGCGCCTACATGCTGCGCTTCATCCTCAGCAATTGGCGGATGGTGAAGCTCGGCACCACCCAGGCTCAACGCAAGTTGTTCTTCAATCTGAACAAGGAGCGGGCTCGCTTGTCCGCGCTCGGCATCGAGCCGACCAACGCCGAAGTCGCGGGTCGACTCGACGTCACCGAGAGCGAGGTCGAAGAGATGGACAAGCGCCTGTCACGGAGTGACGCCTCACTCGACACGCCAGTCAACGAGTCGGACGGACGGCAGACCGCTCGCGTGGAGCTGTTGCCTTCGGCTGGCAGCAGTCCCGATAGCCTCAACGAAGGCGCCGAGCTCAGTCACCTGGTGCGTCAGAATCTCGACGAATTTCGAACGCACCTGAGTGGCAAAGACTTGATTATCTTCGACGAGCGCTTGGTCGCGGACGAGCCGCGCACCTTGCAAGACTTGGGCGATCAGTTTGGCGTATCGCGCGAGCGCGTGCGTCAGCTCGAAGCGCGCTTGACCGGCAAGCTGCGTTCCTTCCTGACTGAACGGCTGGGCGACGCAGTCGAGATCGCCTGACGCGCCAAGCAAGCCGATTCGACCGGCCAGCCGTTTCGACATCGTTTGTCCGCCCAGCAGGAGCCCAACTCCCGTTTACGCGAGTGGGCGGATGTGGGTGCGCCGCAGCCCAAATGTCACCTTCGATGCACCAGAAAGCGTGCGTATACTTTGCGAGCGCGCAGAGGTGGGACCATGAGCAGAAAGGATCGCTTCGGACTCGTCGGCAATACGATTGCCAGCACCTTCAGGGTGGACGAAGTCGTGGCCGAAGGTGGTTTCGGCGTCGTGTACCGCGCCTTCCATCTGCACTTCCGTGCGCCTGTCGCTCTGAAGTGCCTGAAGATTCCGGCCGAGCTCTCGGACGACGAACGCAGCAGCTTCTTGGAACAGTTTCGTTCCGAGGCCGAGATCATGTTTCGGCTTTCCGGCTCCTTGCCCAACATCGTCAGGCCGCTGCACGTCGATGCCGTGCACACGCCGAGCGGCGAGTTCGTGCCACTCATGGCACTCGAGTGGCTGGAGGGGCAAAGCTTCGAGAAGATCATCGAGGAGCGCGCTTTCGCCGGACGCCCTCCGCTCGGTCTCGAAGAGTTGGTCGAGCTGCTCACGCCGGCGGCCTTCGCTCTGGACCAGGCGCATGATTTCAAGGCGCCCGGCGGCAAGCCCGGCGAGCCCGCCGAAACATTGGCGATCATCCATCGCGACGTGAAGCCCGACAACCTGTTCCTGTGTACGGTCGGGGGGGAACAGACCGTGAAGATCCTGGATTTCGGCATTTCCAAGATCCGCCGGTCCGCCGAGCAGCTCGCCGGACATTTTAGCCAAACGAGTGGGCAAGCGCCGTTTTCACCTGCTTATGGGGCGCCCGAGCAATGGGTACCCAAACGCTACGGCCAGACGGGCGCGTGGACGGACGTGTGGGGCCTCGCTCTCACACTGGTTGAAATCATCAAGGGCGATGCCGTCATCTCGGGCGATCATCAGGCCATGATGGGGACGGCGCTGGACGGCAAAGTGCGCCCGACGCCGCGCAACGAAGGCGTCGAGGTAGCCGACGAAGTCGAAGCCGTCTTTGGCAAGGCATTGGCTGTCGATCCCCGCTACCGGTACCAAAGCGTCCGCGCGTTCTGGAACGCTTTGCGCGAGGCCATGAAGGTCGGCGGCGCAAGCAGTCAGAGTCGCATCCGCCTCGAGAATTCGCGCTTTTCAGGCCTGCCACCCATGTCGGCCCCCACACCCTGGGCGCCACCAGCCTCGTCGTCGCGCGGAGCCGACGTCGAGAAGCCAGTGCCAGGCCTGCCGGCGATGCTGGTACCGGCGCCACTCGAGGCCACGCTGGCTGACGACTTGGTCGCATCACCTTTCTATCCCAACGATCCGCGCAGTGGTCTCTCGCCCGTGTTGCCGGCGCCCGGCGCGCACGCCAACCACGATCTGCTCATCCCGCCGCTCGACTTCGAACACGACGGATCAAACAGTCCGGGCGAATTGCGCAGCAGGACGGCGGCACGTCGCACGACTTCGCCACGCCCAGCCGAAGTAGGGGCGCGACCCCGGCCGGGCGCGTTCGAAACCCAGATCGAACTCGAGCCCACTTCGATTTTCCCAGACGCACCGAATGACTTCGGCCCCGACGATGATCTTCCGCCGCTCGACGATCATGGGCCGCTTTCACTCGTGCCGTCGACCGAACGGCGCGGCACGGGTCGCCAGCAGCGGCGCTAACCGTCTGCCGTGCAGCCGATCGCTCTACGGTCGCTTCGACGACAGCGTACTTTGCGAGGCCAGACGCCTCGTGCGAGCGTCCGACCATGGCGGGCCAGCTCTACCTGATCGGAACGCCCATCGGCAATTTGGGCGACATCACCCTGCGCGCCATCCAGACACTTCAAGCCGTCGAGCGCATCTACGCCGAGGACACGCGCCACAGTCGTGTGCTTCTCAATCACCTGGGCGTACACGGCAAGAAGCTGCTGGCACTCCACGCCCATTCGACCGAGCGTGAACTGGAGGCCGCGGTCCAAACGCTACTCGAAGGTGCCTCAGTTGCTCTGATTACCGATGCCGGCATGCCCGGAGTGAGCGACCCCGGCGCGGAGTTGGTCCGGCAGGCACGCGCGGTCGGGGTTGCCATCACGGTCATCCCGGGGCCCAGCGCCGTGACGTCGGCGGTCGCGCTCTCGGGCTTGGTCGATGGCCCCTTCAGCTTCCTCGGGTTTTTGCCTCGCCGCGGCAAAAATCGACAGGACATGCTGCGCCTCGTCCAAGAGAGCACCATCCCTACGCTGCTCTTCGAATCGCCGCATCGCGTCACGGAGACCCTCACCGACCTAGCCCAGGTGTGCGGGCCACGGCCCGTGACGCTGTGCCGCGAGTTGACGAAAAAATTCGAGGAAGTGATTTCGAGTACGCTCGATATTGTCAGCGCACCCGACTTTCGCAGCGAATGGCTGGGCGAGTTCACTTTGGTGATCGCCGGCCGCGGTGATGAGGCACCACCCGAGCAAGAACCAGAAGATCTGGAGGGGCGCGCGCGCGCGTTGATCGCCAAAGGCCATTCTGCGCGCGAAACCGCCCAGCTCTTGAGTCGCGAACTCGCGGCCGCTGGTCGAAAGATGAGCCGCCGCGATGTGTACACCCTGGTGCTTTTGGCTGCCCCGAAGGCCACCTTGGAAACCGAGGACGAAGGCAGCTAGGGATCGCCCGTGTTCGAAGCTCTGACTCAAGGTTTTCGTGAGGCCAAAAATCGCTTGGCCGGCCTCTCTTCGCTGGACGAGAAGAACATCCAAGCCGCTCTCGGCGAGGTGCGGCGCTCTTTACTCGAAGCCGACGTCGAGCTGGGGGTCGTCAAGCGCTTCCTCGCAAGCGTCGAGGAAAAAGCTCTCGGTCAGACGGTCCAGACGAAGATCAAGCACGGCGGCCAAGTCCACAAGGTCAGCGCCTCGGATCAGTTCGTCAAGATCTGTCACGACGAACTCGTCGCCTTCATGGCCGGCGACGGTCGCGAGCCATTGCGCTTCGCGAGCAGCGGTCCGACCGGCATCATGATGGTTGGCCTGCAAGGCTCGGGCAAGACGACCTCCTCTGCCAAGCTCGCCCGCTTGCTGCAAGCTCAAGGCAAGAAGCCTCTCTTGGTCGCAGCCGACATGCAGCGACCCGCCGCCGTCGAGCAGCTCAAGGTACTCGGCGCTCAGATCGACGTCCCGGTCTTCAACATCGCGGGCGCGTCTCCGGTCGAGATCTGCGTCGCGGCAAGCGACGAGGCCAAGAGGCTCGGCTCCGACGTGATCGTCTACGACACCGCGGGCCGTCTCGCGATCGACGAAGCCCTCATGGACGAGCTTGCGGCCATCTTCGTGCTCACCAAGCCCGAGAACGTGCTGCTGGTGATCGACGCCATGATCGGCCAAGACTCGGTGAAGACAGCGCGCGGCTTCAATGCGCGGCTCAATCTGAGCGGCGTCATCCTGACCAAGCTGGACGGTGACGCACGCGGTGGTGCCGCGTTGAACGTGCTGGAAATCACCGGCGCGCCAGTGGCCTTCGTGGGCATGGGCGAAACGACCGACAAGCTCGAGCCCTTTCGTCCCGACGGCATGGCTAGTCGCGTGTTGGGCATGGGCGACGTCGTCGGCCTGATGCAGGACTTCGAGCAGGTCATCGACAAAAAGCAGGCTGAAGAAGACGCCCTGCGCATGATGCAGGGCAAGTTCACGCTCGACGATTTTCTGAATCAGATCCGCATGATTCAAAAGATGGGGTCGCTGAAGGACTTGGTCGACAAGATCCCGGGCATGGGCCAGATGATGCCGCCGGGAGCGGCAGCGGGTCTGGACGACAGTGAGCTCGGCCGTATCGAATCGATCATCCAGTCGATGACCGCGCAGGAGAAGATCGATCCGAATGCGCTGGTGCGCGAGCCCGGTCGCGTCAAGCGCGTGGCGCGTGGCTCAGGCAACACCGAGCAGGCCGTGGGCGACTTGGTACAGAAGTTCCTATTCATGCAGCAGATGATGGGCGGCTTTGGCGGCGACCTCGGTATGATGGGTAACATTCCAGGTCTCAAGAACCTGGCCATGGCTCGCAACGTGCGGCGGGCGATGAAGAACGGCAAAATGCCACCTGGAATGCCCGATCTGAGCGCGATGATGGGCGGCGGTCTTCCGCCAGGCATGGGTGGCTTTCCCGGCATGCCTCCAGGCATGGGCGGCTTTCCAGGTATGCCCGGCATGGGCGGCTTCCCGGGCATGGGTGGAGGCGCGCCAAGCTCGAGCGTTCCCAAAATGAAGACGCTGAGCCAGTCCGAGAAGAACGCGCGCAAGAACGCGCGCAAGAGCGAGAAGAGCGCCCGCAAGAAGGGGCGAAAGTAGTCTGGTCGAGGGCGCCGCTCGGCCTCGGCTAGTCGAGGCCGAGGCGCTTCTTTGCAGCAAACTCGGCTCGAGTGCAGCGCTCGGCCTTTTCGTGAGCAGCTTCGAATGCCAGCCGCGCTTGATTGAGTTCGGCCACGCTTGCAGGACGACGTGCGGCTCCAGCGCTCTTGCGGAACTCGCGTACGAATTGGGTAGCGGCCACCTGCGCCCGGTAGGCTTCCACGCAGGTGGCCTTCAGCTCGCAGCTCGCTAGGCAGGCCAGCCCTTCGAGCCGCGCCAAGGGTTCCGCTTTTCGCTCGTTGTCCGCGTCGCGCACCGCATCGATCATCTGCCCAAACGCGGCCAATTCCTGGCGTTCGGCTCGGACTCCTTCTTCGGCGCAGGCCGACGCTCCCCCCGCCAAGAAAAAAGCGATCCCCCAGTGGGAGATCGCCTCGTTCAAGCGCGAACGGCGCGAACTCACTCCGTCTGACCGCTCGGGCCCATTTGGATGCGTTCGCCCGCGTAGGCGCCGATCAAGGTGAACAGCAAACCGAGCGCCGATAGCAGCACATACATGAACACGGGCATCGTCCTGACCGTCTGACCCTCATGAAGAATGAACGCAGTCGGCAGCGCCACCAAGAACACGGCCACGACTGGCTCGACGAACGTTCGGCCGGGTGAGATCAGGCCCACTAGCATTCCGCCCAAGAACCAGACGGGAATGGCCACCATCATGCCCGCCGAGCCTTCGAAGTCGAAAGCTGGAATGACGGCGGGCAGGCCCAGCACGATCGCGCCGGTCATGACCGCCATCACACCCAGTGCGATGCCGAACCAGGTCAGGTTGAAGGTCTGCTGTTGAAAGTTGTTGCCGCTGTCTCCCAGGCTGACGTTGCCGGTGAGGTCGTCGATACGCGCGCCACAGGACACACAACGGTCTCCCGTCATGGCGCTGGTGTTCTTGAACCCGCAGCTCGGGCAAATGATGATCGGATTGGTAATCGGCTCGGCCATCGTCCCTCTCGTCGTCGCCAGGCAGAGGCGACCAGCTAGCCTACTTTGTACGGGAGCGAGTCCCAAGGGGGCCAGGCCTCGATTTGCGCAACGTCCCTCGGCGCGGCAAAAGTGTTCAGTAAATGAAGTCCCGCGCCCCCCATACCCCGCCACGCGTTCTGGTCATCGGCGGCGGCATCATGGGAACTTCGTCAGCCCTGCTCCTGGCTCGCGCGGGAGCGGCCGTCACCGTGCTGGAAAAGGCCATCCCGGGGGCCGAGGCCAGCAGCGCTGCCGCAGGCATTCTGGGGGCCGAGGTCGAGTGCGACGAGCCGGGGCCGCTGCTGGAGTTATGCCGGGCCAGTCGTGACATCTATCCCGGGTGGGTGCGCGAGCTGTCCAAAAGCACCGGTATCGACGTCGGCTACGCTGAAGGCGGGTCGCTCGAGCTACGCTTCGATCGCGCCAGTCTGGCTGAACTCGGACGTCGCCGCTCGTTCCAGCTGCGCACGGGCAAGGCGCTCAAAATGGGACGCGGTCTCGTGCGCGAGCTCGAACCAGAACTCACCTCGGACGTCACCGGTGCCCTCCACTTCATGGACGACGCGCGCGTCACTCCCTCGCTGCTCTATCGCGCCACGCACATCGCAGCGACGCGTGCCGGTGTCGCTTTCTTGAACGGCGTGGCCGTGGAGCGCGTTTTGGTGGAGGATCGGGACGGCAAGAGGCGGGTGAGCGGCGTGCGCGTTAGCGGCGGAACGACGATCGAGGCCGAAGTGGTCGTCGTCGCTGCGGGCAGTTGGACGCCGTGGATCGAAGGGTTGCCCCTGTCCAAGAGCTCGGTTTTGCCCGCCCGCGGGCAGATCGTCGAACTGGAGACGGCCGTGCCACTACTCGATCGAGTCGTCCTGGGTGGCGGCGTCTACTTGGTTCCCCGCAAAGATGGACGGCTGTTGATCGGTTCGACGTTGGAGTTCGTCGGCTACAAGAAGGGCGTCACCGCAGGGGGCGTGCGCGATCTGCTGAGCGGCGCCATTCGTTTGGTACCCAACCTCGTCCACGCCGAATTGAGCCGCACCTGGTCCAACTTTCGCCCCTACACCAACGACCACCTGCCGTTGCTCGGCACGACTGGCATCGCAGGGCTCATCCTGGCGTCCGGCCACTACCGCAACGGCATCCTGCTCGCGCCGATCACCGCGCACGTCGTGACGGCGCTGGCTATGGGGCGCAAACCGCCGATCGATCTCGCTCCTTACGATCCAGCGCGCAACAGCGTCTCTGCACCTTGAAAGCACAATCCGTCTCTGTAGGCTGAGCCATGCGCTACCGAACGCTCGGAAAATCGGGCCTGAGCCTATCGACCATCAGCTTCGGCGCCTGGGCTACCGGCGGCGATTTTGGTGCAGTCAGCGACGAAGACTCGCTGAGCGCCATGCGGCGCGCCGTCGAGCTGGGGGTCAATTTCATCGATACAGCCGACGTCTACGGGGATGGTCGGAGCGAGCGCGTCGTCGGCCGACTGCGTCGAGAGGTCGGCGACTCGCTCGTGGTCGCGACCAAAGCAGGCCGTCGGCTGCAACCGCATGTCGCTTCCGGTTACGATGGTGCGAACCTGCGCGCCTTCGTGGAGCGCAGCCTCCAGAATCTCGGTGTCGAGGCGCTCGATCTGCTGCAGCTGCACTGCCCGCCCACCGACGTCTACTACGCGCCCGAGGTGTTCGGTGCGCTCGATCGACTGGTCGAGCAAGGCCTGGTGCGCCACTACGGTGTGAGCGTCGAACGCGTCGAAGAAGGCTTGAAAGCGCTCGAGTACCCGGGTGTCGTTAGCGTCCAGATCATCTACAACGTCTTCCGAACTCGCCCGGCCGAGCTGTTCTTCGCCCAGGCTCTGGAGAAAAACGTGGGCGTGTTGGCGCGTGTGCCCTTGGCCTCGGGCCTGCTCAGTGGCTCGATGCGGGCGACGCGGCGCTTCGAAGACGCCGACCACCGCAAGTACAATCGACAGGGCGAAGCCTTCGATCGCGGTGAGACGTTTTCCGGCGTCGACTACGAACTGGGACTCGAACTGGTGGAGAGCGTGCGCCGCATTCTCGACGTGCCGAGCGGCAACCTCGCGCCCTGGGCTTTGCGCTTCATCTTGATGCAGGAAGCCGTGACTTGCGCCATCCCGGGCGGAAAATCACCCGACCAGGTCGAGACCAATTGTGGCGCAGCCGAGCTGCCTCCCCTGTCGGTGGCCCAAATGCGGGCCCTTTCCGAGCTCTACACGGAAAAGCTGCGACCCCTCGTTCACCAGCGCTGGTAGCGGCTATCGCAGGGGAATTTTCGATCTTTCCGGCGCCCTTCGACCCACGGAGAAGGGATGCTAAGAGCGCGCCCATGGCCGTTACCTATCGCCAGGCTGGAGTCGACATCGATGAAGCCAACACCCTGATCGAGCGTATCAAGCCGCTAGCGGCTCGCACGCGCACTCCCTTCGTGCTCGAAGGCATCGGCGGGTTCGCTGGTTTGTGCAGTCTGCCCCCTGGCCTCGAGGAGCCAGTGCTGGTCAGCGGGACCGACGGCGTTGGTACCAAGCTGAAGGTTGCTTTCGCATTGAACCGTCACGACACCATCGGCCAAGACCTCGTGGCCATGTGCGTGAACGACATCATCACCACCGGCGCGGACCCCCTGTTCTTTCTCGACTACTTCGGAACCGGACGGCTCAGCGCCAACACGGCAGCCGACGTGATCCGTGGCATCGCCGACGGTTGCAGCCTCTCGGGCTGCGCGCTGCTCGGCGGTGAAACAGCGGAACTGCCCGGCATGTACGCCGACGGTGAGTACGATCTGGCGGGCTTCGCCGTCGGCGTCGCCGAGCGAAAGAAGTTGCTCGGGCCAGCTCGGGTGAAGAGCACCGACGTCGTCTTGGCCGTCGGCTCCTCGGGCCTGCACTCGAACGGCTACAGCTTGGCGCGGCGCGTCATCGAGCAAGAACTCGGGCTGGCGCTGGACGCCGAGGTGCCAGAGCTGGGCGGGAACTTGGGCGAGATCTTGCTCAAACCCACCAAGATCTACGCCAAGAGCGTCAAAAAGCTGCGCGCCGCGTTGGGCGAAAGCCTGCACGCGCTCTGCCACGTGACCGGTGGCGGTGTGCCCGAGAACCTCCCGCGCGTTCTGCCCGAAGGCGTCGCCGCCATCTTGGACGGTTGCCGCGCTTGGTCGCCGTTGTTCTCGATGTTGGCTCGCGGCGGCCCCGTCGAACTGGCCGAGATGCGCCGCACGTTCAACCTGGGCATCGGCCTGCTCGTCGTCGTTGATCGGGATAGCGAACAGGCAGCAACGAATGCTCTGGCTGAAGCCGGTGAAGAGGTCTGGCGCATTGGACACCTGACGGAAGCTGCAGGTCCCGCGGTCGTGCATTATGTGCACGACCCCGAGGGTCAGCGGGCGTGACCCTCGAGCTCGGCGTCTTGGTTTCGGGGAGCGGCACGAATCTCCAGGCCCTGCTGGACGCCGCTCGAGATGGACGCCTTGACGCGCGCATCCGCGTGGTGCTGAGCAATCGATCGGACGCCCTCGGCCTCCAACGCGCGCGTCAAGCTGGCGTCCCTGCAGTCGTCGTCGATCACAAGCTGTTCGGTTCGCGCACTGCCTTCGACGAAGCGGTCGTTGTCGAACTGCGAAAGGCCGGCGTCGAATGGGTCGCCTTGGCGGGCTTCATGCGCGTGCTGACGCCGCTCTTTCTCGACGCCTTTGCAGGCCGCATCCTCAATATTCATCCATCCCTTTTGCCAGCATTTCCGGGTGTCGACGCGCAGGGCCAGGCCTTCCGCGCGGGCGTGAGTGAGACGGGCTGCACCGTGCATTTCGTCGACGCGGGTGTCGATACGGGCCCGGTGGTGCTCCAGCGCAAAGTCCCCATCCACTCGACCGACAGCGAAGACGACGTGCGCGCGCGCATCCTCGAACAGGAGCACGCGCTGTTCGTTGAAGCGCTGTCGCTAGTCGCGGCTGGTCGCGCGCGCCTGGTCGCAGATGCAACCGGCAAGCACGTGCTGATCGAATCTGGAGCGCCGTCTCCCCTGTGAGTGCCCGGCACTACGATGTCGTTTTCTTGGGTCGCAGCATCGGCACGTTGTTGACGGCCGCTCTACTGGCGCGACGCGAGCTTCGCGTTTTGGTGCTCGGTCAAGGACAGCGCTCGCCGCTGTACCAGGTCGAGCAACACACCTTGGCGCGGCGCTCGTTCACTCTCTTGTCGGCGACGTCACCCGTTTTCCGTCGCATCTTGCAGGAGCTTGCGCAGACGCAGCGCTTTCGGCGCCTGACGAGCCCGCTCGATCCGATGTTTGCTCTGCTGGACGGCCACACACGCTTCGAGATCCCCCCCGATGTCGAGCTGTTTTCGCGCGAAATTCGCCGCGAGTACCCCGAAGTCGAGCAGCAGGTCGCCGAACTCTATGCGCTGATCTCGGAAGCGAATTCACGGATCGACCAAGCCTTCGAGCGGGATGCCATCTGGCCACCGGGTACGCTTTGGGAGCGGATGGAGACAGGTCGAGTGTCGGGCAGCCTTCCGCTGATCGAGTCCAGCCGGGGTCCCACATCGCTGTTCGAACGCATGCCCGAGGATCACGGCTTTCGCCACGTGGTCGAAATCTCGGCTTTGTTCGCCTCGCACCTCGGTACGGATGCCAGCGCCCTCTCGCCCTTTTCCATGGCACGTTTACACGGCTCGTGGACGCGTGGCGTGCACTCGCTCGCTCGGGACGAGCAAGATCTCGAAGACTTCTTGGTCGAACGCATCGAAAGTCACGGCGGCGTCTGTCGCTTGCGCGCGCGCGCTAGTGCGCTCTTGATCAAGCGCGGACGCCTCATCGGCGTGCAAGAGGACGGCGAGCAGTGGTCGACCGGTGCCGAAGCGGTCGTCACGAACCTGACCGGCGAAGCGCTGGCCGATCTGGCAGATGGCGCGGGCATCACGCGCAAGGCTCGTGACGCCTGGCCCGAAGTCGCGATCACCGGCGGGCGTTTCGTCGTCAGCGTCGTCGCCCGTTCCCGGGGCATTCCCACACCGCTTCCGCGCGAGTCGTTCTTGGCCGCTCCCGAAGCGTCGCTACCCACCCTGCACGTCAAGCGCGGGCCGTGCCTCGACGCGCCGGCCGATCCCGATTCGGCATTCGACCGCGAACTCTTGGTTTGCGAGATGCTTCTGCCGACGAGCGGGGGCGTGCATCTACTCGGCGCACGTGAGGCCGTCCTCAGCACGCTGCGCCATTGCCTACCGTTTCTCGACGAGCACGTCGTCTTGATTGACAGCCCGCACGATGGGCTTCCGGCGTGGCTCTACGAGTCAGCCCCCAACGGGCAGTTGCGTCGGCGTGAACTCGATCGGGTGCATCTGCGAGACGCCACGACAGGGCCCGAGCCGATGGAGCGCCGCTTCGAAGTCACACCGCTGGGCTATCTCGGCATCGCTGGCGAGCCCGTGCGCGGACCGATTGTCGGTACCTACCTGGTCGGACCTTCCGTGTTGCCGGCGCTTGGCCAAGAGGGCGAAGTGCTGGCGGCGTGGAGTGCCGCGCGCATCCTGACCAAGAAGGATCGCAGCCGTCAAAAGCTGCGCCGCCAAATGTGGACCAAGATCGAGACGACCTGAAAGCCCAATCATGCGCATCATCGCTGGCAATTTACGTGGTCGTCGCCTGACCGCGCCCCCCGGTCTCCACACGCGACCGACCAGCGATCGCGTGCGCGAAGCCTGGTTCTCGATGCTGGGGCCGCTGGAAGGCTGCGTGCTGGACTTGTACGCCGGCACCGGTGCTCTCGGTTTCGAGTCGCTGTCGCGCGGCGCGGCGCGCGTCGTCTTCGTCGAGAACGACAAGCCCGCACAGAAGGCCATCCTGCAGAATGCCGATGCGCTCGGC
>JBBQHO010000018.1:0-34694 GCA_038324055.1 Polyangiales bacterium | reverse complement strand
CAGATTCCGGAGTGATGACGCTCATGTGGTTCTTCACTTCGGCCACGCCGAGAGACTCGAGCAGTGCGACGAAGGCCTTGTTTTCCATGCCCAGATCGCGCGCCACTTCGTAGACACGCCGCTTGCCGCTCATTCAACCTCGGCCTCTTGGCCCATGGGCGGGTGTCGCCCGATCCGCGTCCGGGGCCAAGAGGCCGAGGGCGATAGCCTCAAAAAGCGCCGCCGCCAAGCGCTCATCCAGGACGGCCAAGACGCCGACGTCCGGACGTCCCAGGAGCTGGCCGAGGCTGTCCTTGGTCCCCCAGACTCGCGCGCGACCTGCCCCGATGGCCTGCTTGACGCAAGACAAGTCGGCCGCCGCCCGGGCGTCACTCGCTACAATCAAGATTTCCGCCTGTCCACGCTCCCAGGCCTCGTGAACCAAGGTCCCGCCGAGCGCGAGCTTACTTTCGCGGCGAGCCGAACCCAGCAGGTGCCGAACTCGAACGCGAGCCGCCTGCGCCAGCAGATCGAGCGCCTCGGGGGTCGTTGTCTTCACCTCGGCCTTGAAGCTCCGCGACAAGGCTTGCTGCAGCTTCTTCAGGCACTCGGGACGGGGATGCACCCACGCCCCACGCCCCACACGCGACGCCTTGAGGTCTGGGTACACCTGACCGTCGTCTGCGCGCACGAAGCGCACCAACGCCAGGGGCGTGTCCTCTTTCTGGCAGGACGCACAGGTACGCGTCGGGTTCGATTTCGAACCTTTTCGTGCAGTCTGGGCGGAACTCACAATTTTCTCCATGCAGTTCAAATCGTTCAATCGTCGGAATCGTCGTCGTCGCTGTCCGTCGCAACGGCCGCGCCCCGCTTCTCGGCCTGGGCAGCTCGTGCTGCCGCGATTTCTGGCAGCTCGTGCTGGAGAAAGTGCAGTGCGCCTTGATGCACGTGTCGCGCTTTCTTCACGCCCAGACCGGCGCGAATCGCAAGCTTGTCCGGATCGTCGGAGGCCACGTCACGCACTGTGCGATAACCGGCTTCTTCGAGCAGCTGCAGCGTGCGCAGGCCCACACCTTCGACAAAGCGCAACTTCTCGCGTTCGGTGAGCGGCTCCGTGCCACTGGTGGCTTCCCTGATGCGCTCGACGCGCAGGCGCTCCATCGCAGCCTCGGCCGCAACCTTGAGAGCCTCGGCCTGCGTTTCTTCGGTGACGCCGTCGACGACAAGCAGCTCTTCAGCCGTTGCTTCGGCGACTTCTTCGAGCGCACGGAACCCCAGACGGTAGAAGGCCCGCGCCAGCTCTTCGTTCACGCCTTCGATCTCGCGAAGTGCGCCGAGCGCCTCCTCTTCGATCTGCTTGAACTTGCTCTCGCTGATGATGTCGAGCTTCCAACCGGTGAGTTGGGCGGCCAAACGCACGTTCTGACCCTTGCGGCCAATGGCCAGGCTCAGCTTCTCGTCGGGTACGACGAGTTCCATGCGATGGTCGGCTTCGTCGACGATCACTTTGTTCACGTCGGCCGGCTGGATGGCGTTGATGATGTAGCGGGCCGGATCCTCGTCGTAAGGCACGATGTCGATCTTCTCACCGCGTAGCTCTTGCACCACGGCCTGCACGCGCGAGCCCTTGATGCCGACACAAGCGCCGACCGGATCGACGTCGCCACTGCGCGAGGCCACGGCGATCTTGCTGCGTGAACCGGCTTCACGGGCCACTCCCACGATACTGACGATGCCCTCGTAGATTTCGGGCACCTCGGCTTCGAACAGCTTCTCCACCAAATGCGGTGAAGCGCGGCTCAGAATGATCATCGGCCCGCGCGATTCGCGATCGATGTTCTTCACGTAGGCCACGATGCGATCACCGGGACGGTAAGTCTCCCGCGGTGTTTGCTCGCGACCCGGCAAAACGGCCTCGGTCTTGCCCAGATCGACAACGATGCTGTGGCCACGCTCGAAGCGATGGACGATGCCGCGAATCAGCTCGCCCTGCTTGTCCTTGTACTCGTTGAAGATGATGTCGCGCTCGGCATCGCGCACGCGCTGCAGCAGTACCTGCTTGGCCGTCTGCGCTGCGATGCGTCCAAACGTGCTGCGAGCTTGCTTCATGTCGAGCAGATCGCCGAACTCCTTGTCCTGCTGACGCGCGGCTTCGCCGTCGCGGGGATGCCAGAACACCTGAAAGCCCAACTCTTCGCCGATGTCCGCCTCCAAGCCGTGCTTGTGGGCCTCGTCGAGCGACAGCTGGTTTTCGGGGTCTTCCACCTCTTCGACCACGGTCATGTACTGAAACAGATCGACGGTGCCCGACTCTTCGTTCAGTCGTGCTTCCATCTCACGGGTGGGGCCGAAAGCCGCCTGCGCCGCCTTGAGAATCGCGGCCTCGATAGTTTCGACCAGAACCTGTCGGTCCAAGCCTTTCTCTCGAGCCACCATCTCGATCATTCCCAGAAGATCGCCTTCTCCTGCCATCTCACATGCTCCGTTTGTTGGTGCGGGGTTTGGATCCGCCGCCGGTCGGGCGTTTTTCTCGCCCACTTTGCTGCATCGCTCGGTTCCAATCGAACACGAGGCTCGCGGTAGAAATGTTGCCCCTGGCAATGCTCAGCGGGCCCTGATCGGTGACGATTTGAACCTGATCCTGCTCGTCGAGACCCGCCAAAGTACCGCGCAAGACGCGCTGCTCTTTGAGCGAACCCTCGACCGCCAGTGGCTCGGTCACCTTGATTTTGACCAGCTGGCCCGCGAAACGTCGAAAGTCATCCTGGAGGTAGAGCGCGCGTTCCACGCCAGGCGAACCGACCTCGAGATTGTAGCGCTGAGGGATGATCTCGGCGACGTCGAGCGCGGCCGAAAGGTCGCGCGAAATCTCGGAGCACAGATCGACGGTGATGCCGGAACCCGGCATGGTGGAGCCCGGCTGCTCGATCGTCAGCTCGAGGACCCATCCGCCGCGATCCGTCCGCCAAATCAACTCGACCCCGTCCACGTGGTGGGCCAGCAGCACGGGTTCGACCACGCCCAAGACGCGGGCGCTGTCGAGACCTGGAAGTTTGGTGAAGGCGATGGACACGGCGAGATAGAGACGACACCCGTCCCCCTTTGCTCGGTGTCCAAACCCGAGGGAGTGGATCCCGAGGGTTGGACGGCGAGCTCTGCTGAGGTGTCTCAGGCAGAGAGGGCAAGCGAACAGACGAGGACGACGCGGGTAGCTCGGAAAGAACAGGTCAAAAAAGAGAGCAAATCGAAGCTCTCGTGGGCCTGTAGGGATCCACCCAAATTGTCGGGGCGGAACCTATCCGATGGACCTGGGGCGTGCAAGGAGCTTCTGCCCGAGCCCAACCAAGCCCAGGCCCGAAGCGCCTCGTTTGCTTCCAAGCCCCAGGAAAGTCGCCAGACCCCAGCAGCTTCCACAGCGACCGCGTCTGCGTTAAGGGGCCCGCATGTCGTCGAATGATACAAGCCGCTCGCCTGCCGACTCGCAAGAGGCACGAAGCCGCGCCTATTACGACGAGTTTTCGATCGGCTACGAGGCTCGCCGGGCCGGTCACGTTCCTCGAGGCTACCACGAACTCCTGGATCAGCTGGAAAGCGGCTACGTCGAGCGCTTCGGCGCCGACAAGGACGTGCTGGAGGTCGGGTGTGGCACTGGCCTGGTCCTGGAGCGCATCGCGCCCTTCGCTCGTAGCGCAAAGGGTGTCGATCTCTCGCCCGGCATGCTTGAAAAAGCACGTCAGCGCGGGCTCGACGTCGTCGAAGGTTCGGCCACGGCGCTCCCCTTCGAGGAGGCGTCGTTCGACGTCACGTGCTCGTTCAAGGTGCTGGCTCACGTCCCCGACATCGAAAAAGCGCTGAGCGAAATGGCCCGTGTCACCCGTCCCGGCGGCATGATTTTGGCCGAACTCTACAATCCTTGGAGTTTTCGCGGCCTCTTGCGCATCCTGGGCCCCGTGCAGCGCATCGGCTCCACCAAGAAAGAGAGCGACGTGTACACGCGCTTCGACAATCCTCTGCAGGCGCGCAAGCTCACGCCGGACGGCTGCAGATTCGTGGGCGCGCGCGGCATCCGCATCGTCTCGCCCACGGCCAGCGTCGTCGATCACCCGAAGCTCGGCCCGTGGTTCTTCCGTGCCGAGGTGGCTCTGGCCGACACGCAGCTTGCCAACTTCGCTGGCTTCTACGTCGCCACCTATGAGAAAGGCCGCTGAACCGTGAGTCTTCGAGGGAGCAACGGCGCGCCCTCCGCACCCGCTACGGGCGCCACGCGGCGACGGCGTTCTTCTTCCGATCGACCAACCTCGTGGTGGCTGGGGATCTTGGAACGGCGGGCCCTGAAGATGCACGACGAGTACATCGACCTCAGCGCGCCGCCCGAGTTCAGGGACGATGCTGAGCGCCGCGCGGCTCTGAAGTTCTTCAACGCGGCCTTCCGCGCCGAAGAATCGGGCATTCGCCAAGCGCACGAGTTGGCTTCCGAAGTGCAAGCGTGGGACCCGGAACTGGCCCGCGTGCTCGAACTTTATGGCGACGAAGAGGGCTGGCACCAAGAACTGGTCGGCGAGTTCCTCAACTACTTGGGCGGCGAGCTGCAGCCGATGGGTCGCGTCACCGGTACGCTGTTTCGACTTTACGCGCGCGCCAAGCGGATGGAGACGATCGTGCTCACGAACCTGATGTTCGAGACGATAGGCGCAACGACTTACCGCATGGCACTGCGCAACGTGAAACAGCCTGCGTTCGTGCACATGCTCACCATCCTCACGCGCGACGAATCGTTCCACGTTCCGCTCAATGTGCACTTTTTGCGTCATGTGCTGGCGCGAGACCCGGCCGCCAAGAAGCGGCTCCGCCCCATCTTCTTGGGGTTGTTCGTGAGCTTGGTCCTCTTGCCCGTGGCCAGCCGACCCAAGGCCCAGGCCTTCGACGGCATCGGCACGCGCGAGCTGTCGCGCAGCTACGCCGAGATGCTGGGGCGCTTGTTCTTGAACGAGCCTGAACTGGGTCTAGTGCCGCCTCGCTGGCTGCTCCGGCTCCACGGTCTCGACCCACACGAGCTGATGCGCCTCGACGGCCCCGGAGTCGCGAGCATCGAAGCCGCCGAGCTGGCTGCCGAACGTGAAAACGTCCGCGTCGTGGCGCTCTGAGTCGCGCCCGAAACTGCCGCTCAGAAACTGCCGCTCACACCAGCGCGAAAGCCGTCGCTCGTGGGGATCGTGAATGGGACGAGCTGCGGACCAGCGGTTTCACGCAAGCCGGGTGGCAGTTCGCGTTTCTTGGTTCCGACGCGTCGTTCGCCTTGGAAGTTGAGGTTCGCCTCGAGGATGCCGAGGCCCATGGTGCCAAGCAACGCGTAGGTCGAAACTGTCATCACCGTGTACGCAGCCTCGAACTTACCCTTGTCGGCAGCGGTGATGGTCCCGCCGGTCTGTGAATAGAAGTCGAGCAAGATCGCGGCAGAGGTGGCAGCCGTGGCCGCCAGCAACACTTCGCTCACCAAGAACGTATGCCCGAGTGTTGCGTCACCGTTCTGGTATTGGCCGGCGCCAAAGGGCAAGGACGCGACGAAACGCGAACTCTGCACAACGACAGGCTGCTCGATGGCCAGTTCGAGCAGCTGTTTTTCTCGCAAAGCACGCTCGACGGCCCGCTGCCGTGCTTCGGCGTTCTCGCGCATGAGGCGCGCGACCTGTTCTTGTTCCTCTTTGGAGATCAACGACTGCACCTCCTCGCGTACTTCCAAGAACAGAGCCAGCAAAGGCGGAGGGAAGGTCAAGCTGTCGGGCGGCGGCATGAGCGGATTCACCTCCAGCGCAGCCCGCAACGCGCTGCGTGCCTGCTCGCCGTGACCTGACAGGAGCGCGCAAGACGACAAGTAAAGCCGACCCTTTTCGATGACGCGCGGTTCGACAAATGCCCCCGGCTCGTCGGTTTGGAGCAACGGACCGAGGACGTCAGCGCAGCGCTCGTACTGACCCGACAGGTACAGTTCGACCACGCGATCGAGCTCGGCCGCGTCGCCCAGCGCGCGCTCCGAGGTCGGCGCCGTAGTCTGAGCGCTCGCAGAAAGCGGACACCCCAGGCAGACGACGCCGAGCAAGAACGAAAGCAGTCGGAAATCAGGGATGATGAGAACCTCTCCTCGCCACCGAGCAGTCGGCGCCGGCTCTCACGAGCCAGTGAGCGTGAAGGTTCGTCCGGGCCGCAGGTCCACGTCAATGCGTTTGGGCTCCCGATTGTCGCCCGGAACCGGAAAAATCGTACAAGTCAGATGCCTCTCGGACTGACTCATCGGAATCGAACGCGAATTCCCCGCTTCGATGACGCCCGCGATGCCGCAACTGGCACGCGCCCCACGCGCCGCTTCGAGGCGCAGGCTCGCGGGACGAAAGGCGATGGAACCTCGAACCATCTGCGGACCTTCGCCAGCGAGAATTTCCACGGTCTGCGCTTGGGGTACCTCGCAACACTCTTCGTTTGGCGGAACGAACTCGAAGGTGTGGGGACCCAGGGTGAGTTCGTGCACCGCAAACCAAGACTGGAGTACCCCGTCGATGCGCACCTTGGCGTTTTGCGGACCGACGACCGGCGTGCGAACGAGCCGACTGCCGCGATCGCTCGGCTTGGGCGCAGGACGATTGACCCACGTCCGCGCAGGCTGCTTGGTTGGCGCACTGGCGCCCAGTGCAGTGGCTGCCGGCGCCGTGGCTGGCGGCGCGACGCCCGTCGCGGAACGAGTGGCGGTGACCAGCGCCGGCGGGCGTAGGACTCCGGCCCGTTCGCGGGCGGCCTGGCGAACACGCGACCAGACAGCGCCACCCAAGCCCGCCGCGGCCGCCAACAGCAAGAGCGACCCGAGACCGAATGCGGCCTTGCGCAGCGCGCGGCGCGCGCGAGCGCGGCGCGCCAGTCCGGCGACTTCCGCCAAGAGCAGCGTGTCGTCGGGACGATAGGCGAGCGCGCGATTGAAATGCCCCGCAGACGCCATGACTTCGCCCGAACGTCGAGCGCTGCAGGCCAGCTCCGACAGGCGTTCGGGGAGCAGGCGCACGTGCTCTTCCATGTAGCGCCGGGGCGCGTCCAGGAATTTGACGATCTCGGCGCGGACGTCGTCGATACCGACGAGCCTGAGTTCGGCCTCCAGCGCTTCGCCGAGAGCTGTCGCGGTCGGGTAGCGATCGATGGCCGCATGAGCGAGAGCGGTGCCGGCGATCTGGCCATAGCGCGAACCGACTTCGGGTCGGACCCGCTCAGCGGGAACGAACGAACCTTCCAGAACGCGCCTCAGCACTTGAGCCGGGTTTTTGCCCTCGAAAGGCAGGACGCCCGTCAGCATCTCGTAGAGCAGGACGCCGACACCAAAGACGTCCGAACGCGCGTCGACATCACCTCCTTCGATCTGTTCGGGCGCCATGTGCGCGGGCGAACCCAGCACTTGGCCGGTGGAGGTCACGCCTTGCGCGTCGAGCAACTTGGCGATGCCGAAATCCGTCAGCTTGACGCGCGCTGCGTTCAAGTCTCCCGAGCTTTGTCGCTCGTCGCTGCCCTCGGCCCGCATGCTCAGCAGAACGTTCTCGGGCTTGACGTCGCGGTGCACGACTCCGTGCCGGTGCGCTTGGCCCAGTGCGCGCGTGATCTCGACGGCGATGCAAGCGGCCACTTCTGCCGGCAATGGCGCGTGGAGCGTGAGCAGCTGACGCAGAGTCAGTCCCTCGATGAGCTCGGTGACGAGGTAGCGTTCCTCCTCGTCTTCGCCTGAGACATCGTAGACTTCCACGATGTTCGGGTGCTTCACCTTGGCCACGGCCAGCGCTTCGCCGGCGAACCGACGGCCGACTTCTTCGTTCTGCCTCAAATGCCGGTGGATGACCTTGAGCGCTACCTCGCGGGCCAAGCGTCGATCCCGCGCGCGGTAGACCGTAGCCATGCCGCCATGCCCGATTTCTCCGAGGATCTCGTACTTGGCGAGGGTCAGAGGCAGTGCGTTCAAGGCAGTCAGGTCGGCTCCAATTCGGGGCTCGGAAGAAAGAGTCTTCAAAACTCGGTAGATACGATAGCGAAGTCGCGGCCGTCTTGGTAATCCCCCGCAAATGGCCCAGGCAGAATCAGTGTATCCGCATGAAAGTAGCACCTCCCTGGGGTTTGGGCGCTCGGACGGCCGCGCCACCTGGGGGGGGCAGCCTCTCGGCGACCTCCTGGCCAGCGCAGGTGTGCCGACCCCGGCCTACTTCTACGACCTTGCGGCCATTCGGGCCCGAGTCGTGGACTTGGACCGCGCCTTCGGCGCTGCGCGCCACCTGATCGCTTACGCGGTGAAGGCCAACAGCGCAGGGTCGATCGTACGCACCGTGCAAGAGGCCGGCGCGGGCATCGACGCAGTGTCGGGCGGCGAGCTGCTGCTCGCGCGCCGCTCCGGCGTTGCGCCGCGCAAGATCTTGCTCAGCGGCGTGGCCAAGCGCGACGACGAGATCGATCTCGCGCTGAACGAAGACATCTTGGCCATTCAAGTCGAAAGCGTGGTCGAGCTGAGCCGCGTCGCGGCCCGAGCCAGCGCGGCCGGTAAGCGGGCGCGCGTTTCGATGCGCATCAATCCTGACGTCGAGATCGACTCGCACGCTCACATCGCGACCGGCCACGATGCGGCGAAATTCGGCGTTGCCCGCCGCGATTGGGCAGCAGCGTTCGGTGAACTCGGGGCGCACGAGTCGGCTCTGCAGCTGGTCGGGATCTCGACGCATGTGGGTTCCATGCTGAAAAAACCCGATGCCTACCTGAGCTCGGCCGATGTCGTGTGTGACGTCGCGCTCGAGGTTGTCTCCCTGGGTCATGCCCTCGAATATGTCGATTTTGGTGGCGGTTTCGGCATCGACTACGGCGGCGCACCCGCGGCTCCGCCCCACGAGTTCGCTCGCGCTGCGCTCGGGATGCTGCAGACGCGAGGGCTCGCGGACCTGATGTTGGTCGTCGAACCCGGTCGCAGCATCGTCGGACCTTTCGGTGCCTTGGTGTCGCGCGTCGTACAGCACAAGACGAGCGGCACGCGCAGCTGGGTCATGCTCGACGCCGGCATGAACGATTTGATTCGGCCCGCCCTGTATGGCGCACGTCATCGCATCGAGCCGCTCGATCACGCGCCCGGCACCGCCGAGCACCAAATCGTCGGACCCGTGTGCGAGAGCACGGACGACTTTGGAACCTTCGCGCTGGGCGACGTGCCCGAGTACGTGGTGATTCGGGACGCGGGTGCCTATTCGTTCTCGATGGCGAGCGAATACAACGCGCGACCGCTGCCGGCCGAGGTGTTCGTCGACGGCGGTCGGATCGTTCACGTCAATCCGAGCCCAGGCGTCGAATCCTGGCTCGAGCGGCGGCTGCGCTCCTGACGGGCGACAGGCAGGGTGACCGCGGGGCGGTCACGTCCACCTGCGCCTCTCATGTAGCGTTGCGTTTGCGACGCGTCGCGACCAAGCCCTGGGTGCGCACGCCACTCTTGGCCGCGGTGCTCTTGGCCGCTGCGCTGGTCGGGGGCTCGGACTTCGGACGTCGACCGGGTGGCGACGAACGCGCGTAGTGAACGTTGCCTTCGCGCAGTACTTCCACGCCCAGGGTCCGGCAGCGACGAGACAGCTTGTCCAGCTCGACACCGGCCGTGACCAAGAGACCACTCGGCGGCGATGGATTGACGAACAAATCCGCTGTCGAACGGCGCGTCGAAAGCATGCGCCGCACCTCGGGATCGTCGATCCAGATGAAGCCAGCGCATTCCACGAACTCTGCGCGACCGAGCACGGTGCTGGCCTGAGTCAACTGGCGCACGATCGGATCAGGTAGAGCGGCGATGGTCTCGAGACGGGCACGCAGTACCGACGGATCGATGCCCGTGCCGATGGCCAAGGCGAGGGTGCGTGGCGTCAGGATCAAGTCCAGATCACCCTCGACGTTGCCGACCTCGGTCAGCGGATGGAGCGCGATCACGTGAGCCAAGCGCGCTGAGGTACCGACGCGCAGCGTCTGGTTGTCGATAAACTTCCCCTGCACCAAATCGCTCTGCCTCATTGCGTCGCCCAGCCAGGCGCGACCGCGGGGCGTAATGCGCAACATGGGTCCGGAGACGCCATCGTCCTCGCTCAGCTCGTCGGCCGAAGCCAAGTCAACCGCGCCCAGCACGTGCAGGGTCTCGACGGCCATGCGTCGCGCGATTGCGACCGGATTCAGCACGTCGACGCCAACCTTGCTGGAGGAGCGCTCGATGAGCCGGCTGAGGCCAGGCGTCCGCGGATCGGCCGCCATGTACTCGGCTATGGCGCTCCAGGGAGCCCACTGCCCATCACCCAATTCGCGCAAAGCCTCGACGACGATAGAGCGCACAACGCCCACGGCGCCAGACTCACGAGCATCGCCTTGGACGCGAAGCAGCTCCCCGTCGGAACGCGATTCGTCCCATGCACCGCCGCGGCGCCAAGTCTCGAAGAGCAGATGACCGACCTCCAGCAGGCGCAAGTTGCCCGGTGGACCATCGGGCGAGGTGGCACTTTCGTCCCACAAGCCAGCAATCCGGCTGAGCGCCGCAACGATGGCAACCGCCTCGGGCGAACGACCGTAGCGGGTCGCCATCTTGGAAAGCAGCGATTTGGGGGTGCCAACGCCGGGTCGGACTTCGCTCTCGCCGGCATGTACGGCCATCGAGATGGCGACGGCCAGGGCCGTGACGTCCTGCGAGAAACGGGCGCGCTGAGGCACGTAGTCTTCGCGTGCGACCTTCTCGCGGATCTGACGACGCAACGACTCACGTTCCGCCAAACGTTCTGCTCCGACGAGTCGAGCCACCTCGCTCGGAATGACGTGACGATTGGGATGAACGGGAATCAAGAAGCCGCGACGCTCGAGAGCAAAGCCGACGCCGCGACGCGAGGGCGTAGCGCCCGAGGCACCACGCAAACGGACGGGCTCGCGCTCCATCTCGAGCAGCTCTTCGGTATCGACCTCACCACCGACCTCTTCGACTGCATGGAGCAATTTGCGCTCTTGCGGAGGCAGCATCTGCAGTTCGGAAGAAAGCCGTTCGGTCGTCGTCAGCACGAGCCAAGCTTCCTCGAGCGCAAGTGGTATCGGGGGAGCAACGGGACGTCCCAGGTAGTGGGATGCGATCGCCGTTGCGACCTCTTGGCTCGCCTGCGCGAGCAAGGCGCGAGCGCCGCGCGGATCTTCGCCTGCCCAGGTCTTCATCTGGAGCAGGAAGGCGATGGGCAGGCTGAGTTCGATGCCACCCGAGACCTTGCGCGGAAACACGAGGCCGCGATCGACCAACGGTTCGAGACCGGGCGGCGGCGCCTCGACGGTGAGACGCCCCTTGGCCTCCGCCAAGCGGATCATCAATTCGGCGGCTGCGCGACCATGACGGCCCGGCTCGCGGAACTCCGGTGACATGAGCAGCGCGCGCGCGACCTGGGAAGGTACATCGATGCGCTTGGCCGGGTCGACAGCGGCATCGACTCGACGGATCAACGAGGTGAATTCCTTCTTGGGCAAGGCCCGGAGAATGCTGACCAGACCCAGCGTCTGGTCCTCGTCGGATAGCAGGGCCGCTCCGTTGTCCAGGTTGTCCTCTACTGCATCATCGTAGTCGCGCGGCATTGATTCACTCGGGTGCATCCCAGTCCCAGGAAAGCCAGGAGCCGGAACAGTAATGTCCAACAGCAAAGCTCACCGATCCCCCGCTGTCCAGCGCACAATTTGGAAAAAACACCTTCCTTTCAGAGTTGAAAGCCGTTTCAAACGGAGAACGACGCTAACCGTCTCGCGTGCAAGAGTGCGCGGACACTCGTCCGCTTTGCGGACGGATGCACGCCCCTTCCCCGAACCCAGGCATGGTATGAGCGCGCCATGATTCTCCGCGACCCTGTGCATGGCCTTGTCGCCTTCGAGTCCGAAGAAGAAGGCATTGTGGAGACCCTATTGGAGTGCCGCGAAGTGCAGCGTCTGCGGCGCATTCGTCAGCTTGGCCTGACTTCGCTTGCCTACCCAGGCGCCGACCACACGCGATTCTCGCATGCCGTCGGCACGGCCCACGTCATGAGTCGCTTCATCGCTCGGATGCGCGGTATCCACGGTAGCCTACCGGTCGAGCACCGTCTCGGCGCCGATACGGCCCGAGAAGCCTTGGCCGCAGCGCTGCTGCACGATCTCGGGCATGGTCCTTTTTCCCACCTTTTCGAGGCAGTCGTGCCCGATGGGCCATCCCATGAAGACTGGTCGGAGCGCATTTTGCTCGATCCGTCGACCGACGTGCATAGGGTTTTGAGCAGCTTCGATTCGAGTCTGCCAACGCGGGTCGTCGCACTGGTCCGTGGCCACCACGAGCTGCCTTACCTGGCACGTGCGGTGAGCGGCACATTCGACGTCGATCGCTGCGACTACTTGTTGCGCGACGCACACTTCACCGGCGTCAACTACGGGCGTTTCGACCTCGATTGGCTGTTGCGATCCTTCTGCCTCGGCTCGGCCTCGACTCCTCACCAAGCGCCGGCTCTGGCTATCGACGGCAACAAAGGTTTGCCCGCCATCGAGTCGTTCATTTTGGCACGCCTGTTCATGTTCCAGCAGGTCTACTTTCACAAGGCCAGCCGCGCCAGCGAGTGGCTGCTGGGTCGCATCCTGAGTCGCGCTCAGCAGTTGATCGTCGATGGTACTCCGCTCGACGGCGCGCCGCCCGCACTTGCCAATCTGGCGCGCACGCGGGACACGTCGCTCGGTAGTTACCTCGAACTCGACGACGCCTTGATGTGGACGGCCTTGCCGCGCTTCGCCCAGTCGAACGATGGGGTTCTGTCGGATCTAGCGGAGCGGCTGCTGTCTCGGCGCCTATTCAAGGCTTTCGAGCTGTTCGGCGACAACGCAACTCCCGAAGGTCGGCAGCGCTGCCTCGACGTTGCTCGCGACTTGGCCGAGCAGCGCGGCCTCGATCCCGACTTTTACGTCGGCATTGACGTCCCGCAAGTCGTGACGTTCGATGACACTGAAGATCCGCTGACCGTGCTGTTTCCGGACGGGACCGAGAAGAAGCCGGGAGACGTCTCTTTCCTGCTGGGAAGGCTTCGTGGGCAAACGCTGGCGCGTCCGCGCTTGATCTTCGCGGGCGAACTCAGGGAAGCTGTCGTCTCCGCGCTCGGAGCCAGCGCGACGACCGGTCGCACGTTCGCGGGCGGTTCTTTCGAGAGACGTTCCACTTGAGAGCCCGCTACCGCTTCGCCTTCCCCCTGTGCCTTCTGTGCTGCCCGAACGCGAGAGCCGGTGACGGCGATGCGTTCGGACAGCAGAGCCGAAGGCCCGGAGAAGGGCCCGCGGTCGCACACGGACCTCGCGGAGATGGCGTCTACGGTCGCTTTGACGGCGATTTCGCGTTCAGCATCGGCGCCGGCGTTGAGTTGGATTTCGCGGGGTCCGGCGTCGCTCCGCGTCCGTTGATTCTGGGCAGTGCGCGTTTCTATCAGACAGCAGGAATCTACGCGGGCCTCAGCCAGGCGGTGCTGGACAGCGACAGGCTCGAGCGCGTTTTCTCGACAGGGGTACTGCTCGAGCCGCTGTTTCTGCTGCGCTGGTCCAAGAACCAACAGACCGGCGTGGCCGTGGCCGATCTGGCAATCGACTCGCTTTCGATCGCTCTTGGCGCCTATTTCAGCGAACCACGCGGCGCGCGCCTTGCCGATGCTTCCGGCCTCGAGCTGGGCCTTGGTTTTGGCCTACCGCTGCTGGGCAAAGCACCCGGCCCGTGGCTGCGCACGCGCGGCCAAATGCGGCTCGGGCAAAGCGAACCGGCCGCGCTGCTCCATTTCGTGCTCGAGTGGCAGGGATTTTTGGAAAGTGACCTGGTGCGCGACGACTGATCCGAGCCTCGGACTCGCTTAGTCCCCAGCCACGCGAGCTTCGACCGACTCGCGCTCGCGCGAGTAGAAGTCACGGACCGCTTGGTCGAGTCGTGCGTCTGCGTAGTAGTGCACGCTGCGCGTCACCGTGGCCGAAAAACCGCGACTCTCTTTGTGCTCGCCGCCAGCGCCTGGCTCGAAGCGCGAGAGTCCACGCGCGATGGTCGCTTCGACACCCCGGTAGAGACAGACCTCGAAGTGCAGGTACTTCACCTCGCGAAACGCGCCCCAATAGCGGCCATAGAGAGCCTCCGCGCCCAACAAGTTGAAGGCGCCGGCGAGCGGCTCACCGTCGCCCGCACGGGCAAGCACGACGTGGATCGCGTCCGGCATCGTGACCAGAACTCGCTCGAAGAAGGCGGGCGTCAAGTAGCGCCGGCCCCAGACGAATTTGTCGACGGTCGTGAGGTAGAGCTCATAGGCGAGCCGCGGCTCGAGCGCTGCGAGCGCTGCACCCGTGAGTTCGACGATCTCGAGGCCAGTTCGAGTCAGCTCGCGACGTTCGCGACGAATGATGGCTCGCTGTTTGGCGCGAAAGGTGGCCAGATAGTCGTCGAAGCTGGTGCACCCCTCGTTCTTGAACTGGAATTGGATTCCTTCACGGAGCGCCCAGCCACGCGCCGCCAGTTCGGCAGCTTGTGGGGCGTCAGGAAAGAGGACGTGGGCCGAAGAAATCCCAGCCTTTTTGCACAAATCCGGCAAAGCGCCCGTGAGCCGCTCGAACACGGCTTCGCGGTCGCGCTGGTCTGCGCCGCTGGCAAACAGTACCCGCGGTCCAGTGGCCGGGGTGAACGGAACAGCCAGGATCAGCTTCGGGTAGTAGCGGACCCCCAAACGGCTCTCGGCGAATTCGGCGATCTGATGATCGAACACGAACTCGCCCATGCTGTTTAGCTTGATGTACGCGGGCGCCACCGCGACAATTTCTTTCCCGCGCCGAACCACGACATGGCGCGGGACCCATCCGCGTTCTGCCCCCAGACAGCCGCTGCGCTCGAACGCATCGAGCCACTCGTAGCGCAGGAAGGGAAAGCGCTCGGGGCCCTCCAGCCCGGCGAACACTTCCTGGCCAATGGCTGCCACGGATTCGACCAACCCCAGCTCGTAGCTCGACGATTTCAGGTGTCGACTCATGTGGCAGAACTCTGGCCGAGCCACGCCTGCTGTGACTGCTCGTCCCCGAGGCCATGGGCAATTTGCGCCATGAAGCGGGCGCAAGCTTGCTCCCCTCGCTGGTCCTGCGCTCGACGCGCCTGGACGAGCGCCTCCAACGTCTCGAGGATTGCTTCGTACGGTCTCCCCGCCGTCGATAGCGCCACGCCCAGCGCCAAGGTCGCGCGACAACGCGAGCTCGAATCGTCGAGAGGAGTTGCGGCCTTGGCGTCGCGCAAGCGACGGATGGCGTCACCGCTTTGGCCGCTGGCAAGCGCCGCCATGGCGTCGAGTCGCTCCGCCAGGACGTCGGAGTGTTGTTCGCGAAGCCCCGCCGCTAGCTCACGCAACGACGCGCCGTCGCGACGTTCGAGCGCTTGGCCCATGGCGACCGGAAACAAGCTAGACGTGGACACGGCATCGGCCGCATCGACGAGGCGTGCCAAGTGGGGCCCGCGGAGGCTCAACGGTTCGTCCTCGAACTCGAGCGGCACACCAGAGATCGGCTGGCTGGGCTCGCACAGGGGACGTTCCAGATCGAGCAAAAGGGCCGGAATTTCCGGGCGACCTTTGCGTTTTCCCGCCTCGCCGCGGGTCGCAAGACGTCCCCAGGTGGCGTTGACCAAATCGGGGCTGACCAGGACTTCGCCAGGGCGCGCCAGCTCGGCTAGCTCGGCCGAACGACGGAGCGGCTCGCCCACGGCCAAGGTCACGCGACCGGCGTCGAAGAGCGTGCGGAGAGTGCCGTGCGACAAACCCGACGCGAGCTCGGGCGCAAGTGGAGCGTCGACCAAGAAATCCACCGCGTCGTAGAGTGCATCCCAGGCAAAATCGACGCTGATGAAGTCGTGGCCCCAAGCGACGAGTCGACCACCCAGTGCGCTGGCCCGGTCGAGCAACGGTGCGGCCAGCTCGGCCCAAGCCCGATCGGGATCGTTGGTCGATGCGTCGGGCTCGAGTGAGCCTTGGTAACGCACGTGAGCGACGATGCGCGCCGTCTGGATGCCAGGCCCTTCGGCTGGACGACCCAGTGCCGCCGAGGTCTCCAGCGCCGTGCCGGCGACGGACGATTCGTGGACTATGCCGTCGGCCATGATTCAAAGCATGGCAAAGGGGGCAATCCGGGGACACCCAAAAGTGCGACGGAGTGGTGCGTTCGGTGTCCGGACGAGCACCCGAATGGCCCGAGGGGCGTTCGTCAGATGCCGTTTTCGCGCCGCAGCTCAGCGATTGACCATGTGAATGGCCTGGCCGAGCGCTGCCGCGGACGCTTCCATCAGCGCCTCTCCGAGCGTGGGGTGGGGGTGCATGGTGAGGGCCATGTCTTCGGCCGTGGCGACCGTTTCGACCGCCAAGCAGGCCTCGCTGATCAAATCGCTCGCGGCAGGCCCGACGATGTGGACGCCCAGAATGCGCTGGGTTTTCGCGTCCGCGATCACTTTCACGAAACCGTCGGTCTCGGCGATGCTCATGGCGCGACCCAAAGCCGCGAACGGGAACTTGCCGATCTTGAGGCTGAAGCCTTTCTCTTTGGCTTGCTCTTCGGTGTAGCCGGCCGACGCAATCTCAGGGTGCGTGAACACGATGCCGGGCACCGTATTCCAATCCTTGGCTGCGCGGTGGCCCGCGATCACCTCGGCCGCAACCTCGCCCTCCTTCGAGGCTTTGTGCGCAAGCATGGGCGGACCGCTCACGTCGCCGATGGCGTAGATGCCCTCGACATTGGTCTGGCACAGCTCGTTGGTCATGACGAAACCACGCGGATCGATCTGCACACCGATTTCCTCGAGACCCAGGCCTTTGGCGCGTGGCTTCATGCCTACGGCGACGAGTACCTGATCGCACTCGACGGTTTCGTTCTTTCCGCCAGTCGACACGTGCACCACGACCGTCCCGTCGCTCTTCTTCTCTACCTTCTCGGCGCGAGTGTTTTTGAGCACTTTGCCGCCATGCTTGATGAGCGAGCGCTCGACCACCTTGACGCAATCCGGGTCGATGCCGGGCAAGAGGCTCGGAGTGAGCTCGACGACCGTCAATTCGGCTCCGAATGCCTGGTAAACCATACCCAGCTCTAGACCGATCACGCCGCCGCCGATGACGCAGAGACGCTTTGGGATCTTACGCAAGCTGACGGCCTCGCGCGCACCAATCACGTGCGTTCCGTCGAACTCGAAACCCGGAACCTGGATGGTCGCCGAACCCGTGGCAATGACGATCGCCTTGGTGGCCGTGATGCGCCGCTTGCCGCCGTTCTTCTCGGTCACCTCGACGACGTTCTTGGCAACCACCTTGCCACGCCCTTCGAGGATCTCTGCGCCGTTGGACTTGAGCAAGCCGCGCACGCCACCGGTCAGCTTCTTGACGATGCCATCTTTCCAGTCCTGCATCTTCTCGGGCTGCACGCTGATCGAACCGATCTCGATGCCGTGCGCGCCGATGGTCTGGGCCTTGGTGTAGAAGTGCGCGTTGGCGATTAGCGCCTTGGAAGGAATGCAACCCCAGTTGAGGCAGACACCGCCGTACTCTTCTTCTTCGATACAGACCGTCTTGACGCCGAGTTGGGCGAGACGAATGGCACACACATAGCCGCCGGGGCCACCACCAAGAACGATCGCTTCGAACTGATCAGACATGGCGGGCAATTAGCGAACCCGCGCGACAATGCAAAGAGCAACGGTTCAGCTTGGGGTTCCCAAGCGGGCGAGCGCCTCGCCAAGCACCTCTTGGTCCACGCGCTCGGCCTGTCCGAGTAGCCCCTCCAAGTGAGGGCGATATCGCTCGAGGCCGACCTGGCCCACGGCGAAAACGGCCAAAGTGCGGTCGTGGAAACCACCTCGGGCCAAGCACTTCTCCATCTTGGCCCGGGCTCGGGCATCGCCAAGGCCGGCGAGCCCTGCTCGAGCCTGCCAGCGAAAGGGGTCGAAGCTCACGCCCCATGGGCCGAACGCGCGACGACGCAGGCCTGTCGTGGCGGCGATGATTCGCAGCCGACCGCAGAGTTCGATCGCCACTTGCTCGTCCCGGGGCTCTGGCGCTCGAGCAGCTCCATTGACGAGAGCCACCACGGCGTCGACCGGCACATCCAGGCCGAGCTCCCCGCCCATCAGCTGGGCCAAGAGCGCCACGCGAGCATCGCTATCGTTGGCTCTGGCCCGGATTTTGGACTCGAGTTCCGCGTCGAGCGGGTGTGCATCGGCGAGTAGGGATTCTTCGAGCAAGCGCAGCGCGAGCGCGCGGACTTCGGCGTCCGAGTCGTTGAGCGCCGCCAGGACGTTCGTACGTGCTTCTGCGGGCGAGAGACGCACCAGCGCGATCAAAGCTTGGTAGCGCAAAGCGGGATCGCCAGCCGCCAGCAGACCGCTCAGTCGCCCGACGCTCTCGACGTCTCCCACGGCCGCAATTTCGCCCAGTGCCAAAACGGCCATCTGGCGCACTGCCAAATCAGCATCGCCAAGTAACGACAACACACGGGGTGTTGCTTCCTCGGCAGCGTGATCGGCCAAAGAGAGCAACGCTTGCTTGCGAACGGCAGCTACCTGGTCGCCCAGTGCCCGGACCAATGCCATCACGCGCCGTTCGCGTTCGTCGCCTGGGTCGGCGCGCCCGAGATCGCGTGCGGCGCTCACCCGCACGTCGGGCTTCGGATCGTTCAGATCTCGCTCGGCAGCCTCTAGAGTGCGGGGAAGCGGCGGAACGTTGAACACCCAGCGCAGCGTAGCTAACCCAAGCGCCGAGGGCGACGATCGAGAGTGTCGCCCGCCCGCGGCCGAGCCGCTCGTTCAGGGATTGTTCTGAGCGCCGCCGCCGCCGCCGCCGCCCTCACCTGCATTGGCCCCGCCGACACCGGTGCAGACCTGATTTTCCCGATCAGGCTCAATGGTCTCGGCCGATTCCGGCGCGATGCACACCCCCGTGCGAATCGGATTCAGTTGGATGATGCTGGCGCCCCAGTCGTTCTCCTTGGACATGTCGATGCACAGGTATCCAGAGCGGCACTCGCTGTCTTGAGTGCAAATGCCCATGCAAAAATTGCGAACGTACGGTGAGGTGCGGCCGGGGTTCGAGCAACGGGGGACGGTCGAGGGCGTGTTATTGAAGGCTACGCAAATCGACTCGCCCTTCGGACAGCTGGTCGGCGAACAGTTGAACTGCGTGCAATAACCGCCCGATTGCGTCGTGTCGCAGATGCGGTCGCGCAGCTGCGAACAGTCGATATCGCGCCGACACTCGGCGCCGATTTTTCGCTGACAAGCGCCCAAGACGAGCAGACACGCAATCAAAAAAGCGGGCGCGAAAGCCGCGGGAGGGCGGGCGTGAGCCATGGGCGGCGGACTCTAGACGCGACCAGTCCCCGATGCCACCCGAACGCGCCGCACAATGGAAGGAAGAAAGTCCGCGAAAACCCGCGATCGTGCATTTCGCACGCTCACCTCCAGGTTTCTTGCTGAGGCCCGGTCCAGCTCGTAGAATTCCCAGCAGATGTGTCGCACCTCGTTTCTTCGACGGCTCGCCTCCGGCCGCCGGGGCCTAGCGGCCGTCGTCGGTTTGTCGAGCGCGAGCATCGGCTGCTCGGTCGCGGCCGAAGGGTATGGCGCCCCCGAAGCCGTCGGCTCGACGCAAGCGGTCCTTCAGATCCAGCGTGTCGACAACCAGGATGGCTCGAGCCGTGGCGACGCCCTGGCTGGGTTTGTCCGTCTGCCCGCGTCAGCGGAACCCGGTCGAGCTCTCGCTCTGGCGGGGCTCGGACAAGATTTGCCTAGCCCCGGTCAGTGCCGCGTGCGCGGATTCGGCAGCGAAGGCCGCGCCGTGAGCGAGCTTTCGCGCATCGACTTGCTCGATGCGCAGTCCGTCGAATTGATCACGTCTTCGGGCGCACACGAACTCGCGCCTCACGCGTTCCCCACGGTGACGGACTGGATCCGTGGCGTCGTGCACGCGAGTCGCGATCGCGACGCCGCGCAGTTGCCCTCCGGTGACACCTACCGCTGGAAAGCACAAGAGATCGAGGATACGGGCTCGCTCGATGCCAGCTTTGCGAGCCCGGCGTTGCCGAGCGAAGTGACGGTCGCGGGCGTGCCGTGGGCGGAGGCGACTCGCCTCGCAGCGGCGTCCGATTTGGACTTCACCTGGACGACGACCGCGAGCGCGCCGGGCGACCTCATCTGGATCGTGTTCGAGTCGCAGGGCCGACAAAAAAGCTGCGTTTTCAACGACGCTGACGGCGCAGGCAGCATCTCCCTCCGGGGCTCGGATCCCAGCTCTCTCGCATCGTCGGGCAGCACGGCGGAACTGGCCGTACACCGCGTGCGCAGCCTGACAGAAGCTGGCCCAGCTGGACTCGAGCTCGTGTCCGTCCGCTTCGACTTTTCGGTCGCCACCCGTATTTCCTTCGAGTGACGTGACACAACGGCATCGCGTTTATTTCGTCCCCGGCATGTTCGGCTTCGGTCAGCTCGCCGGCTACGACTACTTCCAGCACGTGCGGCGTGGGCTCGAGAGTCACTATCGTCAGGCTGGAGCCGAGGTCTCGTTCACGGACGTGCCGGCTCCACCGACATCTTCGCTGCGCGAGCGCGCGCGCATCTTGGGCACGACCATCGCGCATTCGGCCGGCACCGAGGGGCCCATCCACATCGTCGGGCACTCCACGGGTGGACTCGATGCGCGGCTGTTGCTCGCTCCTGTCGCCAACCTCAATTTGCCGAAGGAGCTGTTGGCTTTCAAGCCGCGCGTGCGCAGCCTGGTGACTCTCAACACACCGCACTACGGCACGCCTCTGGCGAGCTACTTCGCGACCGTGTCCGGCGCGCGCATGCTTTATGCGCTCAGCCTGTTGACGGTGGTCTCGCTCAAGCTCGGCGAGCCTTCGCTCGCCATTTTTTCGCGTCTGCTAGCGGGGATCGGCGGCATCGACTCGCTGTTCGGGGGCGACATGAAGTTGTTCTCTCGCGTCACTGACACGATCTTGCGTTTCGTGGATCGCGAGCGGCGCGGCGAAATCACCGACTATTTGGGCAAGGTGCTCATCGACCAGGGCGCGATTTTACAGATCAGCCCCGAGGCCATGGACTTGTTCAACGCGGCGGTCACGAACGCCGAGCACGTACGCTACGCGAGCATCGTCGCGGCTTCGCCCAAGCCCACATCGTTGCGCGCGGCCCGGCGCATCCGTTCGCCATACATGGCCTTCACGGCCGCCCTCTACACGACTCTCTACCAGTTCGCCGGCCAGCCCCATGAGCGCTACGGCTATGCCGTCCCCAACAATGCGGAGCTCCACATGCTGCGCCGCTTCCTCGACCACGAGCTCACAGCCGAGGACAGCGACGGCATCGTGCCAACCCTGAGCATGATCTGGGGAGAGATGATTTGGGCGGCCGAGGCGGACCATCTGGACACGCTCGGGCATTTCCACGACGACCAGAGGCCTGCAGAGCATACCGACTGGCTGACCAGCGGCGCGCGCGTTACGCGCCACTCGTTCGGGCGCATGGTCCAGTCGATTGCAGATTTCCAGCTGCCTGCAACCAGCTGAACCGCCTTATTTCGGAGGATTGACCAGTGGTGTGGCCGGCTTGCCCGTCGGTGCTGGCGCTGTGGGCGGTGCGACGGCGGCCGGCGTAGCCGGGGCGACAGGTGCAGGGGGTGCTTCGAGGATGGGCAAGCTGAGACGCATCGGATGGCCATCGCGGGTGTACGCGACGTCGACGCTCTTGGCCGTCTTGAGCGATGCAAACACGGCGTACGCTTGCTCCGGTCGTTCGATGGGTTGCTCGTTCACTCGCGTGACGACGTCGCCCGGAAGAAGTCCGACGCCCTGCCAGTCTTCTGGGTGCACGAAGCGCACGATCCGAAAGCCCTGGAATTTACCTTCGATGACGCTGGCTTCCACTTCGACGCCCTGCAGGAAACGACCGAAACCGGCGTCCACCGTCGCCGACACCTTGGGGCGTGCCAAATCGGTCACGGGAGCAGCCACCATTTCACTGGGTGGGTTCGACGTGCTGTCCTCATGCAGCCCCTCGTCCGGAAAGAGGTGCGCCGAATCGATCTCTTTCTGCGACCCGCCGCAGCCCGAAACGGCAGCGAGCGCGACGAAACCGAACACAAAGGGGGATGCGAACACGCGGACCATGGCCAGCGACTATGCCGGCTGCGGCCCGAAACAGGCAAATTCCAGCCGTGCAGTTAGCGAAGTGCGTCGATCCGAGCGACCACGGCCGACGTGACTTCTTCGATCGAACCCTCTGCGTCGACGAAGGTCAGACGCTCTTCGGGCACTAGGGTTTCCGCCTCCAGGTAGAGGGCTGCCAATCTCCGCTGAAGCTCGTCCCGCTCGTACAGCTCCTCAGTGCCGCCACGCGCCCGCCTACGGGCAGCTGCGACGTCGGCATCGATGCGGAGCACGATGGTCAAGTCGGGGCGCACGGCGTGCGAATTGATGGATCGGAGCCAGTCGACAGCGCCGCGTCCAAGCGGAGAGGTCGCCGATTGGTAAATAATGCTCGACAAATCGTAGCGATCCGACAACACGAATTGGCCACGCTCGAGCGCGGGCATGATCTCGCGACTCACGTGATCGACGCGGTCCGCCGCGAACAGCAGAGCGAGGGCCGACCAATCGAGCTCGGTCGGTCGGCCTGCTTGGTCGGCAAGCCGTCGCTCCAGGGCCTGCCGCAGGAACGTACCCACGGGTCCGCTGGACGGTTCGCGAGTCCCCAAAACGCTGAGCCCCCGTCCCACCAGCACATCGCGCACCCGCGCGAGCTGCGTCGTGGTGCCGGAGCCATCGATGCCCTCGAGCACGACGAAGAAACCTCGGGGGCTCATTCGGCCCCGCTCGGCACGTCCGGGCTCGCGTCTTCACCGAGCAGCAGATTGTCGATGAGGCGCGTTTTCCCAGCCTGGGCCGCGATGGCAAGCAACGTCGGGCCGTCGAGCTGCAGCTCGTCGTCGAGCACTGTCAGACGCCGCGGCTCGGCAAGCTCGACGTAATCGACGATGAGGCCCGCCCGATCGAGTGCCCCCCGGACCGTCTCGCGCAGCACGCGCACCGAACGTTCTCCGCTAGTGAAGGCGCCGTTGGCGGCAGCCAATGAACGGGGTATCGACAAGGCCCGAACGCGATCTTCTGCACTCAGATAGGCATTGCGCGAGCTGAGCGCCAGCCCGTCGGCCTCGCGAACGATTGGATAGCCCACGACCTCGATCGGCAGCAAAAGATCCTGCACCATCCGCCGAATGACCTCGAGCTGCTGGTAATCCTTACGTCCAAACAGGGCCACTGCCGGCCCAACCGCATTGAACAGTTTGGCGACGATCGTCGTCACGCCCGTGAAGTGTCCGGGCCGACTGCGTCCACACAACTCATCAGTCAAATCGGCGACACTCACTCGAGTCGTCTCGCCTTCGGGGTACATCTCGGTCGCTTCGGGCGCGAAAACCACGGTCGCACCCGCGGACTCGGCCAGGGCCACGTCGCGCGCCAAGTCCCGCGGGTAAGCTGCGAAATCCTCGCGTGGCCCAAACTGGGTCGGGTTGACGAAGATCGTCACGACGACCTCGTCGGCGCGTCGTTTGGCTTCGCGCACCAGCGCCAGATGACCTTCGTGGAGTGCGCCCATGGTCGGGACCATGCCGATTCGACGCCCGCGTCCGCGTGCGGCGTCGGTCCAAGCGCGCAGTTGCTGGACCGTTGCCAAGACGACGGCGCTCATACCGCCTCTTCCCGGCTTCGGCCGCCGTACTTCAAATCCGGACTCTGCTCCGGCAGTGCCTCGCCCACGCGCATGGCGAAACCGTGCTCGGAGGCCGGAAAGGACGCATCGCGAACCGCACTGACGTAGGCGCGAGCAGCGTTGACGACGCCATCGCCCATTTCGGCGAAGCGTCGAACGAACTTTGGAGCATGCCCGCGGTACATGCCGAGCAAATCGTAGCAAACCAGGACTTGCCCGTCCGTGTGGGGTCCGGCGCCAATCCCAATGGTCGGCACTTGGACGCTCTCGGAGACGAGACGGGCGACGTCGGACGGGATGCCTTCGAGCACGATGGCGTACACGCCCGCCTCGCACAACGCTCGCGCATCCTCGAGCAGCGCGTCCGCTTCTCTTTCGGTACGCGCTTGCACCCGAAATCCGCCCATGGCGTGGACCGACTGCGGCGTGAGCCCGAGATGCCCCATGACAGGGATTCCGGCTGCAACGATGCGCGCGACCGCCGGAGCGACGGCGCGGCCGCCTTCCAGTTTGACGCTCTCGGCCTGCCCCTCTTTGAGCAGACGTCCGGCGGACAAAACGGCCTCCTGCTCCGAAACTTGATAGCTCAAAAAGGGAAGATCGCCGACGACATGGGCGCGCGGTCGGCCGCGCGCCACGCACTGGCAGTGGTAAATCATTTGCTCGATCGTGACGGGCAGCGTGCTGTCCCAGCCCTGCACGAGCATACCGAGCGAGTCGCCGACCATGAGCACGTCGACCTCCGCCTCGTCGAGTAGCCGGGCCATCGTCGCATCGTAGGCGGTCACCACGGCGATCTTCTCGCCCTGTCCCTTGCGGGCGCGGAGGCCGGGAATCGTCACTTTTTCGCGGGTCACAAAGCCTTTTTTGTCTTCGGCGGCGATCCGACAATTCGGTTCCGCGCGGGCGCCGAGAGTCTACCGCCTCTCGACGAGCCCACCAACCCCGCGCACCTGGCGCGGGCGGCAGCCCACGGCCGGACCCACAAAACGCCAAGGGCGCCCAGGAAATGGGGCGCCCTCAGAAGGCGACCAATCCACGATCATCGGGCTACCGGGAGCACGATCACCGAGGTCCCCCTCCTCCGGTAGAGGCTGGGGGTCCATCCGGAACGAACCGTCGCGACGGAACATCTCGAGACGGACAAGGCCGGTTCTCACTTCTTCTTGCTGGCCTTCTTGGTCGCCTTCTTCGCAACCTTCTTGGTCTTCTTGGCCGCCTTCTTGGCCGCCTTCTTCACGACCTTCTTGGCCTTCTTCACGACCTTCTTCGTGACCTTCTTGGCAACTTTGGCGACCTTTTTGGCGATCTTCTTGACGGTTTTCTTAGCGGACTTTTTTGCAGCCATGTTCGTGTTCCTTTGCCTCCTCCCTCGTGGAGAAGCTTCTGTAATGACACTTTGCAATGATCTTTCGTCACGCGTCAAGAACATCGCGACACGCAAGACGCTTCGATCGGCTCTCGCGCACGATTCACGATCACGAATCGGAAGCGTCGCGATCGAGTATGTGAGTGCTCACACTCGCTGAACGCGAGTCGCATTGTCGCAACAAATTTCGCGATTTTCTCAGAACATTTTGATAGAAATTGCGAACACGGCTGGCCCCAATCGTCTCCGCATGCGGCCACGCCAGGCGCGCGGAAGTGGTCGCGTCGCGCACATCGAGACAGCATGCATTTTCTCCGAACGAGGTTCGGCTATGCTGGTGTGATGGACGAGCACGAGACACGACTCGACGCGGAGCTCGCGAGCGAAGCGACGCGGCTGTGTCGACGCTACGTCGACGAGATCGTGCTCGAGTTCGATCTGTGTCCGTGGGCCGCGCCCGCCCTCCAGGGAGATCGAGTCCAAATATCTGTAATTACTCAACAAATCGATTCCGCTTCGGACTACGCAGCGGCTGCAACACACGCCGCGGATCGTCTCGATCGAGCCGCGGCAGAGCCGAGTTTCGAGTTGGTGCTGCTCGTCTTTCCGCGCTGTCACGTCGGCCGTTTGGAGTTCGAAAAACTCCAACGCACGCTCCGGCACGAACTCGCGGCACGCGCTGGAGGCGGCGAAGTTTCTTTCGCGCTCGCCGCGTTTCACCCCGAAGCCCCGGTCGATGCGGCGAGCCCCGAGCGCCTGATTCCCTACCTGAGACGTTCACCCGACCCGCTGCTGCAGGCTGTGCGCACCAGCGCGCTCCGACGAGTCGAGGGGCCACGCCCCAGTGGAACCGGCTTCGTCAGTCCCGAACTCGTTCTGGCCCTCGCGGAGAGTCCAGCGCCACCAGAGCCACTGCGTCTGCGGATCGCTCGGGCCAACCTAGCCACCTGGCATTCCGTCGGGGCAGCTACACTCCAGACCCGCATCGAAGCGATTCACGAGGACCGTCGCGTCAGCTACCGACGTATTCTGGGTGACGCGCAGTCCGAGCACAACGCGCCGCCGTCGCGCACCTGAACGTGATAGGAAGGCTTGTGCCCGAGGGAGTCCGGCCTACGACCATTCAGCATGCCGATGCCTCGCGCGTCGTGCTCGACCTGGATGCGTTCGTCGTGCGCGCCGGGCACAGCTTCCAGAGCGAACCTTGCTCGCTACAGCTCAAAGCAGGCGAAATTGGCTTCATCACCGGTCCCATCGGCTGCGGAAAGTCGCTCGTGGCCGAAGCTCTCGCACGCGTTCGAAGACCCGACGTCGAGCTGCTCGGTGAGCTGCGAACGCCCCCAGGCGTGAGCTTCGTTCCACAGGACCCGCGCTTGGCAGTGCTAGCAACCGACCGCGTGTCGACCTTGTTCGCGGCGGTCGATCGCGCACGAGGGCTCAGGCGCCGCGCTTGGTCTTCATTTTTGAGGCGAGCGGCATGGCGCGACGAGGCGGAGGCACTCTTGGAGCGACTCCGCCTCACCCCGAGTCGTCTTTGGGGACTCGAGTTCCGCGAACTCTCCTCGAGCGAGCGCCATCGCGTGCTGCTGGGCTTGGCGATTGCGGAGAAAAATCCGCTCTTGATCTACGACGGTGCCGCGGAGGGTCTCGATCCGACCGATCGTGCTCGAGTCACGGAGCTCCTCAGCGAGCTGCTCGGTCGTGGAACAACCATCCTCGCGACGGCGCGCCGCCCCGGCAGCCTCGACCTCCCGGAATCGCAAAGTGTCGATTGGGGTGACGCGACGGGGCGCTCGAGCGCGCTTCCCTTGTTGCGACGTCAGGAAGCGGTCGAGACCGCTCCCGGCGAGGAGCAAGCAAGCCCGCGGCTCGTCGTCGAACGGCTGCGCGTCGCTCGCGGCAAGCTGCAGCTCGGAGACCGAAAAAGGGAAGCTTTTCCCGTCGACGGTGTGAATTTACAGATCTTGCCTGGTGAGACGTTGGTGCTCTTCGGTGGCGCCGGTTCGGGGAAGACCACGTTGCTCGAAGCCCTCGCAGGGCTCGTACGACCCCATTCGGGTCGGGTGGTGTTGCGCGATCGTGACGTCACCTGGGCCACTGGTGCGCGCGCCGCCCGCCTTCGACGCCGCGTGCAGCTGGTCTTTCAGGACGCCGCCGCCGTCCTCGACCCCCGGCGCACGGTCAGCGAGCATCTGGGCGAAGCACGCCGACTGGCGGAGGCGCAGCCGGACCGTTCGGGCGCTGGCTCTGCGGCGGAATGGCTCGATCGACTCGGTTTGCCCGAACGGCTGCTCGAGCTCTCGGCCGACCATGTGAGCGCCGGTGAGGCACAGCGCATCGACCTGGCGCGCAGCTTGGTCCTGGGTCCCGAACTGGTCCTGCTCGATTCGCCTCGAGTCTCGGGGGCCGATACGGATGGCGGCACGCTCGCGGCGTTGATGCTCACTTTGAAACGCGAAGGTCGAAGCTTTCTGATCGCGACCAGCGATCCGGCGATGGCTGCGACCCTCGGTGACCGCCTCGCCGTTCTGCACGCGGGCCGCATTGTCGAATGCGGGCCGACGGCCAGCGTCCTCAATCATCCGGCCCATCCGGCGACTGCCGCCCTGTTGACCGGGCGTTTGCCGGCGCCAACGGATCCGCGCCACCCGCTGCGCGGCTGCCCACACGTCGCCAGCTGCGCGCGGCGTGTCCTCCCCGAGTGTGACGCGCGCGAGCCCAGGCTGCACGCAATCCCGATGGACCAGGGGCGCCGGTCTACCGAGCACCGCGTCGCCTGCTTTCATCCCTTGCCCTAACGGGAGACTCGCTCTCTTCGAAGCGGGCTCAGGGCGCGGCGACGACTTGATGCATCCAACCGTGCTTGTCTGGACTCAGCCCGTGCTGAATGGCCAACAGCTCGGCGCGCAGCCGGGCGGCCACGGGGCCCGTCTCACCGTCGTTGATAGAGAACGCGCCGTCGCTCGACTTCGCCTGACCCACCGGTGTGATCACGGCTGCCGTACCGCAGGCGAATACTTCAGTCATGGCGCCGCTGGCGACGTCGGCCTGCCACTGTTCGACGCTCATCGTGCCTTCTTCGGCTTCGTAGCCCAGGTCGCGCGCCAAGCTGAGGAGACTTTGACGAGTCACACCGGCCAACAGCGTGCCCGTGAGTCGAGGCGTGACGATGCGCACTCGGTCGCCGAGTTGGTAGACGAAAAACAGGTTCATTCCGCCCATCTCTTCGACGAACCGACGTTCGATGGCGTCGAGCCAGACGACCTGCTCGCAACCTTGGAGGTTCGCCTCGCGATGGGCCACCAAGCTTGCGGCGTAGTTGCCTGCGCACTTGGCGTTGCCGGTGCCACCTGGTGCGGCACGCACGAAATCGCGCGCAATCCAGACGCTGACTGGCTTGATGCCTTTGGGGAAGTACGCCCCCGAAGGTGAGCCGAACAATAGAAACAGGTATTCCTTGGCCGGGCGCACGCCAAGGGCCGCTTCGGTCGCTATCATCAGCGGACGCAAGTAGAGGCTCTCGCCGACGTTGGGCGGGACCCACGCTTGTTCGATGGTGATCAAGGTGTCAGCCGCCTCCACGAACAGCTCGACCGGCAAAGCTGGCATGGCCAAACGCGCCGCAGACGACGCGAAACGCTGTGCGTTCGCTTCGGGACGAAAGGTGGCGATGGCCCCGTCAGGCTGACGGTAGGCCTTGAAGCCTTCGAAGATGGCCTGGCCATAGTGGAGCACCGATGCCGCGGGATCGAGGGCAATGCTTCCGTAAGGCACCAGTCGCCCATCGTGCCAACCACTCTCTTCGTCGTGGCGCACAGTCACCATGTGCTCCGTGAAGATGCGGCCGAACCCAAGGTTCGACATGCGCGCCGCTCGCTCTTCGGCACTCAATCGCTGCTCGAGGGGATGAAGGGCAATTCGAGGGGCAGCCATGGGGGTCCGGGGGCATACCACGTCTCGCGTCGACAACCACAGCTCAGGGCAAGCCAGCAGCCGCGTCTGCGAGGCAGCTGGCAAGACGCAAACCGAGATCCAGCCCCTGTGGTTCGACCAGCAGCCAGCCGCCTGGACCGGCCACGAGGGGCTCACGCCCATGGAGCAACAGCTCGGGTGCCAGGGCGACAGAGCCACGGTCGTGCACGCTTCCGAGCAGACTCGGCCCCGTGGCTCCACGCACGGCCAGCCACAGTGGCGCGTCCTCGGATTGACGGAGCAAGACTGGCGCGCCTGCAGCCATATCAGCGTGTTCGCTGATGTCGGAAGTGAACGACCCATCAGGCCGTACGCGCAACACCGTCACGCGCGTATCGGTCGGCTCCGGCTCACTCGTGCGCAGAGCCAGTACAAGGCCACCGTCATCCCCTCCTGCAACGTCAAGGGCGAACGGCTGGCGCTCACCGAGATCCAACGGAGGAGCCGTCACCTCGCCGCGCGCATCGATGGGCGCCACGCGCAGGTGCACGCGCGGATCATCCAGCAAACCACGCTCCTCGGCCTCACCCGGACCACGCGCCCTGGGCTCAATCTGGAAGGTCGACCAAATCAGCCAGTGGCCACCAGGGCGAGGCGCCAGCGCCGGACCGCCCGCGTCCGACCCGGCAACGTTGAAAGGGCGCGCAGGGCCAAGCGGCTTCATGGTCACCGGATCGAAAATGAGCCGCATGAGCCGCGAGCGCGCGGTGCTGCCGTCTTCGGCGTCCCAGACGAGCAGTGCCGATTCGCCCGCAGTGGCTACGGCAAATACCGCTGAATCGTCGCGGCCTTCCTGCACTTCTGGGCCCCAAACCACAGTTCCGACGAACGGCTCCGCGATACGCGCGACGCGCAGGATGGATCCTTGCGCATCGCTGTCGTTGACGACAACCAGGAGCGCGTTGCCATGCAGCGCGAGCCGCGGAGGATCAACGGCCCCGTGGACCTCGCCCAGTTCCACGAGACGCGTTCGACCATGTCCGTCCGTAACGGCTACGCCGGCTGTGTGCACGCGCCCTTCGCGCAGCAGGCCCACGGCAAAACCGCCGTCGAACGCGACACTCCCGCCCAACTCGACAGCGAAGGGACTTTCAGGACCTTCCGCCGATCCAGCGGATGCGCGCTCGGCGCGCAGCGCAAATGCGCGTTCGCCTGGTGCCCAGGAACACCGCTTCTCGCCTTGAATCAGCGGCTCGACCGGGTCCGCCTCGTGCGGCGTCTCCTCGACTCGATCGACAGCGGGCTGGGGGTCGCTCGAGGGCTTGCGCTTGCAGCCGAGCGTGACCATCGAAAGACCGACGAAAAGGACCGCCAGAGCGGCCCGGACCGGACGAAACGGCATGAGCGGCCACAGGGGTATCATGCCCCTTGCAGCTTGCGAAGGCTCGGAGGTCGGGCCTACCGTCGGCAGGTCAAACCAGTTATGCAACCTGCCCGAGCGCATGACCCGTCCCGAGCTCACCCATCCTTACGCGCCAAACCCCCTGCTCAAGGCGCTCTACCGGACTCTTTTCGACCAGATCCAAGTCGAAGACGGCTGGGCCGAGCAAGTGCGCGCCCTGAGCGAGAAGGGCTCGGTGCTCTACATCCTGCCGAACCTGAATTGGCTCGATTTCCTCGCCCTCGACTACCTGACCAAGCGGCATGGCCTGCCGCACATCCGGTACGTCAACGACTTGGGATTGTGGTTGCTCAACCCCGATGGACCGAACGTGCGCGGTCAGGGATTAATGAACATGCTGTTGCCCAACCATCGCGAGAACCCGGAAGGGCAGCTTCGCGACGCCATCGAGCACGGCGGCAGCGCGGCACTGTTTCTCAAGCGCCCGCCCAGCGTGCTCGACGTCGCTTCCGGTGCGAGCGGCAATCGGGGCCTGAACGAAGGCGACGCACTGGTGAGCGCGATCTTCCGACTGCAGCGGGAGGGCCCGCGCCCGTTGATCCTCGTGCCTTTGCTGTTCGTCTGGTCCAAGTCACCCGACAAGCTTGGCGGCGGCGGCCCCGTCGACTTCGTACTCGGTTCGCGGAGCTGGCCTTCACCTGCGCGCGCACTCGTGCAGTTCGCCTACAACCGCAAACACGCCTCGCTCCGCTGGGCCGAGCCGGTCGACCTCCGCGACTTTCTGGCGAGCAACCCCGATCTCAGCGATTCGGCGCTCGTCCGACACCTCACCTACCGCGTGCTGCGACGCTTGGAGCGCGAACGGCGCTCGGTCGTCGGTCCGACCGAAAAGGCGCCGGAGCGCGTGCGCAGCGAGATTTTGCGCAGCCCGCGCCTCCGCGCCGTCATTTCCGACTTGGCACACCAAGCGCCCGATGCCATTCGCACGCGCACCGCCGAAGCGGCCGCGATGCTGGCCGAGCTCCAGGCCACGCCGGATCCGACGGTGCTCAAGGGCATGGGCCTCATCTTGCGCTGGGGATTCAACCGCATTTATCACGGCATCGAGTTTGACCAGAAGGACGTGGACCGCGTGCGCGAAGCTTCGCGCAACGGCGCCTTGGTGCTGCTGCCGAGCCACAAGAGTCACATCGACTACCTGATCCTCAGTTACTTTTTCTACGAGCGAAATCTGCCGCTGCCGCGCATCGCGGCCGGCGACAACCTGAATTTTCAGCCCATCGGCCCGATTTTCAGACGCGCGGGCGCCTTCTTCATTCGACGCAGCTTCAAGGGAGACCGCCTCTACGCGTCGGTCGTCGACGCCTACATCCGGCGGTTGATTCGCGACGGGTTCCCGATGGAACTGTTCTTGGAGGGCGCGCGCAGCCGCACCGGCAAGTTGCTCGAACCCAAGTTCGGTCTGTTGAACATGATCGTGGACGCGGCCCTCGGGGTCCCCGAACAGACCGTGCATTTCGTTCCGATCAGTATCGGCTACGAGCGCGTCGTCGAGGCAGACAGCTACCAACGCGAGCTGTCCGGGGGCGAAAAAAAGAAGGAAGAGGCCTCCGACTTGCTGAATGCCAGCGAAGTGCTGCGTCATCGCTACGGTCGCATCAATTTACACTTCGGCACCATCCTGACGCTCGACGACATCTGCGCTGAGCTCGACATCACGCGCGCCCAGATCGAACGACCGGCCAAGCGGCGCGCGATGGTGACACGTCTCGGCAACCGCGTGATGGACGAGATCAACCGGGTGACGGCCGTCACGCCCGGCTCTCTCACCGCACTCTCGCTCCTGGCCAGCTCCGACGACCCCATTGCGGAGACGGAGATCTTGGCGACCGCCGGACGATTGCTCGGGCTGCTCGAGCGGCAGGGCGCACGCATCGCCGAAAGCGCAGAAATGCCTAGCGGCGGCCTACGCGCACCGGCCATCCGCGAAGCGCTACAGATGTTCATCGAAGCCGAACTGCTCGACGAGCTCAGCGGTCCCAGTTACCGCATTGTCAGGTCGCGACGCATCCAGCTCGACACGAGCAAGAACATCATCGTCCACTTCTTCGTCGAGCGGGGCCTGGTCGCGTGCGCCTTCGATCGCAACCCGGACGGCTCCGTGCGCCCCACGTCAGCCGCAGTCTTGCAAGAGCGGGTGCTGTGGGCATCGCGCTTGTTCAAGCACGAGTTCCGTTTCCGCGCCGATGCGCCGTTCGAAGAGATATTCGAAACCACGCTGGCCGATCTGACACGCGATGGCCACGTCATCGCCGCTGATGCCGAACTCTTGCCGGGCAAGGGCGAAGGCGGCTGGTCCGGCCAAGAGTGGCTCGACATGTACAGCGCAATCGTGCATGTGTTCTTCGAGGGCTACCTGATCGCGGCCAAGAGCCTGCAGGGGCTGTTGAGTGGCGGGTCGACCGAGAAAGAACTGGTCAAGGCGTGCTTGTCGTTGGGCAACGAGCTGTCGAACACCGGCAAAATCGAAAAGCCGGAAGCCGTGAGCAAACCGCTCTTCCAAAATGCCTTCCACGCGCTCACTGAGCTCGGCTACCTCCGAAGCAGCGCGGGCAAATGGGAGCTGAAAGAGGCCTTCCATTCGCAGAGCGCGCTCGACGAATTGGCCGCCGTCATAGCCGGTTACCTGACAGGAAAACACGAAGCCACGCCGTGAAATCGTTGCTCCTGTTCATGGCGCCTGCCTGCCTGCTCGCCTGTATGAGCAATCCCAGCCCGCTCTCGCCGGGCTTTCGGGGCAGTGTCGGAATTCCCCACAACGGCGTGCTGACCGAAGCACGCGAACTGCCAGAAAAAGGTCAGGGCTTCCGACGCTTTCGGCCCCGAGCGTCGAGTTATTTCGGACTGCCCCGGCTGGTCCGCGCCATCGAACGCTCGGCAGCGACCGTGGACCGCGAGCGACCCGGTGGGGCTCCGCTAGTGGTGGGCGATCTGAGCGTTCGAAGCGGCGGCAAGATCCCGCGCCACAATTCACATCGCAGCGGACGCGACGTGGATTTTCTGTTCTATCTGACGACGCCACAGGGCGTTTCCCTCGAAAATCCTGGATTTTTCACGCTCGAGTCGGATGGCTTCGTCAAGTTTCCGGACCAGCGCTACGCGCGACTCGACATCGAGCGCGAGTGGCTTTTCATGAAGGCTCTGCTCGAAGATCCGGAGATCGACGTGCAATTCCTGTTCATCAGCGAAGGGCTCGAAGCGCTAATCATCGACTATGCCTTGGCGCGTGAAGTGGATCTCGGACTCGTTTGGCACGCGCAAACCGTCATGTTGCAGCCCGGCGACAGCCTCCCGCACGGAGACCATGTGCACATGCGCGTCGCCTGCCGTCCCGATGAAGCCGTCGAAGGCTGTTCGGGGGGCGGCCCGCATTGGCCGTGGCTCTCGCCGCTGCCCTATCTGAACGAGCCCTTGGCGACGTTGTTCCGCGACATCCACGATGACGATCCGTTCGAACTGGGGCCGTTGCCGCGCGACGCGTTTGTCGGCTGGTCCGAGGCCGATGCCCAGGCCCGCGTCATCGCCCCGCCGCCCCAGCCTCCGTCGGCGGCGCCGCCACCTACTGATGTCGAGCCCGTTCATGGCGACTAGCGCGTCGCGCTTCGTAGACGGAAGCGGCTCGCTGCTGGTCCAGGACGACTGCCTCGACGCGCTCCCCCAGCTCGCCAGCGACGAGCGAGGTCCCTTCGACCTCGTCTACGTCGACCCTCCCTACAACGCGGGCGGCAGCCGCGGAGTCCGACAGTCGAGCGGCCAGCGCAGTCGCGGAGTCGAAGCCTACCGCGACAGTTGGGGCGGCCTCGACGGCTTCCTCGGCATGCTCGGGCCCCGCGTTGCAGCCATGCGCGACGCTCTGAGCGACCGCGGATCGCTGTGGTTGCACCTCGATCATCGTGCAGTGCACGACAGCAAGGTCCTGTGCGACGGCATCTTCGGTCGCCCACAGTTCGCCGGCGAGATCATCTGGGTGCCAGGCAACGGCGCCAAAAAGCGAACGGGCCCCAGCGTCACCCATCAGACCATCCTCATCTACGGCAAAACACCCAGCTTCATCTACAATATCGACGATCCGGCCCTGCGTGAGCCGTACGCCGAGACCAGCCTAGGTATGCACTTCGGACGCGTGGACGAAGACGGTCGCAACTACCGCGAGCGGATCGTCA
>JBBQHO010000017.1:0-34715 GCA_038324055.1 Polyangiales bacterium | reverse complement strand
GCGTTCGGCCGATCTTCGTCCGCGCATCACCATCACGGACCCGGAAACGGGCGAGCCGGTGAAGCTGCCTCTCTCGGGTCTGGATGCTCGCTACTTGCTACCGGTAGGCGCGAACATCGTGGCGGTCGACGAAATGGCCATTACGCCCGGCGAAGAAATCGCACGTATGCCGCGCGAGACCACGAAGGTGCAGGACATCACCGGTGGTCTGCCCCGCGTCGCCGAACTGTTCGAAGCCCGCAAACCCAAGGACCACGCGATCATCGCGGAAATCGACGGCGTCGTGGACTTTGGCAAAGACACCAAGGGCAAGCGCAAGATCACCGTCACGCCCCTCAGCCTCGACGGCAATCTGCTCGAAGATCAGACGCGCGAGTATCTGATTCCCAAGGGCAAGCACATCCAGGTCCAGCCTGGTGACCACGTGCGTGCCGGTGACCCGCTGCAGGATGGCCCCGCCAACCCTCACGACATCTTGCGCGTGAAGGGTGACAAGGAGCTGGCTGCTTGGTTGGTGAACGAAATCCAGCAGGTTTACCGCCTGCAAGGCGTGACAATCAACGACAAGCACATCGAAGTGATCGTTCGCCAGATGCTGCGCCGCGTGAGGATCAAAGATCGTGGCGACACGAACTTCCTCCCCGACGAGCAGGTGGAGAAGTTCAACTTCGAGGCCGAGAACGAGCGCGTGCTCGCTCGCGGTGGCCGACCGGCGGTGGCCGAGGCGATGCTGCTCGGCATCACCAAGGCTTCGCTTTCGACCGAGTCGTTCATCAGTGCTTCGTCGTTCCAAGAGACAACCAAGGTGCTCACCGAGGCGGCGATCTACGGCAAGACCGATGATCTCGCGGGCATCAAGGAGAACGTCATCATGGGTCGCCTCATCCCCGCGGGTACGGGTCTGCCGGCTTACAAGCGCCTGCGCTTGACGACCGAGGACGGCGAGCGGTTCCACCCGCCGGCACTTCAGAAGCCGGTACCGATCCAGCAGGTCGATTCCGAATTCGCCTGAGGCGAACAACCGGCGGAGCGCTTGACTCAGAGAGGCGCTTTCTGAACTCGAAAAGAGAACGAGGGCTGATGCGAAAGCACCAGCCCTTTTTCTTTGGCCTATGCTGCGCCCGTGGCTCGATTCGACATTCGGGGGCGGTGGACTTTGGTGACGGGCGCTTCGTCCGGAATCGGCGAAGAGTTCGCGCGACAGGTTGCCGAGCGTGGCGGCCATCTGGTGCTGGTGGCTCGTTCGCTGGGCAAGATCGAAACGCTCGCCCACGAGCTCGGCCGCGTGCACGGCGTGCAGGTGAAGGTGCTGGGGCTCGATTTGGCAGAGCCAAATTCGGGACGCCGCGTGGTCACGTTTCTCCACGAACAAGGCGTCGAAATCGCGGCTCTGATCAACAATGCAGGCGTCGGGCGGGCGCACGCGCTGGCGCGAGACGACGCAGAAATTTCGCTGCGCTTGCTTGATCTCAACGTGCGTGCGTTGACCGAGCTCACAGCCTTGCTCCTGCCGGGCCTGATCGCGCGCGGCAATGGCGGAGTGCTACTGGTCTCGTCACTCGTCGCCTTCTTTCCGGTGCCGGAAATGGCCGTTTACGCGGCTAGCAAAGCCTACGTGCGTAGCTTCGGCGAGGGGCTGCGTGCCGAGCTGAGCGGGAGTGGCGTGCACGTGACGGTCTTGTGCCCAGGCAACGTGCCGAGCGGCTTTCAGGCGGCTGCCGGCTTCGCGGCGGGTTCGGTTTCGACGCTCGGCGAACTTTCCCCGCGTGCGACGGCGCGCGCCGGGTTGGCGGGTTTTCTTCGCAGGAAGGGCCGCGTTATTCCTGGATTCATCAATCGCTTGGCAGTCTGTGCGACGGCATTCTTGCCCAACTCCTGGATTGCTCGTGTGGCGGCATTCGTGCTCCAGCGAAGCGGCCGTTTCGACTGATCGGGTCTAGGCAGCGGGGCTGGTCCTGGCATCATCGAGCGAAAATGAGCCCCCTCCTGCGTACCTGGTCTTCGCTCCTGCTGTTTGCCGCAAGCTGCATGCTCTCGGGTTGCAAAGGCTCGGCTCCCGGCAGCGCAGGCTTGCTGTCGGGTCGTTCGCCCACGCACGTCGAAGGGGTCCAAAACGTCGACCGACTCACGGATGGGCAGGTACCCGCCGTCGGGAGCGCTTGGAACACCAATCGCACCAGCGTCTTTTCGAGTCGTTCCGCATATGTGCAGTACGACCTGGGTGAGCCGACGCCGCTCGCCGCTGCGGCGTTGTTGGGTGACAACAACGACCGCTACAGCGTGCTCGGTTCGCTCGACGGCAACGACTTCGAGACCGTTTGGGATGCGCGAGCCGTCCGCGGTCCCGGCCTGCAATGGCGCCACCAGAATGCCCTGGGCAAAACTGCACGTTATGTGCGCGTGAAAGTCACTTCGGGTGACAGCGGGCTCAGCTTGGCTGAGATTGCGTTGTTCCGACAAGAGCCCGGCGTGTTGCCGCCGCGCTTGCATGAGGTGAACGCGACCGATGGCGCGTTGAACTACAGGAACGCGCTCGTGCTGCTGGCCACGGCGCTGTTGATCGGTATTGCAGGGTTTACTCGAGCGTCTTCGCGGCTTGTCCAGGCAGCTTTGGCTGCGCTCGTGGCCTGGGGATTGTGGCAATATGTGGGCACGTTTCTCGAAGCGTTCCCGCTCGGCTTGCTCGAAGTGAGCCTCACGCGCGGTGTAGCGGCCGCCATCGCCGCAGCAGTAGTCGTGCGCGAGACTTGGGGTCCGAAGCGATTTCCGCCAGTGAGCTGGTTCAACGTCGGCGCGCTCACGGTCGCGGCTGTGCTGTCCATCGGGTCGTTCTTCAACATGGGCCAACCGCAGTTCTTCGACCAGAAGAACAACGAGCCCAGCGTCGTCCACAACTACGACATGCGGGTCTACTACCCCGTGGCGAAGTACTTCCACGAGTTGAAGTACGACGGTCTCTATCTGGCCAGTGTGGCCACGTACGCCGAGGAACACGGCGGCTTGGAAACGGCTGAAATGCGCAGCACCCAGGTCCGCGACTTGCGTAATCACCGCATGCGCCCCGTGACCGAGCTGCATGCCGAGCTGGCGCAGGTCAAATCCCGCTTCTCCAAAGAACGCTGGGCCGCTCTCAAGAGCGACATGCAGTACTTCTGGGAGACGATGGGCAACCGCGCCTACCTGGGCAGCATGGCGGACCATGGTGGCAACGCCACGCCCGTCTGGCTCGCGATCGCGCACGTCCTGTTCACCAAAACGGTGGCTTCGAATTCGGTCTTGATCGCCAGCGGCCTTCTCGATCCACTGCTGCTGCTGGTTTTTGCGGTCACCGTGTTTCGTACCTTTGGAGCGCGGACGGCGCTCGTGTGCTTGGTCGTGTTCGGCGCGAACGACTTCTACATGTTCGGCTCCAACTGGGCCGGAGCGACGCTGCGCAACGACTGGATGGTCTACTTGGGCCTGGGGGCCTGTGCGTTTCGCGTGGGCCGCTTCAAGTCCGGGGGCGCGCTCTTGGCCATGTCGGCGCTGATCCGGGCTTTTCCAGCCGTGGCATTGCTGTCGCTCGCTCTGCCGGTGCTCTATTGGGGCATCGACGAATGGCGCAAGAACAAGCGCGTGCCCACCCTGGGGCAAGTAGCAAAAGAGCAGAAGTGGTTGCTCGACGCGGCGCTCGGTGCGGCCGTCTGCGTGGGGGGTTGGTTTTTGGTCTCGTCCCTCGTCTTGGGCTTCGATTCGTGGCCGCTTTGGGTCAAGAAGATCTCGAGCTTCACCAACTCGCCCCACGTGAACCACATTTCGCTGCTCACGATCGTCGCCGGTTCGGAAGGCACCCAGGCAGCCGTGCTGCGCGCGCGCATGCCGCTGTTCGTTGCACTGACGGCGCTGTACGTGACTCTGACCGCCTGGGCGGCTTGGAAAAGGCCACCTCACGTCGCAGCGTTGCTAGGCATCGTGCTCTTGCCGGTGTTCATGTACCCGGCCAACTACTACATGCACTTCGTCTTTCTGCTGCCGTTGCTCGTGACCGAGCCCTTGCTCGCCCCAACGCGCGTTGAACGTGAAGCCAGTGGCCGCGCCTGGACGCTTTTGCTCGGAATGTGCATGGCCCTGTACTTCACGGTCAAAGAACAGGCTTTGGAGCTCCACTTCTACAACGCCAGCGTGATCTTGCTGACGACGCTGCTGGCTCTGTTGCTGGTTCTCTTGCCGCGCGACGAAACGGGAGTCGTTCGCTCGCCATTCGACGGGGCTTGAGGCGGCCGCGGAAGCGCTGCGCAAGACGCGCAGCATGGTGCCGAAACGAAATGGGCACCCCTGTGAGCGGGAGCGGACACGGGATCGCCTTGTTCGCCTGGCGCTCACTCATCAAAGTGAAGGTGCCTCTTCGGTCCCCTCACATGATCCCACAAGTTCGGCAGCAAACGTTCGCCACCGGCACCCTCGCCCTGAGCTCGCTAGTCGGCGTGTCCATCGACGGGAGCGAAACATTCCGCGAGCAGGCGGCGCGCGTGGCGCAGCTTCTGCAACAGGAGGTCGAGGCGCTAGGTGGCAGCTTACGTACGCTCAAGCTCAGCGACTCGGCCGAAGGTCCCGTGCTGCGCCTGGTCGAGGATCACTCGGTACAGCACTCCGAAGGCTACCTGTGCGACGTGAGTCAATCGGGCGTGCTCATTCGTGCCCGCTGCGCGGCGGGACTGTTCTACGGCACCCGCACTGTGCTGGTGGCCTATGGCTCGACCGGCACCCTCAGCCACGGCTCGATCGTCGACGAGCCACGTTACGTCTGGCGCGGTGCGCACCTGGACGTCGCTCGTCACTACTACCCGGTGCAGTTCGTCAAGCGATTCATCGATCTGTTGGCCCTGCACAAGATGAACGTTTTCCACTGGCACCTCACCGAGGATCAGGGTTGGCGCATCCAGATCGACAGCTTTCCGAAGTTGACCGAAGTGTCGGCTTGGCGTGGGCCGGGCAGTGCTCCCTACGGTGGCTACTACACGAAGGACGAAGTCCGCGAGGTCGTGCGCTACGCAAGCGCGCGGTTCATCACGGTCGTGCCCGAGATCGAGATGCCAGGTCATGCCGTGGCCGCGTTGGCTGCGTACCCCGAGCTGTCTTGCACCGGCGGCCCCTTCGAGGTCGAGACGCGCTGGGGCATCTTCGACGACGTGTATTGCGTAGGACAGGATCACACCCTGGACTTCTTGGGCCGCGTGATTGACGAGGTCTTGGAGCTGTTTCCTGGCCCCTATTTCCACATTGGCGGCGACGAGTGCCCCAAAGAGCGCTGGCGCAAGTGCTCGGCTTGCCAGGCCCGCATGAAGAGTGAGGGCTTGTCGACGGAAGAAGAGCTGCAGTCGTGGTTCGTGCGGCGCACGAGCCGCTACCTCGAAGCCCGCGGCAAGCGATTGGTAGGCTGGGACGAAATTCTCGAAGGCGGCCTAGCCGCAGGTGCGACGGTGATGAGCTGGCGCGGTACGAGCGCCGGGGTGCGTGCGGCTCAGATGGGCCACGATGTCGTGATGAGCCCGACCTCGCACTGCTACCTGGACTACAAGCAGACGTCTGACGATGAGGAGCCGGGTGCGTGGTTCGCGCCAGCGCTCGAGCTCCGTACCGTCTATGGCTACGAGCCTACGCCGACGGAGCTGACCCCCGAACAAGCGGCGCACGTTCTTGGCGTCCAAGCCAACATCTGGACAGAGCGCATGCCCACGGAGAGTCAGGTCGAATACATGGCGTTCCCGCGCTTGTGCGCGCTGAGCGAGGTAGCGTGGTCGGGCCCGGAGCGCGACTTCGACGGCTTTCTCGAGCGGCTCGTCAGCCACCAGCAGCTGCTCGATCGGTTGGGCGTCGGCTACCGCGGTTCCAAGCTGGCGCAGCCGGTGCGCCCCAGCGCCGAGGAGAAAGCTCAATTCTTGCGGGCGCAGGCCGAACGCACCACTCCGGGCTGCGGCGAAGTGGTCGCCTATTCCTGAGGCGTCCGCTTTGGTACATCCCGGACCATGAGCGACAAATGGACGCTGGTCACGGGTGCAAACGGCTTCATCGGCTCGGCGTTGGTCAAGGCGCTGATTGCCCGCGGTCAGCACGTCAAAGCCTTGGTGCGCTCGGGTGCCAATCTCGCGCAGCTCGAAGGTCTGCCGCCCTCGCAGCTCCGCATCGCCGTCGGTGATCTGCGCATCGTCGATCGCGTCTACGCGGCGATGACGGCCTGCGATCGCGTTTACCACGTAGCCGCGCAGGTGGCAGTCGACGAGACGAAGCGAGAACAGATCCTGCGCAGCTCGGTTGAAGGCACCGAAGCCACGCTCGAAGCAGCGCGGCGCGCTGGCCTCGAGAAGATCGTCGTCACCAGTAGCATTTTTGCGCTTGGAGCCACCGAGCAAGCGGTGGACATGGACGAGAGCCAGAGCTTCAACGTGGCCCACGCCAATGCCTACGCCGAGGCCAAGCACAAGGCGGAGGTCTTCGCCCTCGAACGCGCGGGCCAAGGTCTTCCTGTTGTCGTCGTGAATCCGGGCATGGTGATTGGCGCAGGCGATTTCAAGCCGACGACCACCGGCCAGCTGCTGGTCGACTACCTGAAGACTTCTCCGGCCTTCAAAGTTCCAATTGTCCCCGGTGGTCTGAACTTCGTGGCGCTCGACGACGTTGTGCAGGGTCACATTTTGGCCATGGAAAAGGGGCGACTTGGCGAGCGTTACATCCTGGGCGGTGAAAATCTGACGCACCGAGAGTTCTACACGCGACTTTCGGACCTTACGGGTCTGGCCGAGCCCGGCGCCGAGCTGACGGCTGGCAAAGCCAAGATGGCGGCGTTCTTGAGCGAGCTGTCGGCGAGTTGGTCGGGCAAGTCGCCGGTGATCACCAAGAAACTGGTCGAGAACTATTTTGGCCGTTATCTGTTCGTGAGTTCGCAAAAGGCCATGACTGAGCTTGGCTACAGGCCGACCAGCCTGAACGATGCCTTCGCGGCCTCGCTGCGTTGGTACATGCAGAGCCAGCTCGTACCTTCAGCCGCTGCTCGCCGCGTGCGCCTCGAGCTGCGCCCCGCTTGAGCCATCGCTCACGGCAACTTGGCACATGGCTACGCCCGGACCCGTTTCGCACGTCTCGTCAGCTCCGCCGGCGCGGACCTGGGGTGGTCTTTCGTTGCTGCTCGCGTTTGGACCGCTGAGCCTGCTTGCCGAGCGCTTGCTGGGCTCCACCCACCATCGCCCGCTCGGCGCCGTGACGTTCGCGAGTTTCGCGCTCGTGCTTTGGGTCATCGTCGAACTGTACGTGCGGCACGGCCTCAGCGCCGAAGAGTCGTTGGCGACGCTGGCCGCTCGGGGGCGAACGCGCACAGGCGGGGGTCGCATGCTGCTCGGTACGTCCAGCTGGGCCCTGGGCTTGGCCTCTACGGGTTGGTGCATCTTTCGCGCGGTCGCGGTCTGAGGATTCCGAAGAAGGTCGCGTTGACGACCTCCCGAGCCAGCCTTACCTTTTTTTCATCTTGGCCCGGGCTTTTCCGAACGCGCACGCTTGGTGGGCGCGATTGCTGCTTTTGTTGGCACTTTTGCTGCCGGCGGCGGCATTGGCGCAAGGTGGGACCGCGGCAGCACAAGGGCCCGCCGGCGCTACCGCCGTGCCCAACCCCAGCGCAAAAGCGCCCCACAGCGGCCAATCGCCAGGCGATGTGCCGCGGTTCAGCGGTCTCGCCCTGCCGCCCGTGCCTCCGGAGTACAGCACCTACGAGGCGGGCTGGATTTCGATTGCGTACCACCCCTCACTTTCAGCGCGCGTGGGCCAGCTCAAGCTGACCGCCGACGACGTGAAGGCGCGGCTCGCGGCCTCACTGGGCCGACCGGTGCTCGGTCGCGTGCACGTGCGAGTGGGGCGCACCGTAGGTGAGATGGCGACGCTCACTCCCCGCGGATCGAATTTTCCCAAGTATGCCTCAGGTCTTGCCTACCCCGATCTCGATCTCGTTCTGCTGACGTCCGAACCGAGGTACGCGGGAGAAAAGCTGGATCTGGCCGAGGTCTTTCGACACGAGCTGGCGCATGTGGCGCTCCACGATGCCCTCGGCAGCCACGACGTGCCACGCTGGTTCAACGAAGGCTTCGCCGTCCATGCATCGGGAGAAGCCCGCGCTGCACGACTGCAGACGCTGTGGACCGCTACGTTGGCCAAGACGCTGTTGCCGCTGCGCGATCTCACGGCTCGCTTTCCGGCGGACGCAACGGAAGCCAACGTGGCCTACGCCCAAGCCTCCGATATCGTTCGTTTCCTACTCAAAGGCGACGAAGAGCCTCGTTTTCGAGCCTTGATCGAGCGGGTGGCCGACGGTCAAACGTTCGACGCTGCTTTGGCTGATTCCTATGCGACGGATGTCGCTAGCTTGGAGAGCGAATGGCGCGCCGACGTCGCGCGTCGCTACTCTTTCTGGCCCATCGTGTTCGGTGGTTCGACCTTGTGGGCTGGAGCACTGGTGTTGTTTTTTTGGGGCTACGCCAAGCGCAAACGTCGCGCGGCGGCCAAACTGGCAGTTTGGGCTCGCGACGAAGCCGTGGAGGATGCTCGCCGCCTCTTGTTCCAAACGACTCTGGGCCAAGCGGGAGGGGTGCACATCGTTTTCTCGGGCTCCCGCACCGATTCGGAGCTGGTTCCCGCGCCTCGTCGCGGGGATGAACATGGCGAGGCGAGCGACGAGCCCTCGACGGCGCATCCAGGCAGCGCGCATCCAGCGAGCACGCGTCCGGCTACGGTTCCGCAGATCGAGCACGACGGCGGCTGGCATACTCTGCATTAGCCTTGTGGTCGCGCATGCGACGCGCTCTAGCGCCCAACGCCTAGCGGTGCGCCCTAGCGGTGCGGTGCGTAGGGTTGCGCGACTGAGGCAACGTCAGCCTTCGATGTGTTCGCTCTCGAGTCGACGGCACTCGCTGACGATGGCCAAGAAGACTCGCTTGACCGCGTCCGCGTCCAGCGGAGGCGAGGCTTCGCGACCGAGGCTTTCGAGCAAACGCGCCTCGCGGCTCGGATCGTACACTGCCAGACCCTTCTCACGCTTCTTGTCGCCGACGCGCAGGACAACGTCGAGGCGTTGCTTCACCAAAGCCAAGATCTGATGGTCGATGGCGTCGATCTGTCCTCTGAGCCAGTCGATCTCCGGGTCGTCGATCACGGGCCCGATGTACCACGACGAAAGCGCGCTGACAGCGCCCCTTGGCTGCTTTTGTACGGACTCTGGCTAGGCAGTCACTTCACGACGGTGACGCAGCCGGTCACCATTTGGATCTCTGACACCTCGGCCGTTTCGACCTGCTTGCAAGCTTCGCCGTGCAGAGTCACTTGGTCGCTGTCGAGAGTCCAACCATCGCTCGCGTCCTTGGGGATCAGCACTGCGTCGAAATAGACGTTGAACATCGAGGGATCGGACGGCCGGGTTTTGAGTGTGATTTCACATGCCTGCGCGACCTGGGCGCCGATTGTGCGCAGCGTGGCGGTCAGCTCTTCGGTGTCGGAGGCGTCGTAGAAGGCAACCTCTCCGGCACGAGCTGTCCCGCCAGCGGTCGCCAAGCGGTTCATCACGTCCTGGAAGAACTCGGCACCTGGTACGCCGATCACGTAGGTCGGGATGCCTGCTTCGAACAAATCCCCAACCTCCTTGACGCTTGGACCTGCGTCGATGCAGAAGCCGAGCGGATCCTGCACTCCGGTCTCGTCCGCCTTGTCCGGATCGCAGCAGTTGTTGCTCTCATCGCCTGGCGAGCAGGTTCCCGTGAGCACTTCCGAACTGGTGACGTTCAGCGCGCAATCGCCGACGTCGCACAGCGTCGAGCTGTTGCAGTTCGGAGCGCCATCGGTCAGCAAAATGACCGCCGTGGGCCCTTCGAGCGCCTCGATGGTCGGCGCAAGTTCGATCAGCGACGCGGTGAGCGGAGTGCCACCTTCTGCTCTCAAATTCGACACCGTGCGCGTGAAGTCCGAAAGCACTGGTCCGGAGGGCGACTGGTTGATGCAGGTGATCGGATCGCCTTCCGTGGTCGCAAAGGCCTCTTCGCCTGCGCCGCAGCCGTCCTGGGCAAGACCACCATCCGGGCCTGGGAAAACGCCAAGTCCGTAGCTCACACGATGCCCCAGATCTCTGGCTACGGAGATGATCGAGTCCTTGGCCGCGCGGAGCTTCGTACCCTTACCCGGAGCAATTTCTTCTTCCATGCTGCCCGAGACGTCGAGCACGAAATACAGATTGGGCTTCTGTTGAAGCACCGCCACGACCTCGGCCCCACAACTACTGTCGACCGTCGGTGGCCCGATACAGGCGCCATCGCCGCCATCGATGCTCACGCCGTCCGTCGCGTCACCGCTCGAACCGCCCCCGCCTTCGTCCGTGTCGCTCAAGCCCGGAGGCCGTTCGCGCCCGGAGCAGGCGAACACCACGAGGGCCGACGAAAAAAGGAAGGCAAGGCGCATCCGCAAGCACAGTAGCAGACCCCCCGCGCCAAGCACGACGGTGTATGGTGGATGCCTCGATGGAGAGGGACTCGATCTGGGAGCGACAACTCGCTCGACTCGCTGGGGCTGCGCTCGTGCTCCTGATCATGGCGCTCCTGGAGCCGTGGCTGCCCGCCAGTGCTCCGTTGTCCGAGCCCAGCCCGCTGCGCGCGCTGCTCGTCCGAGCGCGTTCCACTGACGGCACTGCGTCACCTCTGTTGAAGGGGGTCGAGTTCGCCTTTTATCGAAGTGAGAACGAGCAGTACGCTGAAGTATTCCGAGGTGCGACGGATGCGCGCGGCGAGTTGCGGGCTGCGTCGCCCTTGGGCTCGGGCTGGTTGATTGGCCGCAGCAGTGGCCATGCGCGCATCGCTCGAGCGGTCGAAATCGTCGCGGGCCCCGGAGAGCAAGTCATCGAGGTCGAAGCGACGACGGGTCGCAGGCTAGCAGTCGAAGTGCGCGTCGACTCGGACGGTGGGCAACTCGAACCGCTGGGCGGGGCGACCGTGTTGCTCGGGCAAGCGGGCGAAGTGCCTTGGGGCGGGCGAACGGATGACACGGGACGCTGGGCGGCCAGCGACGCGCCACTGGGGACGGTACGCGTCCAGGTGTTCGCGCCCGGCTACGAGCCGTTCGAGGCGGAGACGACGGCTGATTTGCTGGTGCGCCTGCGCCCCGTGATGACCTTGCGAGTCCACGTCATGGATCGAGGAAAGCCTGGCACAAGCGCGAAAGTGCATCTGTCAGGGCTGTCGCTCTGGCCCGCTCGCGTCCTCGAGACCGGCGTCGAAGGCTTCGTGGACGTGCAAGGACTCACGGCCGGCAGCTACTCGCTTTATGCCGAAAAAGGTCCGCGTGTGTCGGCTGGCCTGCTCGGGGTCGAGCTCTTGGCCGAGCGCGGGCGGCGTGACGTGACGCTCGAACTCTTGGATGGAAAGTTCCTCGAGATTTCCGTGGTGAATGACCAAGGAACTGCCATCGCAGATGCGGACGTGACGTGGAGCGTGGATGGGCTGGGCGAGTTTGCGCGCCGCGGTCGTAGCGACGCGCAGGGCATGCTGCGCCTGGGGCCCGTGGCCGAGCTTACTGGACTGGTGCATGCGGCGGCGCCGCACTTCATCGATCGCGTCGTGCCGAGCGATCAGGCGCGATTGGTGATCGCTCTCGACCGCGCCGGCATCGTCAGGGGTCGCGTCGTCGACGAACGCGGCTTCCCGATTGAAGGCGCGGAGGTCCAGGTCGTCGGCACCGACGTGCACGGCATGCCCGTATTCGTGCGGCAAACGACCCAAAACGTGCAGAGTGTGCACTTTCAGTGGGCGCTCGAAGCCGAGCGTCGCCTGATCCCCGCCGGCGAGCTTGGCGTGATGCTTGGCCCGGTGCCGCCCATTCCGCTGACGCACCGTCCGGTTGACGCCCTCGTGAGCGCGACCTTTACCAGCGGCAACCGCGGGCGCTTCCAGATTGAGGGTGTGCCCCCGGGTCAGATCGTCGTTCTGGCGCGGCACCCCAGCTACCTGGATGGCAAGAGCGCAGCCGTGCGCTTGGCGCCTGGGGGTCAGGTCGAAGTCGAAGTCACGCTTCACAGCGGCGAACCGTTGCGCGGGCGGGTGATCGACCATCGCGCATTCCCGGTGTCTGGAGCGCGCGTGACGGCAGCCGGGCGCAACTTCAGTCGCCAAGTGGAGGCTGGGCTCGATGGCAGCTTCGAAATCTCGGCCGCCCCGCGTGATGTCGTTCTCCGCGTGACCCGGCCAGAACGCCCTCTGCGCGTGTTGCTGGAACGGCGTCTCACAGAGCGCGCCGTCGCCGAGGAAATCGAGCTGATTTTGCCTGCCCCGCGCGAGTCGAGTCAGCTCCACGTGGTCGACGAAGCCGGCGACGCAGTGGGTCTGGCCCAGGTCCGCTTGGTCTCCAAGGATCCACGGGAGCCCTTGGAAGAAACGCGCTTCACGGACGAACGCGGCACGGTCGAGTTTCCGGACGTGCGTGGCCTGCATGTGCTCGTCGAAGTGAAAGCACCGAGCTTCGTCGATCAGCAGTCGCCGCTCCGCTTGGCCGCTGAGCAACGCATCACACTGGTACGGGCACTCACGGTCACCGGACGCGTGACGACGGCGCGCGGACGCTTGCCCGCAGGAGACGCCGAAGTCGTGCTGGAGACGGCCAAACTCGAACGAAGAACGCGGGCCAATGCCATTGGTGAGTACGTGCTCCGCGGCGTGGCCCCGGGTGCGGCGCGCTTGCGCGCGTCGCACGAAGAGCACGGGAGCGGAGAGCGCCAGGTGCAGATCGTTGCGGGCCTTGGCGGTCGCGACGTCGTTCTGCCCGATCTCGATCTCGTACCCGGAGTCGAACTCAGTGGTCGCGTCGTCGATGCCCGTGGTTTTCCCGTGGCGAACGCCTGGGTGTCGGCCGAGCCGCTCTCTGTATATCTGCCAGCAGCCAGCGGCGTCCCTGACGCCGTGCAGACCGACGCGCAGGGCGAGTTTGTCCTCACCGTGTTCGGCGGCCGTGAGGTCGCGCTCTACGCCGTGCTTCCGGCCGTGGCCGGCGGCAGCCTGCTCATCCCAGCAGAAGGTCGCGACCGCGTGGGCGATCTCGACTTGGAGCTGCTCGACATCGACCTCGCTCCCGCAGACGAACTGGGGAGCGTGTTGTGTTCGTTGGTGCTCGAGCGAGGCCGGCTCGAGATCTTCGCTGTAGCGCGCTCGGCTTATGGCGCCCGCCCCGAGCTCGAAGCGGGCGATGCGGTGCTCGAGATCGACGGCCTGGTCCCCACAGATCTAGCCGACGCAAGAGCGCTGCTCAGCGGCGTCGTCGGCTCCCAGGCGCGGATCGTGGTGGAGCGTCGGGGGCAACGCCGGGAACTCCGCGCGTCGCGCGAAGCCTTCCAGCGCTAGTTGCCATCCGGCCTTCGCTCAATCGGTGTCGAAGACGTCCTTGGGCTCGCTGGTATCGGCACCGGGCGAGAAAAGGAACAAGAGAGGAATGATGCCCATCGGCACGACGAGCGTGACGATGATCTTGGCGAGGGTCACCAGGCCTGGTTCGTACATAGCTTTCAAAGGCTAGGGAAAGGGCAGGTTCGCTTCAACTCCGTGGCCCCGTGGCCCAAAAAGCCCGAAAACAAAGGAGGCCACTTCGCCCCGGAGCAAAAAAAGAACGAGGACCCGGGAGGATCCTCGTTCATGGCTCATCGCCCTAGTGTCAGAGCTGATCGCCCCGCGCCACTCAATTGGCCGGGTTCAGATCGACGCAAGCAGCCCGCTGCTTGGGCTGACCGAAGTCGACATTGTCGTCCTCGTTCTCGATGCCCAAGTAGGTGCGGCATTCCTCGGCGGTTTCGCAACCCAGGAACATGCACTCGCCCTCCTTGCAGAGCTGCAGGGGGCCGCACTCGGCGTTCTCCGTGCAAGGAACGCTGCACTGCTTGCGCTCAGAACCTTCGACCGCCTTGCAGACGGAGTCCGACCGTCGCGTGAACAAGATGCATTCGCGATCGCTGGTGCAGCCGGTGTCCTTGCACTCACCAGCTGTGCATGAGTGAAACAAGGGACAATCTTCGTTCACTTCACAACCCGCGTCGCAAACGTTTGCGATGCACTTTTCGCCATCCGCAGCGTCACAGTCGTCGACGGTTAGGCACTCGACGCAGGCCGACGCAGCCGTATCGCAGAGCGGCAAACCAGGAGTGGTACACTCGTCGTCGCTCTCGCAGCCCTGCGGTGTCACGCACAGCTGTTGGTCGCACTTTTGGGTGCAGGTACAGGCGGGACCGTTGGCGGTCTCACACGGATCGAAGCCGAAGAAGCCGCCAGCCCCCTGGTCCGCACAGTCGGCGATGTACTGCGCGCAGAAATTGGGGGCCTCGAAGTTGGCACAGCAATCGGCGTCCGCTTCGCACTCGATGACGATGCACTCTTTGGCCGTGGCTTCGACCGGATAGTCGTTCTGAATGCAGGTTTGATTGACGCACAGCAGGCCGTCTTTGCAGTCCCCTGAGTTACTACAGGTTTGTTGGCGACCGCTCGTTGCGCCACCGCCGCAAGCGAAAGGCAGCGCGGCTGCAACTAGAACGACCAATGGAATAAGATATTTCTTGAACATGAGTTCCTCCCGAGTGAAGTGAAAGAGCCTTCAAACGCTCCCCAATTGAAGGCGAAGGTAGAGGATCTGGTCACGGCTGAACATCCGCATTCCGCAAAGCAATGTGGGTTCGCGTGCGGCTGCAACCGGTCAATTGGCCGATGCGTGCACAGCGATCACACTGCTTCGGCGCGGCCCCGACTCACCCCAGGATTTGCTTCGCAATGGTCTGCAGCTGCATGTTGCTCGTGCCTTCGTAGATCTTGCCGATTTTGGCGTCGCGGTAGAGCTTTTCGACCGGGTACTCGACCGTGAAGCCGACACCACCCAACAGATCGATGGCGCGCGAGGCCAGCTCTTCGGCCACTTCCGATGCGACCAATTTGGCTATTGCGGCTTCCGTCAGGAACGGCGCGCCGGCGTCTTTGAGCCGGGCGGCGTTGTAAACCAGTAACCGCGCGGTCTCGAGCTTCGCGCGCATTTCCGCCAGTTGAAACTGAACGCCCTGAAAGTCTGCGATAGCGCGACCGAACTGTTGGCGCTCTTTCACGTGACGGACCGCATGGTCGAAGGCCGCCTGCGCGATGCCGACCATTTGGGCGCCAATGCCGATGCGGCCCTCGTTCAGCGTCTCGATGGCGACCTTGTAGCCCTTGCCGACCTCACCCAGCACGTTGGAGGCGCTCACATGCACGCCGTCGAGCGTCAGGGGACAGGTGCTGGAAGCTCGAATGCCGAGCTTCTTTTCTTTCGTTCCGACGGCGAAACCGGCTGTGTCTCGCTCCACCAAGAAGGCCGTGATGCCCTTGTGGCCCAGCGCCGGATCGACGGTAGCGAAGACGATGAACAGCGAACTCTCGGCGGCGTTCGTGATCCACAGTTTGCTCCCGTGCAACAGGTAGCCACCGTCTACGGCCGTCGCTCTCGTCTTGAGCGCGAAAGCGTCGCTGCCGCTGGAAGCCTCGCTGAGCGCGTAAGAACCGACCCACGAACTGGCGAGTAGCGGCAAGTAGCGTGCTTTCTGCTCGTCGTTCGCCCAGCGTAGCAGCGTGTTGATGACCAAAGTGTTCTGGACGTCGAGCAAAACGCTGACGCTCGGGTCGATGGTGGCGAGCGCTTCGACCGCCAGGATGGCCGTGAAGAACGATGAACCGGCGCCTCCGTATTGCTCGGGGATCTCGGTGCCCATGACACCCAGCTCGAACAAGCCGCGCACCAGCTCCAAGTCCATCGTGCACGACTCGTCCATCGTGCGGACGAGCGGCGCGATGCGGGTCTGGGCAAAACTCGAGACCATGTCTCGAATCATCCGTTCGTCGTCCGAGAGTTGGGTCAGCGCTTGCGACATCTTCTGATCGAAGCCGTTTGGAGCGGCGCTGGCAACTGGCTCGGGCCGTGGTGCGGTGGTAAGTCACGACGCACCCATGGCAGGCAATAGCTTCGGACAGATCTTTCGCATCACCACCGCTGGCGAGTCGCACGGCCCCGGGAATGTGGTGATCATCGACGGCTGCCCCCCTGGCATTCGCCTGTCGGTCGAGGACCTGGCTGTCGATTTGGACCGCCGCAAGCCCGGCCAGAGCAAGATCGTCACCCAACGCAGTGAGTCGGACACCCCCGAGATCTTGGCTGGCGTGTTCGAGGGGCAGACGACCGGCACCAGCATCGCCATCTTGGTACGCAACGAAGACCAGAAGAGTCGCGACTACGACGACATCAAGGACAAGTACCGTCCCGGGCACGCCGACTACACCTTCGATGCCAAGTACGGCGTGCGCGACTATCGGGGCGGTGGCCGCTCGAGCGCGCGCGAGACGGTGGCGCGTGTGGCGGCGGGTGTCGTCGCCAAGAAGATCTTGGCCGAGGCGTTCGGTGGTGAGGTGCTCTGCTACACGAAGCAGGTGGGGCCGATCGTCGCCGACGTCGATCCCCATCTGGTTAGCTTCGAACAGATCGAGACCTTGCCGAATGGTGAGCCCAACATCGTGCGCTGTCCGGATGTGCAGGCAGCACGTCAGATGGTCGATTTGATCGGGGAACTCCGCAAAGATCAGGATTCGATCGGCGGTGTCGCCGAGATCGTCGCGCGCAACATCCCCGCTGGTTTGGGCGAACCTGCCTTCGACAAGTTGAAGGCCGATCTCGGCAAGGCGCTGTTCAGTCTCCCGGCCGTACTTGGCGTCGAGTACGGCGTCGGCTTTGGTGCAGCCACGTTGCGCGGCAGTGAAAACAACGACGCCTTCATGACTGCGCGCGCGCCCGATGGTCGGCTTGTCACCACTACGCGCAGCAATCGGCACGGCGGCATGCTGGGGGGCATCTCGTCCGGTTTGCCGATTGTCATGCGTGCCGCCATCAAGCCGACCAGCAGCTTGCCCCGCGAGCAGGACACCGTCACACGAGACGGCGAGGCCACGACCATTCGCACCAAAGGCCGTCATGACCCCTGCTTGTTGCCGCGCTTCGCCCCCATGGCAGAGGCTATGGTGGCGATCGTCATTGCCGATCACTTCTTGCGACAGCGCGCGCAGCGCGGCTCCTGACAAAGCCCTCGCCCCGATCGAACGGACTCTCAGAGCGTGCTGATGGTGCGCACGCCCGAACTCACGGCCGAGCGGGGCACGTAGCCTATCGAGCCTTCGAGCTTCTCGACGAGCTTGACGATCGTGAGGGCGTTCGGCACCTGCTTCGGAGGCGCATTGCCACCGCGGATGCGACGGTCGATCCAGTAACGAGCCACGTCGTCTGGATCCATGCCGAGTACAATCTGGTCGAACTGTACGCGCAGCTCGTGCTTGGCTGGGAAGTTGAACGGCACGACGCGTGCGCCACTCGACCACGACTGCTTTCGTGTAGTGAAGATGGCGCCCAAGTCGGAGCGACTAGGTGTCTCCTTCACCGACGGGTGCGCAATGACCACCAGGTCTGAACCCCAGGCCGGCAGAACGAACGCCGTAGCCATGGCCGTGCCGGACAGGGCTAGGAAAAGGCGGCGGTCCATTTGCGGCTCAGAATACCTCGACATCGTCTGCTTACTAACTTGCCAACCCTCGACGCTGCGACGGTCCTCCCATGGACGGGCGCTTCTGGGACTTTCTAAGGGCGGTTGGGTTGTCCTGTGCTTACGAATCGGGAACCAGGGAACTCCCCCGCATGGGGGTCGGGCCCGTCTTGCGACCGGCAGCGCGGGCCAACGCGGAGAATTGCCGTTGAAATTCGGTATCATCCAAGCCCTTGGGGATGACCCCCAGGGATCCCGTTTCGCGCATCAGCTCCCGCAAGTGGGCCATGTCCTTGCTCGAATGCAGAACGACATGGGTCTCGATTCCGCGCTTGCGCAGAAACAATGCGAGCTCGCCGCCCGACATGGCTGGCATCATCACGTCGAGAAGCACCATCCAAGGGCTATTCTGGACGATCCATTGGGACGTACCGAGGACCTGATCGCGGGCGTGTACAGTGTAGCCCATCTGCTCCAGCCGTTCCTGATTCACGGCCAGCACGATGGGGTCGTCGTCGACGAGTAAGACGACGAGACGGTCGGATTTCATATCTGGCGAAGGTGACATGCAGTTCCCGGACGAGCAAAGAATCAAAACAACGCGCCGTTGAAGCAGGACGGCACATTCCATACAAGAGTTTCGGGGTCCCCCCTCAAATCGCTCAAACAACATTTGCCATGCAGAAACAAGCGCCTCACCCTGACCAGCCCATTCGAGTCAACAAAGGTGAGGATTCCAGGGGAATGGCATCGGCCGAACAGCTGGGTTTGCTCGATGAACGCCAGCAAAAGCGTGTCTTGTCGACGGGGCGACTGACGGTGATCCTGTCGCTTTTCGTGATGACGCTGCTCGGCGGCATGGGGCTTTTGTCTTTCAGTTTGGTCAGCCGCATCTTCGAGCAGCTGACGCCGTCGATTGCCCACGACCTGAGCTGGAAGGCTGAACGCGGCGCAGCCGAGCTGAGCCGCACGACCGAGTTCGCCGTGGCCCTCGGTGAAGGCGACAAGGTGCGAGAAGCTGTGCAAACGTATCTCCAGGACGAGGACGTCTCGGCGTTGGTCGTCGTCGCTGCCGACGGCGTGGTTCTCCTGGTCCATCCGGCGACCTCCACCCTCGCCGAAGGCTGGTTCAAAGGCGCTCCGGGCATCGTGCGTGAGTCGACACGGGATTTCATGGCCTGGCAGCCGGTGGAGATCGAAGGCACCGAGGTGGGTCGCGTCGCGCTCGGAATTTCCAAGCGGCGACTCGAGGCCGGCGTCGAACTTCGTGCCGGCATTCTCAAGTCGGCTGCCTTCGGCTGCTTGGTCGCCTTCCTGGTCTCGCTGTTCTTCGTGTCCTTCTACATCGGACCGCTGGTGCGCGTGACGCATCGCGCCTTCGAGGATCTCGAAAAGAGGACGCTGGAAGCGCTGGAATCCGCGCGGCTCAAGAGCGAGTTTCTAGCCAACATGAGCCACGAGATCCGCACCCCGATGAACGGCGTGATCGGTATGGCAGAGCTGCTGGGCAAGACCGATCTCAGCAAAAAGCAGCGCCGCTACGCGCGCACGATCACGACCAGCGCATCTGCGCTGCTGACGATCATCAACGACATTCTCGATTTCTCGAAGATTGAAGCCGGTAAGCTGACGGTGCGGCCCGTCGAGACCGATGTGCGGCGTTTGGCGGAGGAAGTGGCGCAGCTGCTCGCGCCTCAGGCTCAGGCCAAAGGACTGGAAGTGATGTGCGTCATCGGGCCCGAAGTGCCCCGCGAGGTACTGGTAGACCACGATCGTTTGCGCCAGGTGCTGAACAACATCATGAGCAACGCCGTCAAATTCACCAATCAAGGTGCCGTGGTGCTGCGCGTCTGGCAGGCGCAAGCCAGCGAAGACGGCTCCTCCGCGCTCATCGGCTTCAGCGTCAAGGACACTGGCATCGGTATCGCGGCCGAGGACCACCAGCGTGTATTCGATCTGTTCAGTCAGGTGGATGGCTCCCTCACTCGTTCGCGCGGCGGCACCGGTCTGGGCCTGTCGATCAGCAAGCATCTGACCGAGCTGATGGGCGGCACGTTGACGCTGGAGAGCGCCGTCGGTGAGGGCAGCGTGTTTACGTTCACCGTGCGCGTCCAGGTCCTGGCTGGAGTGGGTTCGCGCCCGCCCCAGGAACACATGCCCCGCACGTTGATCGTCGACGACAACGAGACGAATCGCACCGTACTCGAGGAGATGCTGGAGGCCTGGGGCGTGCGCACGGAAAGCGCACGTTCGGCCGCCGAAGCCCTGGAGGTGCTCGGTTTGGCAGCGGCCCAAGGCAAGACGTTCGGTCTCGCGCTCGTCGACCACAAGATGCCCGGCATGAACGGGCCGGAACTGGCGCGGCGCATTCGTGAGAACGAGGGCGAGCGAGCTCCACGACTCGTGCTCGTCACCTCGCTGTCCGACTCCGGCCAAATCGACGACGCCTTCGACGACGGCATTTCCAAGCCCGTGCTCCAAGACGATCTGCGGCGCGTCCTCCTGGGCTCGGCGGGGCGCGGCTCGAACTCCGAAAGCGACATCCTCACAGGAGCGTTCGAATTCGTCGGGCGTCCGAAGGTTCTCGTGGCCGAAGACAACGCCATCAATCGCGAGGTGATGCGCGAAATTTTGGCCGAGCTCGAGATCGATTGCGACATCGTCGAAAACGGCAAGCTGGCGGTCGAGATCATCGAATCGCGCAGCTATCCGCTCGTCTTGATGGATTGCCAGATGCCCGAGATGGATGGCTACGAAGCCACCCGACGCATCCGGCAACGCGGCGACGAACGCGCCAAGATTCCGGTCGTGGCCGTCACCGCACACGCTGTTGTCGGCGAGCGCGAGAAAGCCTTGGCTGCGGGTATGACCGACTACGTGACCAAGCCTGTCACCATCATCCGACTGGCGCGTGTGATGGCGCGATTTCTGCCGACGCGCGCCAAGCAAGCCGCGCCGATCCCCGAGGAAGACGATCGCGAAATGGGCGAGGCGGCTCTAGAGCCGAGCGAGCGTTCCCCACTCGGAGAGAGGCACCCAGCGCTCGTTCCAGCTCACGCTGAAGTTCGCGCGCGGGTCGACACCGGCCCGTCGCTCGATCCCGGTGTGAGGCGGTCCAAGGTCGTGATCGGCCTGTTCTTGCGGACGGTGCCCGAGCAGCTCAGCGCGCTCGAGCAGGCGGTCTCCGCCGGGCAGGCAGACGACGTGAAGCAAGTGGCGCACAAGCTCAAGGGCGGCTGTTTGGCGATCGGGGCGCGCGGCATGGGCGCTTTGTGCGCCAAGTTGGAGCCCAATCCCGACGATCGCTCCGATTTGTTCCAAGCCTTGCAAAGCGAGCACGAAGCCGTGCGCCTGGCGCTCGAAGCCGAGCAAACGGCCAGCTGAAGGCGGACGAAAGCGACGGCCTAGGTTAAGGCGGGGCGCACTCAGTCGAGCAGCAGCGACAGCTCGTCCAACATGCGGTCGGCGTGGCGTAGCCCATTCTCGAGCGGCGCCTCAGCGAGAGAGCGGCGCGTGAGCCGACCATCGGGTGAAAGCGAGTAGCGCCCCCGGGCCGCGGCGATGAAAGGCACGAGCTTTGCGGGACTGAGCGGCGTGTCGCTCGACAGGTGCAAGGTGACCGTCTTGGCCGTTGCGGTGCAGCCGAGCGCTCGCGCGGTTCGCAACTCCGTCTTCAGGCGCATCATATCGACGAGCGCGAGTGCCGAGAGTGGTGGGTCGCCGAAGCGGTCGGCCATTTCCTCGCTGAGCCGGCGGACGTCGCTCTCGTCGGTCGCGGACGAGAACTTCTTGTAGAGACTCAGGCGGACACCGATGTCTTCGATGTAGCTCTCGGGCAACAGCGCTTCGACGTCGATTGAAAGATCGGGCTCGATATCGGCCACGTAGACATGCCCGCTCAGTTCGGCCGTCGCTTGTTCGAGCATCTGGCTGAATAGGTCGAAGCCAATCGCCGCGGCGAAGCCGCTCTGGTCAGCGCCCAGCAGCTCGCCGGTGCCGCGCAGCTCCATGTCGATCGTGGCGATGTGGAATCCTGCACCCAGCTCGGTGTAGCGCTCGAGGGCCTCGATGCGGTCCTGCGCTTCGCGGCTCAGCTTGCTGGGCGGCGGCACGAGAAGGTAGCAGTAGGCGCGTTCGGAGCTGCGGCCCACGCGCCCACGGATCTGATAGAGCTGCGACAGTCCAAATAGATCTGCACGATCAATCACCATCGTGTTGGCGCGCGGTATATCGAGGCCGCTCTCGATAATCGAGGTTGCGACGAGCACGTCGTAGTCGCCGTTCACGAAGCCGAACATCGTCTTTTCTAGCGCGCTTTCGGTCATCTGGCCGTGCCCGACGGCCACGCGCACGCCGGGCAAGATCCGTTGCAACAGAGCCGCGCGTTCGTAAATGCCCTCGATGCGGTTGTGCACGTAATAGACTTGACCACCTCGAGCGAGTTCACGCCCCACGACCTGCGCGATCAGCTTCTCGTCGAACTGCGACGTAAAGGTCCGAATGGCCCGGCGGTCGGCTGGCGGCGTGTTGATGACGGACATGTCGCGTAGACCACCGATCGCCAGGCTCAAGGTGCGCGGGATGGGCGTGGCACTCAGTGTCAACACGTCCACGTGCTTGCGCATTTCCTTGATGCGCTCTTTGTGCGTCACGCCGAAGCGCTGCTCCTCGTCGACCACCAGCAGACCTAGATTCTTGAAATGCACGTCGCGCGACAGCAGCCGATGTGTACCGATGACGACGTCGACGCTGCCTTGCTTGAGTCCGGCCAAACTGGCCGTTTGCTGCTTCTTGCTCTGAAAACGGCTGAGAACATGCACGCTCGCTCCCGTTTGCGCGAGGCGACTCTGGAAGGTACGGAAGTGTTGCTCGGCCAAGATAGTCGTCGGACAGAGCAGCGCGACTTGGCGCCCGGCGAGCACCGCCAGATAGGCAGCACGGAGCGCAACTTCGGTTTTGCCGAAGCCGACGTCGCCGCAGACCAAGCGGTCCATGACCGTTTCTTTCTGCAGATCGGCGATGACGTCCGAGATGGCAGCTGCTTGGTCGGTCGTTTCTTCGTAGGGGAAGGCGGCTTCGAACGCGGCGTATTCATCGCCCGGTGGCTCGAGTGGTGGTCGGCGAACCTGGGCGCGTTCGGCATAGAGCGCCAAGAGCTGGTCGGCCATCTCCCGCACCTTCTGGCGTACGCGACTCTTGGTCTTGCCAAAGGTCTGCCCCCCGAGGCGATCGACGCGGGGTGCACTCTCGCCGGCCGTCAGCTTTTGGATCTGATTCAGCCGGTAGACGGGCAAAAATAGCTTGTCGCCCCCCTGGTACTCCACGACCAGTAGGTCGACAGCACCGTCGGCAAGCTGCTTGTGCTCGAGCCCCACGTAGCGCCCAACGCCGTGCTCGACGTGGACCACGAGGTCGCCGGGCGCGAGCGAGCGCAGATCGTCGAGGGCATCCTTGAACGACTGAGCGGCGCGCCGCTCCGGCTTGTGCCTCCGCTTACCGAAGATTTCCTCTTCGGTCAGCAGCACCAAACCGAGCGACGGCAAGATGGCGCCGCGCCCCAGCGGCGAAGCCAGGACGGCGATTGTGCCGCGCGGAACGTCGAGCAAACGCGTGGCCGTGCGTTCCACTCGCAGGCCCCGGTGCTCGAGCAGGGTGGCCAGGCGTTCGGCTTGGGCCCGGACCCGTGCGCACAGCACGAGCGCCAAGGACTCGTCGCGCCAAACTTCGAGCTGCGCGATCAACGGATCGAGACCCGCGTTCTTGCCCGCGCTCTTCCGGGCCGAGTCCAAGCGACGCGCCAGCTCGGATTGGTCTTGCGTCCCGAGGTCCCAGGCGCCAAGCGGCGGACTCTCCAGCACGCTCCAGGCCTCCGTCGTCGCCCCGTAGATGCGCGCTCCGTGGCTGGCCACGACCAGGCGGCGTTCGTTCGTCAACGATTCGAGCAGCTCTTCGTCACCGACCACATGAGCATCCAGCGCAAAAACCGGCTCACCTTTTCGCGTCGCGAATGCATCGCTCAGGCGACGCCGCTCTTCGCTCAAGGCGCTGAGGACCTTGGCGGGCTCGTCCAGGAACAAGCGCGCGTCGCTCGGTATTCGAACAGCCAGCGGCTCGAGCTCGGCGTACGCTGGCAAGAAGCCTTCGCCGCCCAAGAACAGGTGACCGCTCTGCACATCTTCGACCAAGGCGCGGGCTTTGGTCGACGGGTAGTTCGCGGCGTCGCAAAGTTCCTGCACCAAGCGTCGGGCTCGACTGCTGGAGGTGGGCGTGACGATGGCTTCGCGCGCCGGAATGACGGCAATTGTACTGCGCTCAGCCGCATTGCTCGTCCGTTGGGTCTCGGCGTCGAAAGTGCGAATCGACGCTATCTTGTCGAAGTCGAGTTCGATACGCAGCGGGTCGCTCTCGCCGGGGGGCCACAGATCGATCAGCGAGCCGCGCATGGCGAAGGCGCCGGGATCTTCGACCACACTCGCCCGCTGGTATCCACCAGCGTCGAGCTTGACCGCGAGGGCTCGGAGATCGACGACGTGACCCAGGTCGAGACGTACGGCGACTTCCGCCAGCAATGCTTGGGGCACCACCTTGCGCAACCAGCCCGCGCCGGTCACGACCAGCACATCGAGCTGTCCTCGATCCAGCGCGCTCAGCGTGGCCACGCGCTCGAGGGCCACCCGTCGATCGGGGCGCACGCCATCGTAGGGTGTGCTCTCGGGTGAGGGCAGAAACGCGGCTCGAAGGTCGGGGCGCAACGCGCGCAGATCGTCCATCAAAGCCGAGGCCGTCTCGTGCGAAGCGCTGAGGGCAACCACGAGCGAGCCGCGCACATGCATGGAAGCGAGGACCAAGGCGCTGGCGGCGCCTTGAACGCTCGTGAGGTGCACGACGCCGTGGCGGGCCGTCCAGGCGCGAGCGAGCTCGTCGATCCCAGGCGCGCGGGAACTGTCGGACTCGCGAGACGAGAACACGCTCACCACGGTGCCGTCTGCGTGGCAGCAGCAAGAAGGGTGTTGCGCGCGATGGTGGACCAAGGCCCGTCGGGGTGAGCGGTGCGATAGCGTCTCAGGCTCTCGGCTGCGGCTTCGGGTTCGCCAGCATTCAAGAGCACGATGCCCCGCGCCAGATCTCCAGGGTAGTCGGGGTCCAGAGCGGCCAGAGCTTGGACGGCCTCCAGTTGAACACGCGCGCGCATCGCTTCGTCGAGCATGGCGCCGCCTTCGGGCCTCTGGATCTGCAGCGAATAGAAGCGCCGAAACTCTTCCAAGCTCGGGCCGAAATCGCGCTGGCGGTGGACGCCGAGCAGGCGACCCCAACGGATGCGAAAAACTAGCCGCAATTGATCGTCGGTGACCTGGAGGTGCCCTGCGGAATCGCGGAATGCAGAAGCTGCCGTCCGATCGAAGTCCCCCCCCAGTTCGCGCAACTCCGAGTCGGTCTGCCCTGTTTGCTCCCATTGTCTGACCGCGTGCACGAACAGTTCGCCCTGCAGTGCGCGCAGCGACAGAAGCTCGCCGGTGTGACCCTGGGCGCGCAACAGCTGCACGTCGGCGCGGAGTTCGCGTGCTTGAGTCTCGAAACGAGGCAGGCCTGCGGCCAGGCTGATGCCCAACCGTCGAAATTCTTCGCCGACGATGCGCGCGCGAATCGGCAGAGTGCCCTTATCGGCCTCGGCCGCGAGCCGTTTCTCCGCTGTCTCGCGCGCGCGAAGTTCGCCCGCGTCGACGAGCGGTAGCGGCACGATGCGCGTACGTGTGGGGCGTGGGGTGACTACGAAGGTGCCCAGGGCAGCCAGGCTCACCAACAAGAGGATCGGAGCATTTCGAAACTGCAATACGGCACGCCAGCGCGCCTGAGAAGGCGTGTCGCGCGCGGTCGAATCTTGGGACGCCTGAGGTGCTTTCATGGTCGCGGGATGTCACCTTGACAGGTGAGGCGTCGGCGCCACGATACGCCCGCTCACCAGGCGGAAAAACTACAGCCGTCTCTTCGAGGAGTATTAGTGCGAGAAAAGCGACAACACCACCGAGCCGTTCTGCGAGTCCCTGCAGTCGTGTCGTCGCCCAGCGGCGAAACGTGGCACGCCACGTCCGAAGACATCAGCGTCGGTGGCATGTTCTTTAGCGCGACGTCCGTTCCCGACATCGGCCTCGAAGTCACTGTTGCCCTGGAGCTGCCGGTGCTCGGACCCGTTGCGTTGCCGGCTTTCGTGCGTTGGGTAAAGGGGGGTGGCTACGGCGTGCAGTTTGGGCTCTTGGGAGCCCGAGAGACGCACGCCATTGGCAGGCTCGTGCGCGACGGATCCCACCCAGGGACCTGAGCGCTCACTTCTTGGCTGGCGCGGCGGGCAAGGGGGCAGGCGTGGACGAGATGCGTGGCGCCGCCGGGATCGGATCCCAGCGTAGTGTCTCACCGACGGTGCCCAGCACCTTGGTGGTGGTCCAACGCTTGAGCGACATCACGTACAGGCCGCTTTCGCCTTTCCGATCCGAGAAAAAGGCGAGCAGGCGACCATCGGGGCTGCACGCGGGGTAGGCGTTCGTGCCCTGGTTCTGGGTGAGGCGCGACATGCCCTGGCCCTTTTCGTTGCTCATGACCAAGTCTTGCTTCTGACCGACCGTCACTGCGTAGACGAGCATGATGCCGTCCTCGGTGTCGCAGAACGTTGGCGCGTAGGCCGAGAAGCCCGAGGGAGAGATCGCTTTGCCCTCCAAGTAGACGCGCTGACCACCCTGCTCCGCCGAGCCACCAATCCACGCCAGCTTGCCGCTGGGGCTGAAGACGGGATGAATGGCGACCTCGGTGACGGAGGCACGTTTCATGTTCTTGCCGTCGGGATCACCGACGTAGATGGCGCTGCCCTCGGGCTCGGAAACCGCCAGCGCCATACGCGTGCGGTCCTTGTTGAAGGCCACGCCGTAGAGAGAGCGCTTGTAAGGAATCTCGAAACGCGCACCGTCCGCTTCGCCGCTCTTGAGCCGAAACAGCTGGAAAGGCGACCAAGACTTGCTCTGCACGTAGAACAGGTCCCCCTGGGGACCGAATGCTGGAGCAATGGACGTGGCCTTGATGTCGCTGCGCGCCGAAAGTCCGTAGCCGTCGGCGTCGACGGTGAAGATGCGCCGGTTGCGGCCCCATGCACCCGAAAAGGTGAAACGACTCGAGAAGCCACCCGGGCGACCGGTGAGCGCGCCGAGCAGATCGTCGGTGATGCGGTGCGCGGTTTGGCGAGCCAGGTCCTTGGACACGGTCAGCTTGGTCTCGTAGACGGGCTCGGGACCTGCGCTCGGGAAGTAGGCGATGCCGATGACTTCGATCTGATCACCGGGAGCCTTGCGCGCGGCGACCTTGACGATGGCTTCTGCGCCTTTGGCCTGCCAAGCCTTCACGTTGACCGGATCGTTGAAGCCGTAGGCGCCGGTGGGCGCGTCCTGATCGGAGATCAGCTTGAACATACCGCTGATCTCGAGATCGCGGCGGATCACGCTGCGCACGATCACGTCTTCGTAGTCGGGCGACAGTGAAGGAAGGATGGCGATCTTGGGGATGTGTTCCTCGGTCACTCCGGTGACGATGAACTCACCCAGAACGCTTTCGTCCTTGGGCGTCTGGGCATTCGGCGCCGGAGCTTGGGCCGTGGCCGAACGCACGCCGACCGCGAGCGATACGAGGCTGACGAGGGCAGTGAGGACCAGGTTCCGCGAACTCTTCATGGGCTAAGTCATACCGTCGCTCGGAGCCTCGAGAAAAGGGCCAATTCTGCAGGCCGCGCGAACCCCTCGCTGCCGCGGGCGCGGACTGGTGGCCAGCCGTGCCCCGCGCGTCTTGCACGCCCCAAGTCGTCTGCGAGGACGCTTACTTGCAGGCGCCCTGGCCAGAGAGGATCGGACTGACCGTCGAGCCGAGAATGTCGGGGTAGAGGGGCGGCGGCGGCGGCAGTTCCTGCCCCATCAGATTCTGCATCGTCGACTGGACCTTGGCGTCGAACACCGCGTTGCCGCTCGAGCCGCGCAAGGCAAAGCCGCTGATCGAGCGATCGCCACCTACCTGCACGCTCACCCCGACCTTCAACTTCTTGAGTTCTTCGCAAGCAATGGCATCGACCGGCGGCTTGAAGCGCGCGTTGAACCAACCCAAGATCTTGATGAGATACTGACTGACCGCGCGGGCCTTGAGCGGATCGGTCTCGGTGCCTTCTTTCACACCGTCGGCCGCGCCTTCCTCTTGCAGCTGGGGCTGATCGGTCTTCTCGGCGTCGATCTGTGTGTCGACCTCTTTGGCGATCTCGGCGTCTTCTGGCGGGGCCTCGTGATCTTTGTCGGCCAGCTCCGAGGTCGGTAGCTTCTCGGTCGAATCCTGGGCGTCGGCCGAAGGCGCGCTGCGCTCCTCGTAGCGTTTGACCGGAGCCTGCTTCTTCCAGATATCCGGAAGCCGCGGCTTGAGCTTGTCCTTTTTGGAACCCAGTTTGAGTAGCGGCAAATCGTCCAGCACCGGCTGCACGGCGATGGGTATGTACTCCGGCTTTGGTGGCTCTTTGGCTTTGATCTGCGCGTCGCCTCGGCCCGCCCAGATCAGCATTGCGAAGAAAGCGACCTGCATTCCGAACGCCAACGCGCAGGCGATGCCGACTTCACGTCGGGAAAAGGCGAGGGAGACGGTGGCCGTGGACATGCGGGGCGATCAGGGGGTGGCGGCGGGCGCTGTCGGTTTCGACGTGCCACTCGGCTTTTCGGTCTCTTCTTCTTCGACGGGCTCGAGTTCGGGCTGGACCAAGAGGTTCAAGGACGACACGCCGTTGCTGCGCGAAGCAGCGACGACTTCGGCCACGACTCCGTAGCGCGCGTCCTTGTCGGCGCGAATGTAGAGTTCGCCCTCGTTCTGCACGCGCGCGCTGTTGCGCAGGGCCTCGGGCACCTTGCCCGTGATGTCGACTTCGCCCAAAAGGACCTTGCCCTCCTTGGTGACGGTGACGAGCAGGCGCGCATCCTTGACCGGCGTCTCGGCTGCCTGAACTTCGGGCAGGTCGATGCGCAAACCAGCCGTGAGCAGCGGCGCAGTCACCATGAAGACGACCAGCAGCACGAGCATGACGTCGACCAGCGGCGTGACGTTGATGTCGCGGATGCCTCCGCCACGCCTGCCTTTGCGTCCTCCCAGCTTGGCCCCCATGGCTCAGCCCCCCGGGCCGCGAACGCCGCGGCGTGCGCGTGCCAGCATTTCGTCGGCGTAGAGCTGAGCGACCCACACATCCGAAGAGGCGTGGAGTTCGTCGACCAAGTCACCGATGCGCTTGTCGACATAGTTGTAAGCGATGGTGGCCGGGATGGCGGCGACCAAGCCGAATGCGGTGGCGATCAAGGCTTCGCCGATGGCAGGTGCCACGACGGGAAGCGACGCGCTCTTCTCGACGCCAATGCGCAAGAAGGCGTCCATGATGCCCCAAACGGTCCCGAACAGGCCGATGAACGGCGATGCTGCCGCGATGCTCGCCAGCGTCGGCATCAAGGCGCTCGCGCGCTGCTCTTCGGCGGCGACGGCGCGTTTGGACAGCGCGCTGAGCAGATCGGGAGTGAGTGATTCGTCGCTGAGGCGCACGCCAAGCGCCCGCACCACTTGGGCACCCGGAGCTGCCTTGTGACTTTCCGCCAGGGACAGCAGATCGAGACCGTGGCTCACGCGCGAAGCTTCGCGCTCGAAGCGTCGATGGGCCCCAGCGAGGCGTCCAAGTTGGAGCCACTTGGCGACCCAGATGATCCAAACCAACGTTGATGCTGCGATCAGCAGAAGAAGCACCACCAAGACGATGCCCGAGGCATCGAGCATGAGATGGATGGGATCGATGGCTTGCGGCTGCGTGGCGGTCGTTGTCGGAGGCATGATCTCGGGCTGGACGGGCTACAAAATGACGAGAGGGCGCCTGATGGACGCCAGAGGGCCAAGGAACGGAACCCGCCTCGTCGCCGTGCGAGAGGCGGGCCCCGTGAGCCCTTCGATCACTCGACCAAGTGAACGTCGACGCTGCGATCCTTGGACCACGACGCTTCGTCCGAGCCGGTGGCATCCAGCTCGCCACGCGAGGTGGTGGAGATCTGCGAGCTGCTCAGGCCTGCCTTGGAGAGGGCCTTGGCAACGTTGTCGGCGCGCTTGCCGCCAAGCACCATGTTGTACTCGGGCTCGCCCCGCGGATCGGCGTGACCCACGAGACTCATGGTCTTACCTTTGAGGGGACCGGTGGCGAAGCAATCAGCCAGCTTCTTGATGACCGCCTGGTCGGCCGCGCGAACGCTCGACGAGTTGTAAGCGAAGTGCGCCTCGGTATCGGTCAGTCCGCAGGCCTTTTTGATCTTGTCGTCGATGTTGATGTCCGACTGCGTCGGATCATCGCCCGGCTTCTCGGAACTCGAAGCGGCGGCAGGCTCGCTGGAGCTGGGGGGGGCTTCCGCGGGGGGCGTTGCATCCGATCCACAGGCCGAGAGAACGAGAGCGAGAGCGGGGAGAGACCAGAATTGAATTCGCATAGGAGTGTCTTTGCTGAGGGGCGCGTCCGAGGACGCAGCGGGAAGCGGCACTGCCTGCCGCGAGGATGCACGCACGGTGGGATGTCGTTCCCTGTATGTGCGCCTCCAATTACGTCGATTCTTGGCGGTTGGGCAAGCGTCAACAGGCCCTCTGAGCCATTTCGCGCAGCCCAAGCTGACCCGCATTCGCAATCCCCGGGGCAGAGTGCCCCAAGCATGAGCCACCGTTCCAAACTGACAGGAATTCACTCGCACTCGACTCGGCCCCAGGGCGAAGCGCTAGATCGACGCCGAGTAGCCGAGGACGAGGGCGAGGCAGAAGAATGCGAAAGCGCTCAGCAGCAACAGGCGGGATCGCCGCCCCGCGGGCGTCCGCGGGCGGCTCTCCATCTCCGACAGCGCCAAGATCAAGATCTGCTGCAGCTGCTTCTGGGCGACGGCGCTACGTGCGTGGTCGCCCGCCATGCCGCGGTACCTCGCGGCCGCGTCGGCGAGACGTCGCTCGCTCTGGCAAATCTCCAAGAAAGCGTGATGCGCTGCGTCGTCCGACCAGCGATCGAGCACATGGCGCCACAACAGGTCGAAGCTTCGCTCCTGCGGCGTCTCCACCTCGACCTCTCTCTCAGGCAGGTAGCGAGCGCCGCAAATCGGCGGCTGCAGCGCGTGTCTCGGGCTCGTCAGCGTGATCTTCCAGGCGACGCAGGCGCTGACGGAAAACGGGTAGCTGACGAGGCGTTTCGTCACGAACCAACTCGGCCAGCACCAAGATCGCTTCGCGTGCACGGCTCTCGTTGAAGTGCTCGAGCAGCTTGAGCTGCGCGTCCTGCTCACGCGGCAGAGCGAACCCAGCCGTCAAGTAGGTTTCGGCGGCACGCGTCACGGCCGCTCGGCCCTCGCTGGCCATGAACTGGCTAAAAAGACGGCGACGATTCTTCTCGGTTTCGTCGATCTCGTCGGTCTTGCGTTGCACGATGCGAGCTTCGCGGCGCTTGACCGGAGCGACTTCGAGAACGACCGGTTCCGGCACGATAGTATCGTCACCGCGTGCGCGCGGACGAGCCGAGGCTGCTTTCATGCGGCGCGTCGGCTTTTCGAGTCGCGGAGAGCCAGGACGGCGAGCCGCGATGAATACAGGCTCAGCAGCAGCGGCCTTACCGTTGGGGGTTTTCTTGCGCCGCCTGCGGCGGCTCTGGCGATTGGGCTGTGCGTCCATGTGCATCAAAAGGGAATCGATCAGGTCGGCTCCGCCTCACGTCGGCGGCTACGTTCCTCCGGCTTCCCCAAGCAATTTCTGTCAGTGGGGATCCTGCGGAAGGGCGAGCTCTGCTCGAGGGCAACCGCAGGGGTCGTGGGACCGGAATCTGGACCTCAAGGAGATCCGCGGGGGGCAACGCACCCAATGAATTGGGAGACACTGTCTCTACCCGCTGGCGCTATGTAACATGACTTTCCGGGCCCCACGCAAGAAAAAAAGCCCACAAGACCGCCCAGCTGGCGCGATTTCTGGGTTTTGGGCGCGCCCTTTCGCTCTCTTTTGCCTAGAACGGGTTACTCATGAAGTCCGTTCTCAGCTGCGGCGTCGGTGCTTTCTTCTTGCTGAGTTGTGCGGGCAGGGCTCCCACGGCCGTGAGTGCCGAGACTTCTGCGGCGAGCGAGCAGACGGTGCCCGAGGCCCCATTGCGCTCCTTGCCCGATGGAAGCTGGCAGGAGGTCGTGCTGGGCACTCAAGCCCTGGTCGTCTCGTTGCCGGACCGTAAGCACTGGCGCGAACTCGGGGCGCGCGGCAGCTGGTCGGGTCTCGAGCACGAGCCGAGCGGCAGTCAGCTGTGGTTTCGCCATCGCGTCGCGCGTCGCACGGTCACGGCCGCAGAGTGCGAGAAGCAAGCGCGGACTTCTTTATCGCTCTTGCGCGAGCCGGGCCACGAGGCCGTGGTTCAGCGTTTGAGCGCTCCAGCCGGTTATTTGGGTGAACAGAGGGTTTCGATTTTGGACGGCGAACGCGGCCAAGTGTTTGCCTTTGGCGCGGGTGTCAGCCGTTGCTACGCCGCCGTTTTCGTCAGCGACAACGACAGCGATCTGCCGCAGCGCCTGGCGCTGGCGAGTGAGCGCATTTTCGCCGCTGTGCGTCTCGTCGGGCTTGACGAACGCGGTCTGGGAACGCGCTTCGGGGAGGAATGAACTGCTGGCTTTCGTCCGACCAGAGGCTCACGTGACGCTCGTCCAACAGTCAACCCAGCGCGCAGCGCTCGAGCTTGGCAATTTGCGCAGTCTTGGCGCTGCCGACCGCCACCACGCTCTGCCGGTCGGGACGAAACACCAACTCGGCTGCGCGGTGAATGTCCTGTCGCGTCACCGCAAGCAGTTGATCGAGGCGTTCTGCCGGTGTTTTGGCGGTGTTGGACAGCTCGGCCAGCGCCAGAAAGTCGGCCAAATCGACCGCATTGTCGAGCATGGCCTCGTGCTGCCAGCGGCAGCGCTTCTGAGCGCGATCCACTTCGCGTTGCGTCGGCCCGTGCTCGGCAAGATCGCGCGTGATGCGCAAGATTTCTTCCAGGACTTCGGCCGAACGCTCATGAGCGGTCTCGGTACCGAATTCGACCAAGCCCGTTTCTTCGTAGGCTTCGTAGGACGCGCCCGCGTCGTAGCAGAGCCCGCGCGTGTCGCAGAGCTGGTGGTAGAGGCGCGTGGCCATGCCGTCGTCGATGACGCGCAGCAGCATGTCCACCGCGGGCTCGAGAGGATCCCGTTCGCCCGGGCAACGGAAGGCCACGTGCAGGCTCGTTTGGTTGCTTCCGCTCGAACGCACCATGCGGAAGCGGCCCTCGGTTTGCTCGGGCGCGGGTGCGCACGTCGGGGCCTCCCCGCGGCGAACGCCGGCAAAAGTACGGTTCAGATCACTCGCTACCCGCGCGCCGTCGACGGGGCCGGCCACGCCCAAGACCATGCCGGAAGCGACATAGGTGCGTTCGAAGTGGGCGCGGATCTGCGTTTCGTTGAAGCTTTCGATGTTGTGGAGCGGTCCCGTAATCAGCTGCCCCAGACCGTGCTCGCCGAAGGCCAAACGACGCACCAGGCTTTGCCCGTCGACCAGTTCGCCGTCTTCACCCAAATCCTCCAGGATCTCTTCGCGAATGATGCCTCGCTCGAGTTCGATCCCGCTCAGCAAGGGGCTCTGCACGACTTCGGCCAAGAGCTCCATCACGGGCGTGAGGTTCTCGGGTGGAATTGCGATGGCCAAGTTTCCACTGTCCGCCGAAGTGCTGGCGACGAGTGTGCCGCCCCAGTCCTCGAAGGCCGTCGCCAGCTCGTGGGCGCTCGCAAAGCGAGGCGTGCCGCGAAACAACATGTGTTCGACGAAATGGCTGATGCCGCTCTCTCGAGACGTTTCGAAGCGTGAACCCGTCTTGATGTAGAGCGTAATCACTGCGCGATGCACCGCGGGCAGCGGCAGGACGAGCGTGGTCAAGCCATTGGAAAGGCTCGAGCGCACGGGGTGCAAAGCGGACAACATCGGGGAAATAGGTGTAGCACGCCCCAACGGGGCGAGCTGGGCGCGTCAGCCTGGCGACTTGGGCGACGTGCTCGGCTTGTCCTTCTCGGACGGGACGTGCTTCTCGTTCAGCTGGATGCCGCCTGCCTTTTGGACCAGTGCGGCCACGTGCTGACTGAGGGCGTCCTCGGCCTTGCGCGTCCGGAGTTGCGCCATGATGCGCGGACGATCGGCTGCGAACTTTTCGCGGGTGGCGATGTCCTTTTCCTTGAGCTGCAGGACGGCAAAGCCGCCTTGGAGCGGGACGGGGTGGGCGACAACCGCGCCGGGCTTGTCGAGCGCAAAAACCAGCGCAGCAGGCGAGTCCCCGACCGCGTCGGGGACGGGGCTCTGCTCGATCGAGAAGGCCCGCGAGATGTCGCTGAGCGGCTTGTCGGCGTGGTCTTTGCCGGGATTTTCTTTGGTGCCAAGCGGGCCTCGGGCCAAGGCAGCCAAGGTCATTTCGTCGGTCAGCGTTGCGACGTCACCGCCGGCGCCGAGCTTGGTGATCAGCTCCTCGCCGAACTTGCGGGCCGCCTCTTGGCCGAGCGACACGGACGTGAGTTTGTAAGCCAAATAGTCCTGTGCGAGCTGCTCTACCGTCTCGGGCGTGACGCGCGCGACCAAGCGTAAAAGCGTCACGCCGCGAGCCGTCACGATGGGGTCCGAGAGGTCTCCGGCCGTCTTCAAGTCGGTCGCTCCGGCGAGCAGTTCGTCGACTCCACTGCCATAGGTCTGATCGAGGCAACCGAGGCGGCCGCCCAGAGCGGCGGACTCGGCCATGCTCACACGGCGCGCTTGCTCGTCGAATGCTGGGCCTTGGACGCGCGCCTTGAGAGCGCGCGCACGGGCAAGCAACGCCTCTTGTGTCTCGTCGCCAAGAGTCTCGAGTAGGATTTCTTCAACCACCGGGCACTCGGGCTTCCAGCTGGTCTTGGCTTGGTCGACAGCAAGTTTCAGTTCATCGGTGTGCTCGGCGCGCCACTTGTCGACGTCGGCTGCCAGGGGTCGAGTGACGAAGCGCTCGAACCAGCTCGACTTGAGCGTCACCAGGCGAGCGGTGGCGGTCGAGCGCACGCGCGCATAGCTCAAAAAG
>JBBQHO010000016.1:0-36821 GCA_038324055.1 Polyangiales bacterium | reverse complement strand
TCGAAGGTAGATTACCTACGTGTTACTCACCCGTGCGCCACTGTACCGGGGCCGAAGCCCTTTCTCGTGCGACTTGCATGTGTTAAGCGCGCCGCTAACGTTCGTTCTGAGCCAGGATCAAACTCTCCAGTTTAAATCCTTTTAGCTGCAACTAATGAGCTAGTTGCCAACTTCGTTTGACGCCAGCAACTGTTGTTTTGCAGCTGCTGGCTTTTAGGACCCACGCGATTTCTCGCATAGTCATAGGATTCAGTTTTCAAGGACCGAGGAGAGGCAGTGCCTCTCGAAGGGGCGGATAACTTAGTTTCCGACCCCGACACTGTCAACCGGAAACTCAATCTTTGTTTCGCGGCCGTCTCGATGGGACTGCAAGGCTGGTTCGTCAGAACCAGCGAGCTCCGTTTCGAGAGGCGCCTCCTTAGCTCCGTTGTCCGAGGTGGACAAGAAGCTGGAGTCGATTTCCGGTTGGTTGGTTCTAGAAGGAGCATCCAAGGAATCAGCGCTCGTTCGTCGCCGACTCAGGTGACAGCAGGGCCACCTGTGGATAACTATTCGGGTCCGAAAACCCTTCGATTCGCGCGACCTTCGGGTCTTGCCGAATCGAGTCCCACTCCGGCAATTGTCCGAGATCTGAAGCTTCTCGAGACAGGTCTCGCTACGGGTTTTCCGTGCGAGCGAGGCGCCGTGGGCGCCGCCGTTGGGAGGGGCTATATGTACCGCCTGCTCCCGCCTGGCAAGACTTTTTCGATCTAATTTCGTGGGGTTGGACCACTTCGAGAAGCGCAGCTGGGTCCCGTTGTTCGAAAGTGGCCGAAATGCCTGTGAAGTCAGAGAGCTAGCGGCTCCGCGGCCCCCTGGTCAGCCCAGCTACTCGTCCCGACCGGGCTCTCTCTCGAACGGCCTGAAACTCAGACCCTGGAGCGCGTTGGAGCGCTCTGGGTAGAGAAAAGCCTGGGAGGCGACTCGGCCGCCGAGAAAGAGCCGGAGCGCGCCCGTGCGCTCAGTTCCAGTCGTCTTCCTCGAGGTACCAACGGCCGAGGCGCTCACGGATCAGTGTGCCTTCTTCTCCATTGGAAAGACGCACACGGAACCCTTCTTCCCGACGGTGCCGTTCTGCCGCAGCCAGGCGCCCCATCACCTCCACGCCCGCAGGCCCCTGCTCCGTTTCGACCTGACACGGTCGACGCGAATGAGGACCTTCTTCCGCCACCGCCACTCGCCGCCACAGTCCCGCTCCTTCCCGACCGCTCGAGGCCGGAGCATCCGGATTGCGAGCCGAGGGCACGGAAAAGCCCGCCTCGCTGCACAACCCACGAATCGCGACAGACAGCGAGCGTTCCGAGATGCCTGTTGCGCGACGACCGAGGCGCACGACCAGTGCGTAGCCTTCGGGTAACGCCCGCACCAGGAAGCTGCTGCGCCGCGCTCGCACCAGCACCTCGAAGCTTCCCAGAAAGTGCAAGCTTTGATCGATATGCTGCAAGAGAAGTCTCAGTTCGGCAGCCAAGACACGAATTTCGAAGGGATCGCCCTTGCCTCCGTAGTCGACCGTCTCACCTTCCCGATCGACCAAGGCTGCGCAGGGCGAGCCGGTAGAACGGCACAATTCTTCGAGGAAATGCGTGAAGGGCGTCGTGCCCTGGTCGCGAGCGGGCCACGGCTTTCTGCCCACTGCTCCCGCCAGACCAGTCGAGTCAACGTCGCGTGCTCTGGCGTGATGGTCACGCCCGTCTTTTTGCGCAGCCCGGCCTGGAGCCCGGCCAGTTCAGCTGCCAGACGTCGCGCCAGGACCACTGGACGAAGGCGGCGCTCCAGCTCATCTCCCTCGAGGTGCAGTGCAGGAACGATTTCGAGGCAGAGTAGAACGTGGAACCCATCGCGACCGCCCAGGACGGGACTGATGTCACCCGGCGCAACCAGGGCCGCAGCGCCCAAGGCCACAGCCGCCTCGAGTCCTTCGGCTTGCTCGTCGAGGGGCGTGAGCGGCACGACCCGCCCGTCCGCGGCCAGGGCTGGACGCTGAATCAATCGAATTTCGAGATCGCCTGCCGCGACGCTCCGGACACGCTCGACGAACTTCTCGACGGTGAGCTCGGTACGGGCCTCACGGTCCGCGACAAGGGCATCGCGAACCTTCTGGGCCACAACGAAGGCCTCCTGGTCCGCGGTGAACTGCGCGACCGGAACAAAGGCATCAGCGGTCCGCACAGCGCGGGGACGGTCGACTTCGAGCCACACCTGCGCTCGCGCGGCGTCCCATTCGCCGGCCTGGATGGGCTCACGGCGTTCGGATTCGTGAGCCTGGACTTGGTGGAACTCGCGCGCGAGCACCCCGCGTCGAACAGCACGCTCCAAACCAGGCGTGCGTACCCCTGGCTCTTGGGAGAGCAACAGATCGCGCGTGAGGTTCGGGACCGACTGAGCGGGCGGTCCTTCGACCGAAGCCAAGAGCGCCGGCGTGAGCACCACAGCGCCAACTTGGCCGAGGGCGCCGGGCGGCAGTACGGGCACGCTTGGCTCAGCTGGCTCGGCAGAACAGCTTGCGATCCACACTGAAGTCAGGACACCGAGCCCGAGCTGCACGGCATCCGACAGGCGAAAGGCGCTCATCGACGCGTTGCTCCCCCGCTCCGCAGCGCCGTGAGCTTGGCGACCAGCCAGGCCCCAAATAGGCCGGCACCTATCCAGCAGAGCGCAACGAGATCCCGTCGATCCGAAAACGCACGCTCGGCCACGAACCACGAGCCGAGGCTCGCGGCCAGAAGAACCAAGCCGAGCACCTCCGCTGGCCAGCGCATGATGGGGGATCGTAACCGACTCGCCGGCAGGCGGAAATGCGCGTCGCTGCCCCATTGAGCACACTGCCTCACAATCAGCAGAGCGCCGAGCAGGCCAATTATCTGAGCCAGCAGTTCGACATGGGGTCGCTCAGAGAGGCGGGCCGCCGCCGCGCCTAGGTGCAACAGCAGTCCCATGCCAAAAATGGCTCCGCTGACCGGTACCAGCAGAGCGAGACGCGGCGAAGACTGCCGCGGCTTCAGATTGTCGACGAGCGCGGACGTGACGGACCCATCGGCATCCAGCGTCGGCTTCGACAACGTGCCCCACGCTGCACAGTACGTGACGAAAGCCAGTACCCCGAACAGACGAGAACCCGCCTCGAGGACGAGCGGACGACTACTGGCCCACGCCAAGGTCGCAAAACCCAGGAACCCATACAGACCAAGCCCGACCTGTGCTTGCCGCGTTTTGACGAAAGCCGCCCACACGAGCAGCACGAGACCCGCGGCGCCAAACAGGCCAGGGGCCCAGGTCGGCGCGCGGTTCACCGCCGCACTCGGATCGAGACTCGGCAAGACGGTGACGAACCACACGTAACCACCGGTCGACAGGACCGGTAGGAAGCGACGCGGACGAGCGCTCCAATCGGCCATGGGATTCACGGCGGCGAAATGGGTCGTCCCGCATCACGCGGGCCGGGTACGGTCTCACGCCAGGCGGGTGCCGCACTGCCGACGGGAGGCGCGCCGCTTGGCAAGGGAGGACGATCGGCGAGCCGCTTGCCGTACTTGTTCCAGGCCCAGCTGGCCACGCTGGTCATCAAGGCAATCCCCAACACGATGAGGGAGACCAGCCTGATGAGGTAGGGACGAACCTCGGGGGCGGGCTTCGTATTCACGAGCGCGCCTTCACGACGAAGAAGAGACCGAGCAGTACGGCCAACAGCACCAGTCGCAGTACGAGTGCCCGCTGCTTGCGCGTGCGCTCGCCAGCGGCAAGCTCGGCCACGCGATCGCCGAGGCTTCGCACCTGCGATTCCAGGCGGCTCAAGCGCGCAGCCAGCCGTTCGGGACCTTCGGGATCCTCGCTTGGCGAGAGGGCACTCACGGGCACTTCGGGCGGAGTCGAGTCTTCGTTCATGGCAGAAGCAGCAGGCGGCCGATGGTTTTTCCCGACTGCAGAGCGGCGTGGGCCTGCTGCACTTGGGACAAAGGGTACTCCTGAACGTGCGGCAGGCCGAGCGCCCCCGACTCGAACCAAGCGCCGATGCGCAACATGGCCGTTTCGAGCAGCTCCCGCTCTTCGAACAGGTAGGAGAGATTGAAGGCCAAAATGCTCTTGTTCTCGTTGGTGAGCGAAAGCGGACTGAAGGAAGGCGTGCGTAGGAACGTCCAGGCCAGCTTGAACAAGTTCGGCCGAGCCGACCCCCGGGAGAGCATCGAGTGGGCCCCGTAGACGATCAACTTCCCGGTCGGCCGGAGCGAGCGATAGCTGCCGCGCAGGGTCTCGTAACCATTCGCGTCGAGCACCAGATCGAAGCCCTCCCCCGACGCAGCGGCTGCCACCCGAAAAAGCTTCTGGGTGCTCTTGTCGATGACGACGTCGGCCCCCAATGCGCGAACGGCCTCGACTTTGTGCGCGGAACCCACGACTGCCACGACGCTGCAACCGAGCGCCCGAGCCATTTGTACAGCGGCGCTACCGACCCCACCGGCTGCCGAGTGGACCAGCACTTTCTTTCCGGGGCCCGCGCCGCCCAACATCACCAATGCATAATAGGCAGTGAGGAATGGAACTGGAATCGCGCCCGCGTGAGCCAGCGGCACGGTGCTGGGCGCGGCGAACAGCTGACGGCGGGGCACGACCACGTGGCTCGCATAGGCACCAAAGCGCGTGACTCCGTAGACGGGGTCGCCCAGCGCGAGATCAGCCACCCCTGCACCCAGACCGACGACGCGTCCAGAAAACTCGAAGCCGGGCGTGATCGGCCAACCCACGTACTTCTTTGCCGAAGGGTAAAGGCCGAGGCGCACGACGACGTCCGCGAAATTGACCCCGATTCCAGCCGTCTCGACCAGGACCTCACCAGGACTGGGCGACGGCAGAGGGGCATCGACGCGCTCGAGTCTGTCGTAGCCGCCGGGACGACGAACGAGAATTTGCTGCATATCAGGAAAGCGGGAGAACCACTTCGTTGGAGGGCACCGCGCCTTCAGCCAGCACTGCATCGACGGGCAGGGAAACAGAACGCGGCTTCTGCACCCTCTTGTGTAGCTCGAGTTCGAGCGGACTGGAGCCTTGACCAAGAAGTGCGCTGCGCACGGCGACGTACGGGAAGCCGACTTGACCGGTGATGGCTTCGACCAGCTCGAGCAAGCGCACCGTGCCGCTGGGGTCGATGCGCAACGCCACTTCGAACGACAGCAGTCGACCGACGATCCCGGCCTCGCGCAACTTCCGATCCGCCAGGTCCCCGCCGAGCGATAGCGCAAGTACCGGCGCGCGAGCGTCGATTTTGCGCTTGATGCCCTTGGTATCGCGCCAGATGATCTTTTCCTCCAGCTGCAAGAAAGCCTCGAGTCGCAGGGCCAGGCCAGCGGCTCCACCCGCAGACTCGAACGAGTCGGCGCCGAACGCCACGACGTAGCGCGCCTCGTCGATGATCTTGGCCAGGCCGGTGTCGGTGGGACCGAGCGCTCGAGCGTTCGTGAACGACAAGCCTCCCGATGACGCCTGGTTCAAGCGCTCGGCGAGCTGGTCGACGGGCGGCGCATCGATCAACGAGATGTCCATGTACTCGTCGATGCTGGCTACGCCGAGAGTGAGCGCAGGCGAAAACGTGATTTCGGCGCGCGGGTGAAAGCCCTCGGTGTAGGCGGTGCGGACGCCAGCCCGCCGAATGACGCGCGGAAGCTCCTTGATGAAGTCCAAGTGACCGAGCAGCGCCGTGGGGCCGGTCTTCTGGTAACGGAGCCGAAAGCGCTCGGGCGCGCTGCCCAGGCGAGCCGGACGGTAGTGCTCGGGACGCTTCTTGTTCGACTGGGTCGGCGGGACCCTCGGCTCTTCCGAGGCGAGTGCCAGTGGGGACGCGTTGCTCTCGAGCTGAAGCACCGGCAAGCGTACCGGCCGACCTGGCTCCAGTGCGCCCATCTGCCGCAACAAGTCCACGCGCCCTTCCTTCATCAAGCCCATGTCGCAAGCGATGCCGCAGTCGTAGCAGACGAGCTTGCGCTGATCGGCCTCGGCCTCGGCGACGTTTGTGTGGTGGATGAACATGCCGCGAGCCTTGCCACACGGCGGACTCAACCGGCTCTGGAGCGCCTTACGGTACTCGCGGGCCAAAAAGCCGTCCTCCAGACCGACGTCGATGTGGTCCCAAGGCAAGCGAGCGCTGAGCGGAATCGTCGACAAGAACTGCGAGGTGTCGATGCCGAAATGCGTCAGCGCCTCGCCCCACAACTCCCTCTTGAAGTGCTCGTCCCAGGAATCGAAGACCGCGCCGCCGCGGTAGGCACGCTCGATCACATCGGCGAGACGGCGATCGCCGCGCGCCAGGATGCCTTCGAGTTCGCTGGTGGTCGAATCGTGGAGTTTGAGCGTGACGCCCTTCCAACCGCGCAGGTTGAACTTGAGCAGTTCCTGTTTGCGCTCGACTTCGCCCAGATCGTCCATCTTTGCCCACTGAAAGGGCGTGTGGGGCTTGGGCACATGCACCGAAACGCTAACGGTCACCGCCGGACGCTTGCCGACGCGTTTGCCCACCAAGAACGCGTTCTTGCCGACCTCGGCTATGCCGACAACGTCCTCGTCTTCTTCGGTCGGCAGACCGAGGATGAAATAGAGCTTCATGCGGTCGAAGCCGCGCGTGAAGATGCGTTCTGCCGTCTCCATGAGCTGGGCTTCGGTGACGTTCTTGTTGATGACGTCGCGCATACGCTGCGTGCCCGCTTCGGGAGCGAAGGTGAGCCCGCTGGCTCGCACCTTACGCATGTCGTCCAGCAAGTCCTCGGCCAAGCCGTAGGCTCGCAAGCTGGCGACACTCAGGCTGACGCGTTCGGGGGCCGTCTTTTCGACCAAGCGCTTGATGAGCGGCGAGATGCAAGAAACGTCCGCCGTCGAGAGCGCCGTCAAGCTCACCTCGTCCTGTCCACTTTTCTCGAGAGCGCGGAGTACGGTGTCGATCACCTGCTCCGGATCGCGCTCGCGCACGGGCCGGTAGATCATGCCGGCCTGGCAAAACCGACAGCCTTCGGTGCAGCCGCGCGCAACTTCGATGCTCATGCGATCGAAGATCGCCTCGGGCCCGCCCACCGGGAAATCATCTGGAAAAGGGTAGGCATCGAGGTCGGGGACCAGCCGGCGCTCGATCGGAAAGGGGACTCGCGCGTCTTTCGGCGGCTGGACCACCCAGAAGCCGCCGTCGGGGTCGGGCGCTGCCTCGTACAGACTGGGCACATAAACGCCCGTCAGCTGAGAGAGCTGCACCAACCGCTCGTAGCGACTCAAACCGGCGCGCTTGCCCGCCACCCAGAGGAGGGCGATCTCTTTCGCCGCTTCTTCACCATCCCCAACCAAGATGGCGTCGAAGAACGGCGCCATCGGTTCGGGGTGTGTGGCCACGGGGCCTCCGGCCACGACCAGAGGAGCCGCATCGTCCCGATCTGCCGCTCGCAGAGCAATGCCGCCCTTGTCGAGCATGTACAGGATGTTCGAGTAGGTAAGCTCGTATTGCAGAGAGAAACCGACGACGTCGAACTCGGCGAGTGGGCGCACGTTCTCGAGCGAGCAGAGAGGCAAGCCGCGCTTGTGCAGCTCGGCGGCCATGTCGGTCCAAGGCATGTAGCAACGCTCGGCCAGCGTCCGCGGATCATCGTTCAGGATTTTGTAGAGAATGCGGTAGCCCAAATGGCTCATGCCGATGTCGTAGACGTCGGGAAAAGCGAGGCAGAAGCGCGCCTCGACCGAGTCCCAAGCTTTGCGCACGACGTTGTGCTCCCGACCGGTGTAACGGTTGGGTTTGAGCACCGAAGTGAGGAACGAGGCGTAGGGGTGGTCGAAAAGATCCATTTGAGAACGCCAAGGCGCGGATTCGGTTCTGACGGGCGGATGCGATGGTGTCAACGCGAGCCGGCCCGGAAGGGCTCCGGCAAAGAAGTCCTTGCTCGCCTGCTTTCGGTGCGATAGCGGCAGCAACGCTATGTTCGACAGCATTCAAGCCGCACCCCCCGATCCCATTCTCGGTATCACCGAGGCCTTTTTGAAGGACACCCGCGACGGCAAGATCAACTTGTCCGTGGGCGTCTTCAAGGACGAGAGCGGCGCGACGCCGGTCCTGCCCAGCGTGAAGGCCGCCGAGCATCGCCTGCTCGAGCAGGAGAAGAACAAGCTCTACAAGCCGATCCAGGGTGACCCCGCCTATGGCAAGGCCGTGCGCGAACTGCTGTTCGGAGCTGGCTCGCCCAAGATCGAAGATGGCACGGCAGTCACGGCGCACACGCCGGGTGGTACCGGCGGTCTGCGCCTGGCTGCCGACTTCCTGGCGCTCAAGGCTGGCGTGAAGAAGATCTGGGTGAGCGACCCAACCTGGGAAAACCATCGCGCGATTTTCAGCGGCGTCGGTCTGGAAGTGGCCAACTACCGGTACTTTGATCCGAGCACCAACGGGTTGGACTTCGCTGGCCTCCAGGCTGCGCTGTCGGGCGTCGGCGCCGGCGAAGCGGTGCTCCTGCACGCTTGCTGTCACAACCCTTCGGGTGTGGATCCCACGGTCGCTCAATGGGAAGAGATCGCCGACTTGCTCAAGAGCCGCGGCGCGCTTCCTCTGGTCGACTTTGCCTACCAAGGCTTCGGTGACGGCATCCAGGAGGACGCGGCCGGGCTGCGCGCGCTGGTGAAAAAGCACGACGAACTCTTGATTTGCTCGAGTTTCTCCAAGAATTTTGGCCTCTACAACGAGCGCACAGGCGCACTCACGGTCACGACCACGAGCGCTGCAGCGGGCGATGCCGTACTCAGCCAGCTCAAGGTCTGCGCGCGCGTGAGCTACTCCAACCCGCCGGCTCACGGCGGCGCCATCGTCACCACCATCTTGGGTGATGCCGCCCTGCGTCAAATTTGGGAGCAGGAGCTATCGGCCATGTGCTCGCGCATCGCCGACATGCGCACGGCCTTCGTGGCCGGTCTGGAGAAGGCCGGAGCGCAGCGCGACTTCTCCTTCATCACGCAGCAGAAGGGCATGTTCAGCTTCTCGGGTCTGACGAAGGACCAGGTCGAGCGGCTGAAGGCGGAGCACGCCATCTACATCGTCGGTTCGGGACGCATCAACGTCGCGGGTATGTCGAACGGCACGATGGACAGGCTCTGTCAGGCGATCGTCAGCGTGCTCTGACAGTTGCCGAGGCGCCCCGCCAGCGCGACGCCTCGCGGAGTCGACCGATCTCGGCCTTGGAAAAGGCGATCTCGCCGGCTCTTACTGCATTCCCGACACAACGGAGTACGACCCGAGCAATCCTTCGCCGGTGTGCAACGCCGCGCTCTCGAACTGCGACGAGCGTTGAAGCAGCATGCTCGCTGGGAGCTAGGCCCACTCGGGCTTCCGACATGCGCCACTAGCGAAAGACCACGCTCGGTCCTACGACGCGAGCCATGGCCGAGACCATCTTCTCCAAGATCCTGAGCGGCGCGATCCCCAGCCACAAGATCTACGAGGACGACCACGTCTTTGCGTTCTTGGACATCAATCCCTTGAGTCGCGGTCATACGCTGGTCATCCCCAAAGAAGAGGTCGCGACCGTTGGCGAGCTCAGCGACGACGCCGCGGCCGCTTTGGGGCGCGTGCTACCGCGAATCTGCAGAGCGGTAGCGCGCGTGAGCGGCTGCCCCGACTACAACTTGCTCCAGAACAACGGCGCCGCCGCCCACCAAGCGGTCGCACACGTCCATTTCCATATCATTCCGAAGCAGGCAGACGGCTTGGGCCTCGGGCTCGCGTGGAAACCGGGCAGCCTCGCGCGCGAAGAGGGAGAGTCCCTAGCGAAAGAACTCAGCAGTGCGCTACGAGCGGCGCCATGACCACGATCATCTACACCGACGGCGCCTGCAGCGGGAACCCAGGCCCTGGCGGCTGGGCTTGGGCCATCGAAAAAGGCGCATACAAAAGCGGCGCCGAGAAGCACACGACCAACCAGCGCATGGAACTCAAAGCGGCTTGGGACGCCGTCGAGAGCAATAGCGGACCGATCGAGATCGTCAGCGATAGCAACTACGTCGTCAAATGCTTCAACGACAAGTGGTACGCGGGTTGGCTCAAGCGCGGCTGGACCAACGCCAAGAAAGAGCCCGTTGCCAATCGCGACTTGTGGGAACCCTTCATTGAGCTGGTCTTGGGGCGCAAGAACGTTACCTTCCGTTGGGTGAAGGGCCACAGTGGCCACGCCATGAACGATCTGGTCGATCGTTTGGCCGTCGAGGCGGGTCAGCGTCAGCAAGGCGTGGCGGGCGCGACGCACGGCTGAGGCTGGGCCCTCGGCGGGTTTTGCCCTAAAGGGCCCCCATGAGCTTCCCGGTAGGCCCGCTCGCCATCCCTCCGCTTCCTTCGACCAGCGGGGCCCAGCCGTTCGTTTGGCACGTGCCCGGCTCGAAGAGCATCACTAACCGCGCCTTCGTCTTGGCTGCCTTGGCCGAAGGCGAGACCATCCTGCGCGGCGTCCTCCATAGCGACGATACGCGTCACATGCGCAACGCGCTCAGCGCGATGGGCATTGCAATCAGCGATATCGACGCCACGACAGTGCGCGTGGTCGGCGGCAAGAGCCGCCTGCGGGCTCCTTCGGAGCCACAGTTCATCGGTAACTCGGGGACCACGGTGCGGTTCTTGACCGCCTTGGCCGCGCACGTGCCCGGTGCCGTGACCCTGGTCGGCGACGAGCACATGGCCAAGCGGCCGCTTCAGGATTTGGTCGACGGCCTCCGCCAGCTCGGACTGGTGATCGATTGCCCGAGCGGCTGTCCGCCACTCACGGTGCACGGCGGAACTCTCCCCGGCGGCGTGGTGCGCATGCGCGGGGACAAATCGAGTCAGTACTTCTCGGCTCTGCTCATGGCCGCGCCGCTTGCGGCAGATGCTCTCACGCTCGAAATCGAGGGGGACCTCGTGAGCCGACCCTACATTGGCATCACCCTCGACATGATGCGGGCTTTTGGGGCGGAAGTGACGGAAACCGAGCTGGGGTTCACCATCGCCGGCGGGCAATCCTATCGACCTCGCGAGTACGTGATTGAACCCGACGCTTCGTCAGCAAGCTATGTCTTTGCAACGGCTGCCGTCACCGGTCTCGACATGACCGTGCCCGGTCTCGGACAGGGTGCACTGCAAGGCGACTACGGATTCGTCGCATTGCTCGAACGTGCTGGCGCCCAGGTCGAGCGCGGGATCGATGGCACCCGCGTCCGCGGTACGGGTCAGTTGCGCGGGCTCGACGAAGACATGTACGACATCTCTGATACATTGATGACGCTGAGCGCCATCGCGCCGCTTGCGGACGGACCGACGACCATCCGCAACGTCGCCAACATCCGCATCAAGGAGACCGATCGTTTGATGGCCACGGTGAACGAGCTGCGCCGCTTGGGCCAGCTGGTCGAACACGGCGAGGATTGGCTCTCGATCACGCCGCGCCCGATAGCCCCTGCCGTCGTGCGCTCGTACGCCGATCACCGCATGGCCATGAGCTTTGCCGTACTCGGCCTGGTGCACTCGGGCGTGTCGATCGAAGACCCCTCGTGCGTCGCCAAGACCTACCCAGGCTTCTGGGACGCTCTGGGCGCCCTTTACGAACACCTGGGTCACGCTCGGCCATTCTGACGGGGCCTTGGGCCCCAAGACGTCCGAGAACAGCAGCTTCTTTATCGTCTTCGGCGGTGACTCGTCCGCAGCACGGGCAAAACGTCACGATCGCGTCATGTCGTGCCACTTACGTGGAAAAACCTGTCATCTCTAGGTATTCGGCGTGTCCTTGCTGACGCCGGAGACCCGTCGATGCCCGGAATGAAGATCGTTGGAACCGGCCGCTTTCTGCCGGGAGAGCCCGTGACGAACGCGGCCCTGTCGCGCGTGATGGATACCAGCGACGAGTGGATCCAGCAGCGCACGGGTATCAAGCAGCGGCATTTTGCGGACGAAGGCCAAGGCGTGTCGGACTTGGCCGCTCGCGCGACCGAGCTGGCACTCGCTGACGCCGGCCTCAGTGCCGCTGATCTGGACTACATTCTGTTCAACACGATGACTCCCGATCATCTGTTTCCAGGTTCGGGAGCGGTGCTTGGCGCCAAGATCGGCGCAACCTGCCCGGCGCTCGATTTGCGGACGCAGTGCGCGGCTTTCTTGTTCAGCCTCCAGATGGCTCAAGGTCTGGTGCAGAGCGGCGCGGCGCGGCGCATCCTGGTCGTCGGCGCGGAGGCGCACGCCGGATTCATGCCCTGGCGTGACTGGAAGATCTTGCGGGGTACCAGTACCGCCAAGCCGAGCGAAGAGGACTTCCTCTACGCGACGAAGCACCGCGGTTGGTCGATCATCTTTGGTGATGGAGCAGGTGCCGTCATCTTCGAAGCCACCGACGACGCAGACTTGGGCCTCCGATCGATGGACCTGCACACCGACGGTCGGTACGCCGACCAATTGTGGGTTCCAGCCGGTTTCCGCTCGCTGCCCTACGTGAGCGAGCAAGCATTGCGCTCCGATGCCCATCTTCCAGCCATGGAAGGTCGCGAGATCTTCAAGCACGCCGTAACCAAGCTGCCGCGCTCGGTCCGCGTCGCTTGCGAGAAGGCCGGTATCGGGCTCGACGAAGTCGACTTTTTCGTCGCTCACCAGGCCAACCAGCGCATCAATGACGCCATTGTCGAACGTCTCGGAATCGATCCAGCCAAAGCGCCCTCGAACATCGAGTTGTTGGGCAACACCAGCGGCGGCACCATTCCGATTTTGCTCGACCAGCTGCGCCGCGAAGGCCGGCTGCCGCCTGGCCTGACCCTCTGCTTCTTGGCGCTCGGGGCCGGTCTCCATTGGGGCGCGGCAGTCGTCAAGACCTGAACACAGCAGCGCTGAGTCGCTCTGCCTCAGTTCTTGGGTTCGCCCTTGCGCGCTTTGGCCCAGCGTCGGTAGTCGCCGGGGGTGTGGCCCGTCACCTTCTTGAATGACCGAATCAAATGATGAGGCGATTGAAAGCCGCAGTTGATAGCGATCTGGGCCGTGGGCAGGTTGGTGGTGCGCAACAGCATCTTGGCGTGTTCGACGCGGACGTTGCGCAAATAGGCCAGGAACGACGTGCCTGTCGCATGGCGAAAAATGCGACTGAATGCTGGCACAGAAAAGCCGGCTTTCTTTGCAACATCCGGCAATCGCAGCTGGTCGGCAAAGTTGTCCTTCAGAAACTGCAGGCTCGATTCGAGCCGAATGCTTTTTGGTCCTTCGAGCGCACGTGACGCGTAGAAGCTGAGGCGACCGAGAACGTCCTTGAAGGTTTCGATCAGCTTGGAGACGCTGGCAGCCTCTTCGAGCTTGCGAGAAAGCTCATCGGCTAGTTGATCGACGGCCTTGGTGTTGATGGAGTGCCGCTTCTGCACGCCCGCAATCAAGCGAAAGACCGTGGCCAAAAAATGGCTGCGCACGACCTCGAGGCGTTCACCCGAATAGACCAGCACCTCGCGCACGTATTTGTCGGAAGCCAGCTTGATCTGATCGGTGGCAGCCCGATCGTAGGCGTCACTCAGCGTCTGCATGGCCGTGTGTACGTCGGCGTACCGCACCTCGCGCTCTTCGGACGTGAATTTCTCGTCGAAAAACAGCACGTCCTTCTCGAGCTGTACGCACAAATGCAGGGCGTGAATCGCCTCTTGGTACGACACCGAGAGCGGCTCGCCCGGCGGTACGCTGGGTCCGATGCCAACGACCGTCTTGGTGCCCTGTTTGCGCGCGGTCTCTTGGATCAAGCGAGCGCGATCGCGCAGCTCGGCGCGCGCCGCAGCGGGGCTCTTCTTGGGATCGGCCGAGGTCACGAAAAACACGCCGTAGTCGCCGAGGTGATTGGCCGCCGTGTGCGACATCTCGAACGTGCTGCGAATGAGCTCGCGCTGCAGGGTGAAGTTGCGGACCAACGTCTCGACGCCGTCGCGTTCTTCGTCGGGTGGGTCGAGCGGCATCAATGCGATCACCGTGGTTGGCAGGCGCTCGATCTTCATCTCCTCGCGCATCCAGTCGGCCAGCTTGCCTTCGTGGTACCAGGGCGTCAGCCTGAATTTTTCAGACGAAACAGCGCTGTAAACCCAATCGAGGTTGGGCCAATCTTGTACGAAGAACTCGCGTCGCACTTGGTCGACGCGCTTGTGATGATCGATCGGTAGCTCCGATCGCGTCAGATACTGGCTGAAAAGCAGACAGAGTTGCTCCAGGCCGCGCAACACGGGTTCGCGGATGATGGGCAGCTGCAGCGCCATCTTGACGAAGCGCACGAAGTCGGGGTTCGCGCTGGCCGCCTCCCGCCCGGTGATCGATTGCCACGATTGGCACAGGCCTTCCCATGTGGGGGGCACCGTCAGGAATTGACCGGCGTGGAGGAAGGTTTGACCGGCCGGATCGCCCGGCACCGGAAAGAACAGATCCGAAAAGCCATGCAGCCGACCGACGATCATGCGCTTTTCGCGGGTCGCCTGTTCCATGGTGGCCTTGTAGTAGCCGTCGCGCATCTGATCGCGGCCATAGAAGATCTCGAAATGGAAGGGCTGGATGTGCTGCCCTTCGATGTTCAGCTCCATCCAAGTGAGCGCGTCCTGCTCAGTCCTGCGGATGAGCCAGAAGTTCAGCTCGCGGTGCAGGTGAACGATGTTGTGAATCCAGTAGTACGACTGGACTTCATCGAACCAAGGACGTTCTTCGCTCATGGGCGTTGGGACGATGACACGCCTGCTCGGACGAACCAAGAACGCCCGCCTCGAACGATGAACAAGGAGGCGTCCCCGGGGGTGGGCTAGTGGCTCGCGGCTGCTTTGAACGCGCGCGAGAACTCGGAGTCCGAGGCGATACCGGCCGGGCGCACCGGCTCTTCTTTGTCGTTCGCCTGGGTGGCGCGTTGTTCGAACTTGGTCTTGTGTTCGGTCAGCTCGGCGTCACCCTCCGAGATGCGCTCCGGCGGCAGAGACGAGCCGATGGCCGTCGAAACGGCACGATCAGGAGCTTTGAGCGCGGCGGCCGGAACGGGCGCGCGCTCGCCGGGGGCCAAGAAAAAGAGCCCTCCCAAAGCAGCTGCACCAACCAGCGCAAATACGGCCGGTCGGTGCCAGCGACCTTTGCGAAATTCGGCGTGTGGATCGCGAAGAACCGGCGCAACGGCTCCGGGCTGGGCGACGAGCGGCGCGGCCGCCTGCGCTGCGACGACGCGTCCCGCGCGAGCCGGAGCAGCCATGCCGAGCGGAGCCGCGGCAGCAAAGGGCTGCGCAGCAGGCGAAGTGGTGCTGGCCTGGGGCGCACTACCGAAATCCAAAAAAGGATTGGACGCTTCAGCGGGCGGGGCTTCTGGTGCGGGCCAAGCTGCAGCAACCGGAGCCGCTACGACAGCCGCTGCGTCGGCATTGCGCACGGGCGGAGCGGGCGGACGACCCGGAGCGCGCTGGGGCAGCCCCGGCGGACCCGCTGCAGCAACCCGCTGGGCTCCACACGCCGGACAACGGAGGGCCGCCGCGCCAGAGGTCGGTGCGTTCGACAGATCGTGGTTGCAGTGCAAGCATCGCGCGGCGTGACTCATGGGTGCGTAGCCTATCCGGGAACCGGCCGAGGATCCGGTCCTTTCGCACCTCAGCACGGACTATCGGCAGCTTGGCTGAAGTCGCGTCTCGGGATGAGCCGCTGCGGCGCGTTCGCCATCCTGTTGATGGAAGCGACCGCGGGCGCCGTCTCGAGCCCTCGAGCGACTCCTGCCCCTGAGCCGGTTCGGGAGCCCCCCCGAACAGCCCGCGACGACGCTGAGACAGAGAGCGTGCCCTACGTCGATCCACCACCGCCAAACTTTTCTGGTGTCGCTATGGGGTCGCTGCTTCACACCCGCAGCGGCCTGCTGCTCCGACCGACGCTCGGCGTCGGTGTCACCCACATCTTCCGCCGCACCGAGCAGAGCTCGACCGATGGGACGGGACCGACGTCCGGGTCGTCGGCCATTACCGCCGTGCCGCTCGAGTTCCGTGGGCTCATCGGTGGCGCAGTGTCGCGCGACGTCGTGCTTGGAGGGTTTCTCGGCATCGCGCAATCGCCAGGTGCAACCTTTGCATCCACGGGTGACGATTCGCTCAGCTTCGAGGAAGGCATCGCCCTACAATTGGTCGGAGCCCAGCTTCTCTTCTTCGTCGACTCGGCGGCGCCGTGGCAGCTCGGAGCCTCCGTCGCCTTCCTGAATTGGTCGGCGCACGAACCGGGCTCAGACGGCAAAGTGCCAGGCGGCGCTGGCATCTTGGGCACCCTGGAGGCCGGCTATCATCTCTGGGTCGGTCCGCGCTTCGAGCTCGGGCTTGTCTTCGATCTGGATCTGGGAGCGACTCAAAACGGGCAGGTTTTCCGCATCAGCGAGGTGCTGGTCCAAAATAGCGAGACCTCGTTCCTGATTCGCGGCAGTCTCGCCGTCGCCCTGTCTTACTATTGAACCTTCGACTGCTACTCGCTCATGACCCCCGGCTTCCTCTCGTGTCGCATCTCGCACATCACCCAGTGGGCGCCGGGTCTGCGAACCGTGCAACTCGATCATGTTTCGTCGCGCTTCGTGGCGGGACAATTCTTCCAGCTCGCGCTCCGTGAAGACGGCATGACGAACAAGCGTTCGTACTCGGCGGCGTCCAAGCCCGGTGAGCCGCTCGAGTTCTTGCTGAGTGAAGTGCCAGCCGGCGTGCTCACCCCCGCCATCTTCCGATTGCGTGAAGGCGACGAGCTCGATCTGGATCCCGCACCGCGGGGCTACTTCACACTCGACGAAGTTCCGGACTGCCGCGTGCTCTGGCTGATTTCGACCGGCACCGGACTGGGGCCCACCTTGTCGATGCTGCGGCAAGGCAATATTTTCGAACGTTTTGAGCAAATTTGTGTCGTCCATGGCGTCCGCGAGACAGACCAGTTGGCCTACGCAAGCGAACTGCGCGAGCTGGGTCGTACGTGCGGTCTCGTCTATGTGCCGGTCGTGAGCCGCGATGCGCCGCCGTTTGGCGGCCTGGCGGGACGAGTCACCCAGGCTTATGCCAGCGGCGCGCTCGAGCGCTCGGCTGGCCTGGCCATCGACAGGGACGCGCATGTCCTGCTCTGCGGAAACCCAGAGATGATCGAAGACATGACCGTGCTGCTCAAGGAGCGCGGTCTCAAAAAGCATCGGCGCCGTGAGCCCGGACACTTCAACTACGAGAAGTACTGGTGAGCGACGCACCCGAACTGTTGGTGGTCGGCGCCGCGATCTTGCGCGGCTCGACGTGCCTCGTCGGGCAGCGTCTGCGCGGCGGCTCGTTCGGAGAACGGTGGGAGTTTCCGGGCGGCAAAGTCGAGAACGGCGAGACTCCCGAACAGGCCGTACAGCGCGAAGTCAGCGAAGAACTCGGCGTCACCATCGCAGACCTCGAGTGGGCAGGTCAGGGGCGCGTGCTCGCCGGTGGACGCCAGATCGTGCTCGACGTCTATTTCGCGAGTCTGGCAGCTGGCGAGCCGCAGCCCCACGCGCACATCGAGCTCCGTTGGATTCGGGCGAGCGAGATCGAGAGCTTGGCTTGGGCGGACGCCGATCTGCCAATCTTGCCAGCCTTGCGGGCTCGGCTACTCGAGCGCGAAATGCAGCAGTTTTCGGCTGGCTCGACTCTGAATCTGCACCAAAAGTAGTGTAATGTGGGCAGAAAAGCGCCTACGCCCACTCAGCGCGACTTCTTTCGCGTGCTAGCATGATCATTGCTTAAGGTTTTGTTCCTCGTGCCGTGCGCCTCGACCCGGGTCGCGCGGACTGCATTTCTCGGCATTCCCGCCGTTCGTCCGTCCCTTTTCATTCTCGCCTGCTTTGGCAGACGCGCAAACGTTGCAGAGCACGCAATTTTGTTCGAACCGGCCGAATCTCCACTCCCGCGCTTTCCCTTCAGCCTGCTTGCCACCATGACGCGAACCAAGTCTCAGTTTTCCTCGAGTCCGTGGCGTGCCTCCCGTGAGTTGCGGCTGGCGGTGGCCTTCCTGTCACTCTTGGTTCTCACCGCCTGCGGCACGAGCGACCGTCCCCCAGGACTCGACGACTCCGATGGTGGAGACGGCAACGGCCAGATCCCCGATCCGACACCGTGTGACGACGGCGCGTCGCGCGCCTGCGGTGTGACGCTCTCACAAGCCAATGGCGTGAAGTCTTGCTACCGCGGCACCGAGTACTGCGACGGCGGACACTGGTCCCTCTGCACCGACGGCGAGGTCACGAAGGAGCCCGATCACACCGAAGCGCAGCTCGACGAGATCTCGAAGATCTTGTCGATCAGCTTGCCCGCAAAGTGCATCGGCAATCCCTGCGATCCTTCGTGCATGTTCTTCGACGAGAATCCCATGCCGGATCTGACGGGCGGCGGCGCGGCCGGCTTGCCGAGCTACCCGGGCCAACCCCCCAGCTGTACACACCCCCTGTGCACGACGGGAGCCGCACTGAACGCGAGTTGCAACTCGTGCGTCTCCTCGGTTTGCGCCGTAAACCCAGCTTGCTGCTCCACCTCTTGGACCAGCGCTTGCGTCGACCTGGTCTATACGGAGTGCGCGAACGTCCGACCGCCGCTGAACCTCTGCACCTTCGGTCTGTTTTCGGACTCCACCGTCGTACTCGCCAATCGTTCGTCCAGCGATTCGGCGATCGGCGCATACGGCGACATCACCGTCAGCACGGACTCGGTCTTCAAGGGTGTCATCTCGACCGGCAACATCACCTTTGCCAACCTGAACAACATCAACTTCACCGCGCCTCTGGGCATCCAGGCGAACGGCTCCGTATCGTTTGCCGCCTCCAACAGCGTCATCACTTCCAACATTTCGGCTGGTGGCCAGGTCAGCTTCGGAAACAACATCAAGATCTCCGGCCAGGTGACTGCTGGAACCAACATCACGGGCCAGGCCGGATCACAAATCTGGCAGGATGCCTACGCGTTCGGCACCATCACGGGCGTGGCGGTCAGTCCCGGCACCGCCTACCCGTCCTCGGGCGTCACGCCGCCGTTGGTCAGTTTGCCCCCCCAGACGGCGGGCACGTCGATTCCGACACTGCCGACGATCTGCACCGGCACGGCGAACTTTGCGGCGTCGAACACAGGCAACGTGGCGACGGTGACAGGCCCAGGCAGCTACGGGGACGTCAGCGTGACCAACGGGGCCACGCTCAAGCTAGTGGGTGGCGGCACCTACTACTTCAAGACTCTGGCCGTCAATGGCGTCCTGCAGCTCGACTCCAACGGTGTGGCTGGTGCCACCTGGGACATCCGCGTTTGCGCGGGCGGCAGTGTCTCGCTCGACAACAACACGAAGGTGCAGGGGGCAGGCGTCGACATGACCAACGACTCCAACGGTGTGTTGTTGGCTCCCGATCGGCTCACGCTCTACTACGACGGCGCAAACACCATCAACATGGGAGTCGATGTCTATTGGAGCGGCATCATGCTGGCTCCGCGCGCGCAGATCTCCAAATCAAACATGAACAGCCCGCCGACCGACGCGCAGATCGCGGCGGGCACGCGCGCCGCCCCCATCAACGGAGCGCTCTGGGGCCACTCGCTCAACGTTGGCACCAACGCGGCGACCAAGGCCATCCCCAAGTCGACCTGTGACGGTTTGAGCGTTTCCTCTTTCTTCCCGGCCACGGTCTGCCCGGTCATAGACAACGGCGTACCTCCGGCCATCAACGAGCCCTGCGCGACCGGCCGTGATTGCCAGATCAATCATCGCTGCATCGAGCCCAAGACCAACGCCACCTGCGCGCATTCCAAGTGCATGGTCGGGAACAAACTGAATGCTACGTGCGACGAGTGCGTGCAGCGCGTGTGCGCAAAAAACGCCAGTTGCTGCACCGGCACCTGGAGCCAAGCCTGCGTCGATCTGGTCGCGAGCCAATGTGACGCGACCTGCGGCGCCTCGGACTGCGGGCAGGCCATCTGCGATCCCGGCCCTGCGATCAACGCGACCTGCAGCACCTGCGTTGCCGACGTGTGCGCGGCCATGCCTTCCTGCTGCACAACGGCTTGGACCAGCGCCTGTGTCGACAAGGTCTACGACCTATGTGGCTCGGGCGTACCGCGGTCATCGCCCATCGGCACGTCGATCTGCGACTACTCGGTCTATGGCAACGGCGCGGTGGCCATCCTGGGTGGAAGCACCCAACGCGTCACGATCAAGGGTGGCAAGGTGGGCGGGCAGGGCCTAGGCGCACTCAGCATCGCCTACGGCGACCTCTACGACGACGTGCTGACCGCCGGCACCCTGAGCATCAACTTCACCAACGTGCACGGCAGCGTCGTGCAGAATGGCGCGGGCGCGATCAGCACCTTCGTCTCGACCATCGACGGCCAGCAGATCTCGGGAGCCAACATCCCGACAAGCGCGCGCCCGACGCGCACACTCGTCTGCGCGGGTGTGCCCACCCCCACGGGGGGGAGCATCGCGCCCGGCAACTACGGCGCGGTCAGCGTTCCCGACGGCGGCACGCTCACCTTGAGCGCCGGCACCTACAGCTTTTCGTCCCTGACGCTCGGCACCACGGGCGGAGCCGGCGGTAGCCTGGCTCTTCCCGCCACGGGTCGCGTGACGATCAACGTCTGCGGTCCGGTCACGTTCAACACGAACTCGCGCATGACCGGACTCGCGCCCAGCCGCGCAATGAACGTCGACATCTACGCGACCGGGGCCATCACGCTTTACGGCAACAATACTGCCTACGGCATTTTGAACTCGGACACTCAAGCCGACGTCTTGGACGCATCGACCCTCTACGGCATCGTCGTTTCGGGCGGCGGCGCCAGCGTGAAGTCGGGGTCCGTCGTGGATACCACCGGGCTGGGCGACTCCTGTCGCGCGCTGGGGCTCGACCCGGGCACAGGCACGCTTTCCAGCTCATCGCGCCTGTGCGCATACGCCGCGTATGCTGGCACGGCGCTCACGGCCAACGACGACACGAACATCACTGGTGACGCCGGTGCAGGACCTGGCGGAGTAGGGCTCGACAGGGGCGTATTCAAGGGCAACATCCTGACCTCGGGTTCGGTTGGCGTATTCAACAGCCCGACCGTCGTTCAGGGCGACATCCGCGCAACGGGCACGATCGGCGGCACGCCGGCGGTCTACGGCTCGAAGATCCCCTCCGACGCCAGCGTTCCGGCGGTGAGCTTCCCCACCTACGCGTTCACCTGCCCCACCGGTGGCGCTAGCTATTACACCGGCGGCGCCCTCGCTCCCGGCCTGTACGGCGACGTGCAAGCCGGCTGGGGCAATACGCTGACGCTGAGCGCTGGCACCTACTACATGAGCAAGTTGTCCCTTTACGACAACTCAACCATCGTCTTGCCGGCGACGGGCACCGTGAAGATCTACGTGTGCGGTCAGGTTTTCGTCGGGCAGATCGCCAACGAACTCGGCATCGGCGCTGGCGCCGACAGCCTACGCTTCCAGATCTTCTCGAATGACACAGGCAATGCCATTCAAATCCAGCGAAATGTACTGACTAAACCCTGGAACGGCGTGCTCGTGGCGCCGCGAGGCGCACTGCTCATCAACAACGACACCCGGTTGAACGGCCTGGCGTGGGGAAAGACGATCAACACTGGTTCGCGCGCCATCATCGATTCGACGGGCGCGACGGGCGCGGCGTGCGAAGCCCTGGGCATCGACGCACGTCCGCCCTGCCCTGTCACATTGACGCCGACGACTCCTGGCGAAACCGCGCTGTGCGTGACGAACGCGCCAACTTACAAGGATACGACGTGCTCGGGTTACGACCTGGCTGTCGGCGTGCCCTGCGGAACCACCGTGCCGGTTTGCAACCACGGCACCGTCGACTTCGCCGGATCGGTGCAGGTGGGCTATTGGGCGGACGCGCAGCGCCTCATGTCGGTGCCCGCACCTGCTACCAGCCCCGACGGCGTCTGCACGCAGGTCGTGTCGATTGCCGCCGGCGCTTGCACGGACGTGACGTGCGCGATCCCGACCGGGACGTACACGGTGATGGTCGATCCGAACGCCACCTTGACGGAGTGCGATACGCGCCGGTTGGACAACTGGTCCGTCTCGGACGGTCGCGCCTGCGGCGCCGGCACGGCCGAAGTCGTTTACGACTACGAAGCCACTTGTACCGACCCCGCCACGACGCCGCGCTGGGGGCTGCTCACCTGGAACACGCAGACCCCGGGAGCTGCGACCATCACTTTCGCGGCCAAGGTCGCCAAGGCCGCCGCCGATTTGAATGCTGGCTCGTATACAACGCTCGGCGTCGCCCGGCTCTCACCCGACACTCAAGTCTGCGGCAACGGTGGGCCCGGCCCCGTTTGTCCGATCGACTTGACCCAGCAGCTGACATTGCCCACCTCTCAGGGCAGGCACCTGCGCATGCGCATGCAATTCTCGGGGTCTGCGCCGGTGTTGCGCGAGTGGAAGATCACCTACAGTTGCGTCTTCGATCAATGAGGGCGACAGCCTTTGAATCGAGCCTTCTTTCGTGAGTAAACGCGTGCAGACATCGTCCCCGCCCCGCTTCATCCTGGCGCGCCTTGGGCGCATCCTCTTCGTCTTCGCCTGCTGGGCTGGCGCATCGCTGACTGGCTGTGGGGACGGCGGCAGCGACTCACCCGGTGGCACCGGCGGCAATTCCGAGGACGGAGGCAGCGGAAACGACGGAGGCGCGGGCGCAGGCAACGGCAACGGTGGCTCCGGCGCGGCGACTGGAGGCAGCGGTACGGGCGGCGGCGAAGGCCCGAGCTCGTGTGAAGACATCAGCTGCGTGCGCGGCACCTGCGACGACAGCTCCGGGAAAGCGCTGTGCGTTTGCGCAGACGGCTTCTCGGGACCCGACTGCCAGGACGTCAACGAATGCGATGACAGCAGCAGCTGCGGTGTGGGCGGCCAGTGCCTCAATACTTTTGGCAGCTTCTACTGTCAGTGTGGCTACGGCTACTCGGCCAACGGCGACGATTGCATCGATGTCGACGAGTGCGCGGACTCGCCTTGCGCCACGGGCGCCACCTGCACCAACAACGACGGCGGCTACAGCTGCGCATGCGACAGCGGTCCGACCTACGGCAACGGCTATTTCTGCGCGATCAGCAATCCTTGTGCTGGCAACCCCTGCGGCGCAGGCGCGACCTGCATTGGCACGGCGGCAGGCCACGTCTGTCAGTGCCCCGCCGGCAAGTCAGGCACCACCAGTTGCGCATCGACGTGTGGCAGCTTGCCCGTGACCGACACTGGCTTGATCCAGGCCATCGAAGCGACGCTCGGCATGAACATCGAGGATGTCATCCCTTCCGAGCACCTCGCTGGTCAGACGTCGCTGTCGACCGGAGGACGCCTAGTCTACAGCCTCGACGGCCTGGAATGTTGGCCCACGCTCGAATACTTAGACCTGGACCGCGCGCCGCTCAGCGGTGCTCCCACGAGCGACCCCACACCCATCGGTGCTCTGGCTTCTTTGAATCGCCTGCGCGGGCTCACGCTGGGATGCACGGCGTTGACCAGCCTGGACGCGCTGGAGGGTCATCCGTCGCTCACGAGCCTGAGCGTCAATCAACAGGGCTGCACCAACGACCTGACCGACTTCTCGGCCATTTCCTCGCTCAAGCAGCTGCAGACTCTGTCGCTCGCTGCCGTCGAACTGGGAAGCGCATCGCTCGTCTCTGCTCTGAAGGCCTTGCAGTTCTTGAACCTGTCGGAGAACTCGCTGACCGGCGTGAGCGCCTTCACCAACCTGCCGCACCTGCGTCAGCTGGGCCTGGCTGGCAATCAGATCAGCGATGCCGCCTCGCTGGCCGACGTGGGCACACTGGTGTCTCTGGATGTCTCGTACAACCAGCTCGGCTCTCTCGCCTGGATCACTTCGCTGACGGGCCTCGAGGAACTTTACGCTTCGGACAACGACATTGAGACCGTTCCCAGCTTGAGCGCGTTGAGCGCCCTACGGGTGCTCTTTCTGGCCAACAACCAGATCGCCGCCGTCAGTTCACTCGCCAACAGCACGAGTCTCGGCCTGGTCGACCTGAGCGGAAACGACGTGACGGACCTCGAGCCGCTCGTCGGCTCGGATTTGGGCGGCGAGCTGGGGATGTTCGGTAACCCGCTCGTGTGCGCGACGCAGAAGCCAATCATTCGTACGTTGGCTAGCCAGGGCCTGCGCGTGACTAGCTCTTGCCCCTGAGGACCGCAGGCCGGCGCTTCTCAGCAGCGGCAGGGCCGCTCGACCGGCGCTTAGCAGCCGGCAGGGCCGCAGGCCGGCGCTTCACCAGCCGGCAGGACCGCATGACTGGCGCTTAGCAGCCGGCAGGACCGCACTGCGCGCCTTCGGCCAGGCTCGCTTCGGGCTCGGGCTCGTCTTCCGCGTTGGCGCGATCGAGCACCTGAAGCAGATGCTCCGTCGGCTGCGCGCCCGATACCCCATAGCGGCCGATGACGAAGAACGGCACGCCGCTGACGCCCAACTCCCGCGCCGCTGCTTTATCGGCTGCAACTTCATCGGCGTATTGATCGGAAGCCAGCACGGCCGCCACCTCGTCCGCATCGAGACCTGCCTCGACGGCGACGCGCGTCAACTGGGCGTGGTCGCCCAAGTCGACGCCCTCGGTGAAGTGCGCCGCGAAAAGCCGCTCCTCGAGCTGATTCTGCAAGCTGCGATCCCCCGCCAGCTGGATGAGACGATGCGCGTCGAAGGTGCTGGCCGGAACCGCCTTGCCGAAGTCGAAGACGATGCCGTCCTTCTGCCCGGTCTGCGTCATCTGCTCGAGCATGCCCTCGGCCCGCGAGAGCGGAAAACCATACTTCTTCGCTAGTCGTTCGGCGTAGCCGAGATCGCTCTTGCTGCCACGCGACGGATCCAGTTCGAACGAGTGCCACTCGACATCGACCGCGGCGCCTAACCTTTCGACGGCTGCCTCCAAGCGGCGCTTGCCGACGAAACACCACGGGCACGCGACGTCCGACCAGACATGTACGGTGAGGGCCATGGGGCCAAAGTAATGCCGGAAGCCCGCGAGGGAAGGCCTACGCCCACGAAAAACTCAGGCAGCTTCGGCTGCGCTGCCGCGCAGGGCGCCCAGGATTGCCTCGATGTTCTTCCGGGCGTCACCGAACAGCATGTCGGTGTTCTCTTTGTAGAACAGCGGGTTGTCGACGCCAGCGTAGCCACTGGCCATCGAGCGCTTCATGACGATGGTCGTCTTGGCCTTCCAGCATTCCAGCACCGGCATGCCGTAGATGGGGCTCGATGGATCTTCCATCGCGCCGGGGTTGACGATGTCGTTAGCGCCAATCACGAGCACGGTGTCCGTGTCGGAGAAGTCGTGATTGATCTCCTCCATCTCCAGCACGATGTCGTAGGGCACCTTGGCCTCCGCCAAGAGCACGTTCATGTGACCGGGCAGGCGACCAGCGACGGGATGGATCGCGAAGCGTACCTTGGTGCCGCGCTGACGCAGCAGCTTCACGATCTCGTAGAGCGGGTACTGGGCTTGCGCGACGGCCATACCGTAGCCGGGCACGACCACGACGCTGGACGACTCTTTCAAGATTTGCGCGGTCTCCAGTGCGCTCACGCTGGTGGCTTCGCCCTGCGCGCCGGCACCTGCCGCGGGCGCCGAACCACTGGTCGCGCCGAAACCACCGAAAATGACGCTGGCAAAAGAGCGATTCATCGCCGCGCACATGATGTAACTCAGGATCGCTCCGCTGGAACCGACGAGCGCGCCGGTGATGATCAGCAGATCGTTGCTCAGCATGAAGCCTGCCGCAGAAGCCGCCCAGCCCGAGTAGCTGTTGAGCATCGATACGACAACGGGCATGTCGGCGCCACCGATGGCCATGACCAGATGAACGCCCAAGATGCCGGCGAGACCCGTCATGATCAGCAGGTTCTGTAGGCCGCCGTGATCGGGCTGGCCGATGAAGCCGACGCACAGCCAGATACTCGTTCCGACGATGGCTAGGTTGGCGACGTGTCGACCCGGCAGGAGCAGAGGCTTGGAGCTGAAGCTGCCGCGCAGCTTGCCAAACGCGACTACGGAACCAGTGAAGGTCACCGCGCCGATGAAGATGCCAACGAACACTTCCACTTCGTGAATGACGCCTTCGGCGCCCGCTAGGTGGTAGTTGGGGTCCAAATAGCTCGCAAAACCGACTAGCACTGCCGCAGCACCCACGAAGCTGTGCAGGATGGCTACCAGCTCGGGCATGCTGGTCATGGCCACGCGCGCGGCCAATGTGGCGCCGATGATGCCGCCCAGCACGACGACCGGCACGAGCACGGTGAAGGCTTCTGCCTTCAGGTGCAGCGCGGTGACGGCAATGGCGAGCGACATGCCCAAGATGCCGTAGGTGTTGCCGCGCTTGGCTGTGGCCTGCGTGGCCAAGCCGCCGAGGCTCAGGATGAAGAGGATGCCCGCAAAGAGGTAGGCGACCGTGATCAGTGTGAGAGGCATGGTGTGTCCAGATCCGATTGCAGTGTCAGCGCGTGAACATCTTCAACATGCGCTGGGTGACCAAAAACCCACCGGCGATGTTGATGGTTGCGAGAAAGATGGCCAAAGCGCCCAAAATGGTGACGGGGCTCGTCACCGGTCCGGAGACCTGAAGCATGCCGCCCACGATGATGATGCCGCTGATGGCGTTGGTGACGCTCATGAGCGGCGTGTGCAGCGAAGCGCTCACGTTCCAAACGACCTGCCACCCCACGAAAATGGCCAGAACGAACACCGTCAGGTGGGCGACGAAGGCAGCCGGAGCGACTGCGCCGAGCAGCGCGAGCGCGGCGCCGATGCCAAGCAGCGACAAGGTGGAACGGACCGCATTCTGCTTGGCTTTTTGTTCGGCACTGGGGCCCTTTTTGTCGTGGGCCGCGTCGGCCTTCTTGGCAACCTCGGGCGGATGCGCAGCTGGAGGCGCCGGCCAGGTCACGGCGCCTTGGTGGGTTACCAGCGCGCCCCGCAGCACCTCGTCGTCGAGGTTGACGTTCCACTTGGCCGCGCCACCGATGTCGCTGAGCAGATGGACGAGGTTCATGCCGTACAATTGGCTCGCCGTCGGAGCCATGCGGCTCGGCAAATCGGTGAAGCCGGCGATCTTCACGCCGTTCTTGTCGACCACGCTGCCGGGCACGGTGAACACACAGTTGCCACCTGCTTCGGCAGCTAGATCCATGACTACACTGCCCGGGCGCATGGCTTGGACCATCTCTTCGTCGATCAGCTTGGGCGCGGGACGGCCCGGGATGAGAGCCGTGGTGATGATGATGTCGACCTCTTTGGCTTGCGCGAGGAACAGGGCCATTTCAGCCTTGATGAACTCGTCGCTCATCGTCTTGGCGTACCCACCCTGGCCCGTGCCGTCCTCGGCGAAGTCCAGGAGCAAGAACTCGGCTCCCATCGACTCGACTTGCTCCTTCACCGCGGGCCGGGTGTCGAAAGCACGCACGATAGCTCCCAGGCCGCGCGCTGCGCCGATGGCTGCCAGACCAGCGACACCAGCCCCGATAATCAGCACCTTGGCCGGCGGCACCTTGCCGGCCGCCGTCATCTGCCCCGTGAAGAAGCGACCAAACAGGTTGGCGGACTCGATGACCGCTCGGTAGCCGGCAATGTTGGCCATCGACGACAAAGCGTCCAGCTTTTGCGCGCGGGAGACGCGCGGAACCGCGTCCATGGCGAAGGTCGTGATCTGACGTGCGCGGAGCTTCTCGAGCAACTCGGGGCTCTTGGACGGCCAGATGAAGCTGATTAGCGTGGCGCCTTCGCGCAGCAGATCGACCTCGTGGCCGCCGCCCACCAACTCGTGCGGGGGTTGCACCTTGAGCACGACGTCCCCAGCTGCCCAAGCGCTCGGAGCGTCCGCGACGATGGTGGCCCCCGCCTGCTCGAACAATGCGTCCGAAAAACCGGCTAACTCACCCGCGCCGCTCTGCACGAACACCTCGAAGCCCTGCTTGTCACGCAAGCGACTGACGGTGTCGGGAGTTGCTGCCACGCGCCGCTCGTCGGCGCGACTCTCTTTGACGATAGCGATCTTCATGCGGTGCCCTGGGGCGCCCGTTTAGCAGCCTCGAGCTTTCAGCGCGAGCTAAGCCGTTCGAGGTCGAAATCGGCCGCGGTGGCCAGCGTTGCGCGATTTCGTCCGTTTTCCTTGGAACGGTAAAGGGCAGCGTCCGCCGCCCGAATCAGCGACTCCGAACTCGCCCCGCGTCGTTGATCGGTGCCTGCTACACCCAGACTGCAGGTCACGCTCAAAGCTCCCGCCGGAATCTCGAGCGCCCTGCCGGAAACGGCCGCGCGCACGCGTTCCGCCACGGAGACCGCCACCTCCGAGTCGCAGGCGCTCAGCACGACGAGAAACTCCTCGCCGCCGTAGCGACCTGCGGCGTCGTAGTTGCGGAGGGCGCTCCGAAACCGCGCCGGTACGCCGGCCAAGACCGCATCGCCAGCTTGATGGCCGTGCCCGTCGTTGATGGCCTTGAAATGGTCGAGGTCGAGCATCAGCACGGAGACCGATTCGCCGAGTCGCGACGCTCGCCCCAGCTCACGATCGAGCAGCTGCAAGATCGCCTTGCGATTGAAGAGACCCGTGAGCATGTCGTGCGAAGCTTCGATGCGGAGCTGCTCGCGGGCCGCAATCAGACTCTGCTGCAACTCCACCATCCGTTTGCCCGCGCGGAGCCGCACCTCGAGTTCCAGCGGATGGCAGGGCTTGACCAAGTAGTCGTCGGCACCCGCCTCGAGGCCTTCGACCAGATCTTCGATGTCGGTCTTGGCCGAAAGCAGGAGCGTGTAGACGTAAGGCTCTCGGGCTTCGGCACGCAGAGCTTTGCAGACGTCGAGCCCCGAGATGCCGGGGAGCATCCAGTCGAGCACGCAGAGCTGGATGCCCGCGTCGTTGCGCAGGAGTTCGAGCGCCGACTCACCATCGACGGCGGTCACGACCTCGTAACCCCAACGCGTCACCCAGCGTCCCAACAGGGCGCGCGTCGTCGGATCGTCGTCGGTGAGTAAGATTTTCAAAGGCGCCCCCCGGGGCTACAACGGCGGCGGAGGGGCTGGGGTTGAGTGCCCTGGCGCTTTCAGCCTGAAATGCCGAAGCGCTCGCGTCGATCGGCCACGAATTGGGCGTAGTATTCGCTCGGTTGCCCCGAAAGCAACTCTCCCGTTTCGCAGGCGGCCTCCAGCGCCCGCTTGATGTCGCCAACGAGTTTGGACGGCGGCAGGCCGAACTCGGCCATGAGCAGTTCGCCCACCCCTTTGGGCAGCGGGGGGACCTTCTCGTCCTCAGCGTTCAGCTGGTCGATGCGCTCGCTCAATTCGTGGATGTAGCGGATGCCACGACGCTTCTTCTCGGGCCGCTTGGTGGTGATGTCCGCCCGCGAAAGGCACAGCAGGTCGTCCAAATAAGGCCCGATCTCGCGGGTGAAGCGGCGCACGGCACTGTCGGACCACTGACCCTCGTAGGAGCTGGCCCGCAAATGGTGAAGCACGAGAAAGCGCACCTCCGTGAACAAAGCCTGATCAGCCTTGAACAGGCGCTCCCGTCGCTCGAGCCTATCGAACATTCGCGCCCCAACCTCGGCGTGGCCGAAGAAATGCACTTCACCGTTGTCCGAGATCGACCTCGTCTTCACTTTGCCGATGTCGTGGAACAGAGCAGCCCAACGCACCTCGAGGCGCGGAACGGCCTGGATGACGACCTGCTTCGTGTGCTTCCAGACGTCCTTGTGGCGCCACTCGCCGTCGCCAAAACCGACGAGGGCGTGGGCCTCGGGCAACAGCGCCTCGAGCAGCCCCGAGGTGAGCAGGGCGTCGAGACCGGCATCGGCATGCCGCGCCATGATCAGCTGGTCGAGTCCCGGTCGCAGCTGCTCACGCCCGAGCCCCGCCATGTCGTCCCGCCGCACGAGCAGAATGGGGGCCGTGGGATTGCCCGTTTCCGCAGCCTCCAAGGCCCGCTCCAAGGCCGCGACCACGCGCTCGGGATCAGCGGGGCTCGGATCGACCGTCTGCGAAGACGCGGGCTTCAGGACGGCTTCACTCATCGAACAAGTTTCGCAGCGGACGGGAATCTCCGTGACCCGAGCCGGGACGAAGGGGGCGGCTCTTAGCACAGCCGGCACGGCGGGCGTACCCGAAATCCCCGAATTTCGGGCCTCCGACCGCCTTTGGTGTAAGGTCCCCTCATGGTTCGGGCAGGCCAGACGGGCGCGGGGCCGCCACGCAGCCGCCCCCCGCGTGATTGGGGAAAGGCCCTTTCGCGCCTGCTGTGCGCCTTGTTCGCGTGCGTGGGCCTCATCCCCTTGAGCGGAGGGCTGGTGCTTCGTTCTCCCCCCTTGCAGCGATGGGCGGCCGCTGAGACTTCTCGCGTCCTCGACGAGCAGCTGGGCGTGACCGCAACCTTCGCTGTCGAGATCAACCTGATCCCGCTGCGCCTTGCGGTCACAGATCTGGTGGTGCCCGCCAACGACGGGCTCGGCCCAGCCCTTTCGACTCGCCTCGCCTCGATCAGCCCGCGCTTCTTCTCGCTCCTGGCTGGCCGGCTCGACGTGGGGGACATCGAGCTGGAGGAGAGCTTGGTGCGCTTGGTCGTGCGGGGCGGTCAGGTGACCAACGTTCACTACCGCCTGCCGAAGAGCAAGGGCGCGTCGAAGTTCGAGCTCGAGCGTTCGCCCTTCCGCAGCCTGACCGTCACCAACTCGCGCTTCGACATCGACGTCGAGGGCACGCACGTGCGCACGGATGCGATCGAACTGGACGCTTTCGCGGAACCCGACCTGGCTTTCGACGTCGCGCTACGCATGGCTGGAGCCACGCTGGACAGTTCGCGCCAACGTAAGCAGAAGGAGGGCGGTATCGCTTACGACGAAGATCGCCTGTGCGCGCTCGATCTGCGAGTGCACTTGTCACGTCAGCAGGTGTGGGTACGGCGCTTCTCGCTCCTGGGCGCGATCGACCTCGACCCTTTGCCGAGCACGCGTCCAGGCTGCGACGCCGCGGGTGCCGAGAAGCTGGCAGTCCGCCTGTCGCAACTCAAGATCACGCCGCGGCAGGCCGGGGTGCCGCTCGTGCGTGGTCGCGTTTTCGTGCGCGCCCCAGCGGGCATCACCAACCGCTTCGTCGGCACGGACTTGACCGGCTGGGTCGGCTTCTCGGGGGAGGTCGCGCTCGACGGCACCACGCGCTTGCCGGACGTGAACGGCCAGATCAGCGGCGAAGGTCTGAGTCTGGGGGGCAAGGCCATCAGCAAGCGCCTGACGGGCGCGGTCGAAGTCGCAGCGGACGTCGTACGCGTCCCCCAGCTGGAAGCGGATTGGGCCAACGGCACGGCCTGGATCACCAATTTCAAGATCGAGCCCTTCGCCCCCGGCATTCCGTACTCCGTGGCGCGCATCGAGTCGCGCAACATGAACTTCCCCGGGATCATGCGCGACATCAACGTCACGCGGCACACCATCGTCGACTGGAACTACGATCACGTCGACATCGAAAAGGTGAAGGGTACGGTCAAGCCCTTCGCCATGGCTGGCTCGGTGGACTCGCAGACCAGCAACTTCACCGTCTACAACAAGGCCTTCGACGACCCGGCGCGCTCGCGCATGATCGGCGTAAAGAACGCCACGCTCGTCGGGCACTGGCGCGCCAACGGCAAGAGCCTCGACTTCTATGACGTGCAGACAGCGTTCGGCAACAGCCGACTGCCGGTCGACTTGGTCAGCGTCAGCTTCGGGGGCGGCGAGACGCCACTGATCGTGAGGCTGAAAGAAGGCGCTGTTCTCGACCTGGCCGACGTGGGCCCGATCGCGTCGCTCGAGGTCGCCGGTGTCGCTCGGCTGGGTATCGGCATGAACGGGCCCATGGCGCACCCATCACTCGACGGCACGCTCAGCGTAGACGGATTGATGCTGGGTGGCTTCGAAGCCGGGGATCTGCACGAGACCGATGTCCACTTCGAACCCTTGTTCGTCGAGTTCAAGAACATGCGCGGCACGAAGCGCGACATGAAATACCGCGTTCCGACGGCCAAACTCGACTTCGATGGGCCCGCCACGGTGGCTTTCTCGGCCAGCGCCGAGTCGGATCCGTTCGACGTGCGCGACTTCTTCCACATCTTCCATTTCGACGAAGATCCGCGCTTCGCCGACATCAGCGGCCACGGCAAGCTCAAGGCGGGAGTTCGCTACGTGCTGGGCGGACCCGAAGACGCGTGTGAAACCGGTCGTCTCAGCGTGAGCGGCCACACCGAACTCAGCAAGGCGACACTCCTCGGCGAGCGCTACAGCGGGGCAGAGAGCGACTTCGCTTTCGAGTGGTTCGACATCGACGCGGGCCTACGTGGCTTCCGCCTGGACGTGCCCACGGTCGTGCTACGCAAAGGCAGCGGCACTCTATTTGGTCGCGCCACGGTCGCGCCTGGCGGCGAGCTGAGCGGGCACTTCGTCGCTACGCGCGTGCCCCTCTCCCACATCGACGTAGCTGCTGGCCTCTTCGGTCAGGCCGACGGGTTCGTGACGGGAGTCGGGCGCGTCGAAGGCCGCCTCGAACAATTGGCGTTCACCGCCGACCTGAACGTCAGTGAGGTGAGGGCGCGCGGCGCCACCCTGCCGCCTTCCGAGCTGCACGTCAGTCTGGTGCCCCAATCGGGGCCGCTCCCGACCTCGGGTAAGTTGAGCGCCTGTGGCCGACCGCTCCCGCCGGTTTTCGACAAGCTGGCCCAGGGGAACGACGCGAGCGACGGCGAGTTTCACATGAGCGGCGCGCTGTTCGGCAAGCAGCTGGTTTTGCAGGACTTGGAACTGACGAGCCAAAAAAATCGTGTGCTTTCGGGAAAGGTCGAGATGAACAAGCTCGACCTCGGCGCGCTTGTGGCGTTCTCCCCAGGCGCCGCTCTGCTCGCGCAGGTGCCCCGCGGCACGCTGTCGGGTTCGATCGAGCTCGCCCGCGTCTACTTGAACAAGCCGTTTGATTCACGCGCCACGGTGACGCTGCGCGAGTTGACGATGGGCGCCGAGGGCTTCGAAGTCGGGCTCACCGAGGGACCCGCCGTGATCGAGCTCGCAGGCGGAGCTGTGACAGCGCCCCGGCTCGCCCTCGCTCTGACGACACCGAGTGGGCAGCGCGGCATCCTCGACGGCTCCGCCAGTCTGCAGCGCGACCGCAAAGTGGCGGCCAAGCTCGCCTTGCGCGAGACGTCGCTGGGCGTACTGGTCGCGACCGTGCCAGGCATCGAGCGTGCCGAAGGACGCCTCACCGGCGGCGTCGAGCTCCAAGGAGCGCTTTCCGCGCTGGAAGCGCGCGGCTTCGTCGAGGTTCAGGAAGGCCGCGTGGTTCTCGCCGGCCTTTCGAGCCCGATCTCCAGCTTGAGCTTGCGCGTCGACGTCGACCGAAATGGAATCCGCATCACACGCGGCGAGGCCGACTGGGGCGGTGGCAAGCTCAACGTCAGTGGAGGAGCCCCGCTCACGGGCGGCACGCTGGGCACGGCGCGCGCGCGCTTCGTCGCACGCCAGGTGTCGTTGCCCTGGGGCGAGGACGCGCGCGTCGGCTTCAATGCCGATCTCGACCTCACGCTGCCAGCGCCTGGGAGCGAACCCAAGGCACTCCCGCGGCTGAGTGGCGACGTCGAATTGCTCAGCGCCTCGTACGAGCGCGCGATGACGGCAACAGCGGACATCACCTCGCTCACCGGGCGCGGCCACAAGACCGAAGTCGACGCGTCCGAAACGGGAGAAGACAGCTTGGAACTGGATGTCGTGATTCGTGGCAAGCGGCCGTTGACGGTCAAGAACGCGCTGGTCGAGTGCGCGCTCGAGCTCGACCCGGCCGGTTTGCGCATTTCCGGCACGAATCGACGCTTCGGCGCCGTTGGCAACGTCGAAGTCGTGCCCGGCGGTCGCATCTTTCTCCGTCGCAACGCCTTCGAAGTGAAGAGCGGTTTGGTGCGGTTCAACGATCCAACTCGCCTGCGACCGGAAGTGGACGTGAGCGCTGTCACCGACTTTCGCCGCTTCGAAGATCGCACCGGTACGCAAGCCACGGTCAGCTCCACGGCCAGCAACTCGGCCGGCGCCGGCGGTAGCTGGCGCATTCGCCTTCGCGCTTACGGGCCGCCCGACGACTTGCGCGTCGACTTGACGAGTGATCCTCCTCTGGCTCAAGACGACATCTTCCTGTTGCTCACCGTTGGTCTGACGCGCACCGAACTCGATCAAGCGCGCAGCGCCGGCGTCGGCAGCTCGGTCGCACTCGAAGCGCTCGGTAGCCTTTCGGGCGCTGAAAGCGCGGTCACCCAGACGGTACCCATCGACGAATTTCGCTTCGGGAGCGTGTACTCGGCGCGCAGTGGGCGCACCGAGCCCACCGTGACCATCGGCAAGCGCCTGAGTGAGCGCATGCGTGCCAGCGTCACGACCAGCCTGAGCGACACCAACGAAGTGCGCTCGAACGTCGAGTACCGCGCCACGGGCCAGCTCAGCGTCGAAGGGTCCTACGACAATGCCCAACGGGCCGGCGCGCCTGCGCTGGGCAACCTGGGAGGAGACGTCCGGTGGCGTCTCGAATTCGATTGAGCTAGCAAAGCGGCCATGAAGGTGCGTTTGGTTCGGAATCTGAGCTTCGAGGCGGCCCATCGCCTGCCGAAAGTGCCCGCTGGGCACAAGTGCGAGCGGCTGCACGGACACAGCTTCCGCGTCGATCTGGTGGTAGAAGGCGAAGTGAACCCGGAGACAGGTTGGTTCATCGACTACTCCGACATCGACGACGCCTGGGCGCCGCTACACGCGCAACTCGATCACAACTACCTGAACGACATCCCCGGCCTCGAGAACCCAACCAGCGAGATTCTAGCGGGCTGGTTGTGGACGCGTCTCAAGACGCCGCTGCCCTACCTGACGCGAGTCGTGATTCACGAGACCTGCGACGCCAGCTGCGAGTACGAAGGCGACTGAGCGTCGTTTCATGAGACGAACCAGAGGTGAATTCTGGTCGATTCTGCGTGTCGGCTTGCCCGTCGCCGCAACCCAGTTCGCGTTCATGCTGATCGGTGTCGTCGACACGGCACTGCTTGGACATTCGAGCGACGTCGCGCTGGCCGCTTCGGCCATCGCCAACATGTGGAACTGGGGTTTCCTATCGCTGTCGGTGGGCTTGGTGCTGGGCGCCGATCCGTTCATCAGCCAAGCGTTCGGACGCGGCGATCGCGACGGAGTTGCCTTGAGTCTGCAACGGGCGCTGGTCCTGGCGACCTTGGCCAGCATTCCAGCCTGTTTGGCGTCGGCCTTCACCGAGCCGGCGCTCTTGTTCGTGGGCCAGCCCGCGGACGTTGCGCACGCGGCCGGCGTCTACAACCTGTGGCGCTTGCCCTCGACGCCGGCGTTTTTGGTGTTCGTGGCCCAACGCATCTACTTGCAAGGACGCGGCCACACCGCTCCGGCGATGTGGATCGCCATCGTCGCCAACGTTCAGAATCTGGTGCTTGGTTGGGCGCTCATCTTCGGCAAGCTCGGCTTCCCCGCCCTGGGCCTGGTCGGTGCCGCAGCGGCCGCCACGCTCACGTCTCTTGCCCTGCCAATTTACTTGGCGCTGTGGATGCGGGTCTCGGGTGTACGCCGGGGTTTCGAGCGCGCCTGGGACCGCCGCTCGTTCTCGTGGGCTGGCTTGCTCCAAGTGGTGCGCATGGGACTACCGATGAGTCTGCATTCGGCCATCGAAGCCTGGGGTTTCGTGATCGCCATGCTCATTGCCGGCAAGCTGGGCACGGCAGAAACGGGCGCTCACCAGATCGGCATGAACCTGACGGCGCTGGCGTTCATGGTGCCGCTCGGTATCGCCATCGGTGGATCGACTCGCGTTGGCAACCTAATCGGCGCGCGCGACCACGCTGGCGCCCAGCGCACCTTGGCCCTCTCGCTGCGACTGGCTCTGCTTTGGTCGGCCATCGCGGCGCCGCTGTTCTACGTCTTCGGCGGCGAAATCGGCTCCGTGTTTTCTTCCGATCCAGCCATCGTCGCCACAGTGGCCGGCCTCTCGATCTACGTGGCGCTCTTCCAGCCGTTCGACGCCATTCACGCTGTTGGTGCGGGTGTGCTTCGAGGCATGGGGCGACCGGGTGCAGCCGCCTTGATGAATTTCTTGGGCTTCGCTGTGGGGCTTCCGCTCGCGTATGTTTGGGGCGTGCATTACGGCGCCGGCATTGCGGCCATCTGGCAAGCGCTCAGCCTGCGGCTCCTGGTCGTCAGCCTGGGCGTGGGCTTTTGGGCGCTCCGCACCGCGCGTCTGCCGCTCGACCAGCTCGCGGTCGAGCCTCACTCGTGAAGGCGGGGGCGGCCTGCTAGGAGAGACTCGTGAAGCCAGCGCAACTCTTGCAGTTCGTGTTCATCGCGGTGGCGGCGTTCTTCGTCTATGCGTTCGTGGCCACCGCCAAAGACGGCGAAACACGCCGCTCTTGCACCGCGCTGTGCGCGCTCGCCCCCAACTACGCCGGCCACAATCGCCGCGCGCCCGAGTTCGAGTTGCCGAACCTCGCAGGCAAGAAGGTCCGCCTCAGCGACTACAAGGGCAAGACTGTGATCCTCAATTTTTGGAGCAAGACCTGTCCGCCGTGCCTCGAAGAAATGCCCTCGCTGGCGATTCTCGGCCACGCTTTGGCCAAGCGCACCGACGTCGTGCTGGTCACCATCACCAACGACGAATCGGCCGAGGACGCAAAGGCCACCCTGCACTCCGTTCTCGGCGGAGACATTCCGTTCGAAGTCTTGGTCGACAGCGAGAACCTGATCGTCGGCGATAAGTTCGGAACC
>JBBQHO010000015.1:0-37575 GCA_038324055.1 Polyangiales bacterium | reverse complement strand
GTACCGGTTGCCACGTAGGCATCCTCGCCAATCGTGACCGGAGCCACCAGCTGCGAATCGCTGCCAATGAACGCGCGGGCCCCAATGATGGTCTTGCTCTTTCGGAAGCCGTCGTAGTTGCAGAAGATCGTACCAGCGCCGACGTTCGCCTTCTCACCCACGTCGCCATCGCCGAGATAAGCCAAGTGGTTTGCCTTCGCGCCGCGCCGCATATGCGTGCTCTTGGTTTCGACGAAATTGCCCACGTGCACTTCGGCATCGAGCTGGCTGCCGGGTCGCAAGTGCGCGAACGGCCCGATCTGGACGGCATCACCGACGACGCTGTCCCGCGCCACCGTGTACGGCTTGACCCAACCGTCTTCGCCGAAGGTCGAGTCGTCGATCACCGTACCCACGTCGAGCCGCGTACGGGCGCCGATCCGCGTCTTACCGCGCAAGCGCACTCCGTCCTCGATTTGCACATCGGCTCCGAGCAGCACCGTGTCGTCGATCAAAGGCCGACCGACGATGCTCACTCCTTCGCGGGCCCAGCGCTGTCGAATGCGCGCGAACAGCACCTCTTCGGCCGCGGCGAGTTCTCCGCGATGGTTGACGCCTCGCGCTGCGTCTTCGGCCACGCGCAGGGCGCTGACCGAGCCGCTCTTGGCAAGGTCACGGACGACATCGGTCAGGTAGTATTCGCCCTGGGCATTTTGGGCAGACAGACCCAACAAGGCGCGCCGCAAGTGATCCGCGTCAGCGGCGTACATGCCGGCGTTGACCTCGCCGAGCCGCAGCTCTTCGGCAGTCTCCAAGTCGCGGTGCTCGACGATGGCTGTCGGCTTACCGCTAGCGTCTCGAAGCACGCGGCCGTAGCCCGCCGGGTTGTCTGGAAAGAAGGCCAGAAACGACAGCACATCGCCCAACGAGAGCGCGTGCACCAGCGGCTCGAGGTCACTGCCCTCGACTAGCGGCGTGTCACCCGACAAGATCAGGATCCGTTCGCCGGCCTCTGTCGCCAGACCTTCGAGCCCGGCCCGCACGGCATCACCCGTGCCTCGGGGCACCTCTTGAACTGCGTAGCTGAGGCTCACGTCCGGCAGCGCATTCGATAGCGCAGCGACGACTCCCGCGCGCGTGTCCGGATTGACGACCACGACGATACGCGCAGCGCCAGCGCTCAATGCGGCACGCACTGGGAAATAGACCAAGGGCCTTCCACACGCCGGGTGCAGAACCTTGGGTAAGCTACTTTTCATGCGGGTACCGTGTCCCGCAGCCATGACGATGGCGGTCAGTCGAGCCATGCGCCGTTCTACACAAAGGCGCGCGACGGGTACAATCAGGGTGCGATCGAAGCCGCAGCCGGCAACAGATCGGGACGCGGTGGATCGAGCGCATCGAGAGGCAACACGCCTCCATCCAAGCTCGAATCCGACGACGCGCGATCCGTGTAGACGACGACGGTCTCTCCGGGCACGAGTTTGGTGCCTCGCGATCGGCGATTGACGCGCTCCATGGATCCAACCGTCATACCGTGCCGCGAGCCGATGCCGCTCAGCGTGTCGCCCTGACGCACCGCGATTTCGACACGCCGCATGCCACGCAGCCCTTCGAAGTACTCGTGGAACTCGGGGCTGCCCGCCACGAGCACTTGAGCCCCGCGAGCCGGTTGGTGGCGTACGCGAGACAAGTCTTGCTCGCGGCGTACCAGTACCTGCAGCGTCATGCCGTCGCGCAGTCGCGCCATTTCGTCGAGCGAATTCCAAAGCGCCAGCTCACGCGCCGTGACGCCGAGCGCGAGGGCAATCTGCTGCAGCTCGTCACCTGCGCGGACCTCGTAGAACACGAGTTGGTGAGCGGGCCCGGGACTCAGCGCTCGACCGACGACGAACGTAGCCAGCGTCGTAGTGGGTTGAGCCTTCTTGCGCGCCGTCGGAGGCAAGAGCAGCACCGTGCCGGGCTCGAGACGTTCGCCCCGACCGAGGGCGTTCGTCTTGGTCCAGTCGGCTTCGCGGGCGCCGTGGTCGAGGGCCAACGTCGAGAGATCGTCGCCTTGTCGCACCACGATCGTTTCCGGGCGTTGCTTTTCGACGCGCGTCGCGCGGAGTACTTCGGGACCTTTGCCGACCGGCACGCGTACGGCCCACGGACGCGACTCAGCGGCGGCCGGAGGCAGGCGGTCGGCCAGGTAGCTGGGGTTCAGAGCCGCCAAATCGTCCTTGGAAATACCCGCGGCCCGCGCGATGGGTAGGAGCTCTGTCGCGGGTTCTACGAGGATAGTGTCGAACGAAAGCGGTGAATCGGGGGTGATCTTCCCGAGCCCAAACGCGTCGCGATTGTTCATGACGATCGCCAAGGCGAAAATTTTGGGAACGTACAGCGTCGTTTCCCAAGGAATGCCGCCTTCGAGGCGCGACAACGTCCAATAGTCGTTGGTGTTGAACTTGCCGATCGAGCGCGAAAGTCCGGCGTAGCCCATGTTGTAGGCCGCCATCGCTAGCTCCCAATTGCCAAAGCGCTGTTGGAGATCGCCGAGCAGCTTGATGGCGGCACTGGTCGCGCGAGCCGGATCCCGACGCTCGTCGACCCAGCGATCGACCGTTAGCCCGTACATTCGAGCGGAGTGGGGCATGAACTGCCAAAGGCCAACGGCGCCGGCCGGAGAGGCGATGGTCGGATTGTGGCCACTCTCGATCATCGACAGCCAGACCAGGTCGGGAGGGAGCCCCGCACGGCGCAACTCGGCCTTGATGGCGCCGACGTAGCGGCCGCTCTTCTTGGCCCAGATCGCAGCGATAGTGCGGCCGCGGGGGCTGTCGCGGTAGAATTTCAGATAGGTGACGACGCGACGATCGAGCCGAACGGGTAAGTCGGGCATCGTCAGAGAGCGAAGCCACTCGGCATCGGAAGGCGCGAGACCCATGCCGCCAACTTCGAGAGGGCGCAGCGGCAAACCCCGCGCGGCACTCGGCTCCCGCTCGGCCATCGGCAGATCCCAGGACCAACCCGGCTCGATGCCACGGAGCTTGCTCGGGAACAGGACCGCATCGGCTGCACGCAGGGCCAGCAACTGCGGATCGTCCGCGCCTTGCTCCAACTGGTCACCAGTGGGCCCCTCGGTGATGCCGCGCCGCGCAACCTCGTCCGGCTCGTTCAGGCTAGCGCCGCTTGGCATCGTGTCAGCAGGCGTCTTGGGTGCGCGCCCTTTCTGGTGCGAGCTCGCGCTGGACGCTGTTCTGGTGGTCGGCGGGGTTTCGCCAGGCGCTGATTTGCTCGCCGCTGCAGGCTCGACATGGCGCGCGGGAGGTTCGAGGCGCAGCGGCAGGCTACCAGGCGGCTGCGCTGAGGCGGGGCTCGGCTGTCGGCTCGGAGTCTGCGCTTGGGCCGGGCACACTTGCCCGACGGCCCAGGCGACCGGGAGTGCGAGCAGGCAGGCAGAGAAACGGCGCATTCCCTGAAAGCTCTAACGAGCAGGGCCCCGCCCAGTCAAATAAGTGGCTGACAAATCGCCCAATGGGGCTCATTTGACCACGATGAACAGCTTTTGGCCCTGACGGAAGACGACGAACAACTGAGCTACGCCGCCCGGCTTGTAGAGTCGCTGCAGCTCGTGGGGCGCAGACACCGCTTGGCGATTCACCTCGAGCACCAAGTCGCCGGGCATGAGCCGGGCGGAGGCGGCTCGCGAGCCAGGTTCGACCCGCACGATCACCACGCCGTTCAGCTCGCTCGGCACACGGAGCCGATTGCGCAGATCCGGCGTGAGGGCCTTGAGCGACAAACCTTCGACAGCTGGATCTGCGGGTGAACTCGGTTGTGCGCTCGGCGCGGCCGTTTCGTCTGCGGGCAACTCACCGAGCAGAACCTCGACTTCCAGGACCTTGGAGTTGCGAAGCACCCCGAGTCGGACCGTCTTCTTGGCACCGGAGGCGCCAATCAGGTTCCTGAACTGGCCCGTTGACTCGACATTGCGTGGTCCGACGCGGATGACGACGTCGCCGCTCTGGAGGCCCGCCTTTGCAGCGGGTCCTTCCGGCTGCACGTCAGCGATCAGCACGCCATCCTGCTGTCCGAGGTTCAATGCCTGACGGAGGTCGCCGCTCAGATCTTGGAGCGAAACACCGAGCCAACCACGAGTGACGTGGCCCTCGGTTCGCAGGGCTTCGACGATTGGACCTGCCATGCTCGTGGGAATCGCAAAGCCGATGCCCTGACTGCCGCCGCTGCGAGACAGGATTGCCGTATTGATCCCCACCAGCTCGCCGCGCAGATTGACCAAGGCACCCCCAGAGTTGCCGGGGTTGATAGCCGCGTCCGTTTGGATGAAGTCTTCGTAGTCGACGATGCCCATGTCTGCGCGACCCTTGGCTGACACGATACCCATCGTGACTGTTTCACCGACGCCGAACGGGTTGCCGATGGCCAAGACCGTCTCACCCAACCGCAGCTGCCCCGAATCACCGACGGCGACGGGCTTGAGGCCTGTGACGGTGCCTTGCAGCTGCAGGACGGCGACGTCACTCTTCGGATCGGTACCGACGAGCTTGGCAGAAAATTCGCGATCGTCGTGCGTGCGAACAGTCACTTCGTCGGCGCCTTCGATCACGTGATTGTTGGTCACCACCACCCCTTCCGCCGAGAGGATGACACCAGAGCCCAAGCCTTGCTGCTTCTGGCGAGGTCCCGCCACACCGAACCATCCCATGGGCTGAGCCCGACTCGTACGGGTGGAAGTGATACTGACCACCGACGGCAGAACGGCGTCGACGACGTCGGCCACGGAATCGGGGCGGCCGACTTCGAGTGCGGCCGCCGTGCGGACGACGGGCAAGGAATGCGGCTCGACGCTGGCATTTTTGCTGCCTGAGTTCGCGGTGCTGCAAGCGGCGAGGCCGAGCGCCAGCGACAGGCCGAGGGTGACGGGGGGAACAGCGCGAAGAGTGAGACTTCTCATGGTTCGCTGCGTTCAACCCGCGTGACTGGGCCTCCATTCCCAAAAAAGGGACGCCCCGAAAGAGCCAGAATCGTAGGTTTTACGATTGACTAGGTCCGCTGGCTGGCGTGTCGAGGACGAGCAGGGCATCGGAGATTTCGCCAAGCGGCAGGATCTGCGAAGCCGCCCCCAGTTCGATCACCGCCCGGGGCATTCCGAAGACGACTGCTGTTTCGTCGCTTTCTGCAATGACGTGCCCACCCCGCTCCCGGACGGCCAAAGACCCCTTGGCTCCATCGTCGGCCATCCCCGTCAGCACCACGCCGATGACCTTGGAACCATAGGCCCGCGCAGCGGAAACGAAGAGGCGATCGGCGCTCGGCACATAGCGATCGGTGGCGAGTGGATGCCCGACGCGCACTCGCAACTCATCGTTGACCGCCGCCACCTCCATACAGCGCATACCCGGACAAATCAGCACCTCGCCGGCACGAATGGGCTCGTCGTTCTCGGCTTCGCGAACGCGGAGTCGACTTCGGCGATCCATGCGCTCGGCGAACGTGCGAGTGAACTTCTCGGGCATATGCTGAGCGATCAAAACCGCGAAATTGACGACCTCGGGCATAGCGCCGATCACTTCCATCAAGGCGCTGGGCCCACCGGTCGACGCTGCGATCACCACCAAACGGTTGGGCTTGTGACCAGGTCGGTCGGGGGGCGCCAGAGTGGGCGGACGCGATCGCACGGTCGTGGTTGTCGGTCCCTTGAGATGATGCAGCCCGCGCATCATCGATATCTTGGCGACCAATTCATCGCGGATGGAGCTGTCGCCCGGCACGAGCAAATCGGGCTTGGCGACGAAATCCACGGCGCCGAGTTCCAAGGCCTTGAAGACATTCTCCTTTTGCGAGTAGCTCGAAATCACCAGCACTGGCATCGGGCGTTTGGACATCAAGATGCGCAGGAACGTGAAGCCGTCCATGCGGGGCATCTCCAGATCGAGGGTGACCACGTCGGGCTCGGTGATGTGCACCAGCCGCAGGGCTTCTTCGCCATTTGCCGCCTTGCCGACGACGCGCACGCCCGGCACGCCCGAGAGCATTTCGCTGATGCTCCGTCGATTGACCGCCGAATCGTCGACGACCAACACCTTCATTTCTTGACTGCTCACGAGCGTGCACCACCAGAGGAACCGTCCCCACGTCGAAAGCCAGCATCACTGCCCGCGCGGTCGAGGCGAGGTCGGCGATACGCCAAATCCGAAGCTAGATGGACAACCTCGAACTGTGTCACCGCGCCCAAGAGCGATTCCGTATGCCCCAAAAACAGAAATCCTCCAGGCAAGAGCCGCTCGAACAACGACTCGGTGACTTGTTTGCGAATGGCGTCACCGAAATAGATGAGGACGTTGCGACAAAATACGATGTCGACGCGACCGACCGAGCGCACGTCGAAGGGGTTTACCAGGTTCACCCGAGAAAAGTGCACGAGCCGGCGAATCGCCGAAGTGACGCGATAGCCGTTGCCACTCTCTTCGAAATAGCGCTCGAGCTTGCCGGCGGGTAGCGTCCGAAACGCCGATCTCCGGTACTCACCACGTCTCGCCGCCTCGATGTTGCTCTGGCACAAATCCGTACCGAGGATCTGCACGTTGAAGCTGCGCAAGAGTGGTGACTCCGAGAGCAGAATGGCCAATGTGTAAGCCTCTTCGCCAGTCGAGCAGCCGGCGCTCCACACGGTCAAGCGCCGGTACTCACCGGCCGTGGCGACCAGCTCGGGCAGGACTTCGTCGACGAAGGCGTTCAGCTGATAGTCCTGTCGAAAAAAGTAGGTCTCCTTGGTCGTGAGCGCTTCGAATACGGCTTCGAGTTCTTCGGGGTCGCGTTTGACCAACTCGACGTACTCGCCAAAGCTGGAAAGCTTGCGCGCTTCCAGACGTTCGCCCAGACGCCGCTCGAACAGATAGTGTGACTGTTCATCGAACGACAAACCCGCGCGTTCCTCGACCAAGGCCGCGAGCGCCCGAAACTCACGCGGCCCCAGCGGGTGAGCGGCCAACTTGCCGGAAGTACTCACGGCGCGCTCCCCAACGCTTCGGGACCAATTCCGGTGGTCGCGAGCCGGGCGACGGCGTCGAGGTCGAGCACGAACGCCATGGCTTTGGCGTAGGTGACGACGTCTCGCGTCGTGTAACCGAAAGCTCCACCCATCTCGGGCGCGCGCCGCAGATCGGCCTCGGGCGTCCGAAAGACGTCAAAGACCTGCCGAACGACCACGCCGATGGTGCGCTCGCCGTTCTTGATCAAGATCCATTTACGCCGGCCGTCGGCCGTCGGCTGGCCCGTCATCTGGTAGCCGATGTCCACGATCGGCACGACTTCGCCGCGATGATCGACCGCTCCGAGCAAAGCTTTGGGAGCCTCCGGAACGCGCGTCAGGGGCACCGGCTGTATGATGGCGCGCACGCGACCGATGGGCACGGCGAAGGTCGAATCGACGATCGCACAAGCCACGAAACTCAGCTCGACGGCCGGCTTGGAGAAACCGACCCGGCTCACGCACATCCTTTGGTCAAGACGGCCTTCATGTCGACGAGCACCAGCTCTTCTCCGTTGGCCGGGCGTCCAATGCCACGGAGGACGCTGTCGGCCGCGTCCCCACCCAACGACTGTGCGGTCCATTCGAGTTCACCGGCTGCCAAACGCACGACGTGGCGCACCTCGTCAACGCGCAACCCTACGATCTCGTCGTTTTCGCCTTGGCCAAGCAGGATGCGGACGCGGCGCCCCTGCTCGAGAGGCGGCAGCCCCATGCACGTCCGAAAGTCGACGACCGTCACCACGCGACCGCGCACACTGCATACGCCCACCACGGCTCGTGCCGCACGGGGTACGACGGTCAGAGGCGGCGGCACGACGATCTCTTGCACGGCGGCTAGAGGTACTGCGTACAGCTCGCCCTGTGTCACGAACGCCAGTAATTCCTGGGCGTGCTCGGCATGGCGACCGAGAAAGCTGCCGAGGACAACCGAATCAGGCATGGAGGACCGCCTTGCGCAGCGTATCGTGGATGCTGAGTACTTCTTCCACGATGCCGGTCGTGTCGAGGACCAGGCCGACCCGCTGATCGCCCAACTCGGTCGCGCCAGCAAAACCACGCACGCGATCCAGCGAACTGCCGAGGGCTTTGATGACGATGTCCTGTTGCCCCGCGACGCTGTCGATCACCAGGCCGAGGCGGCGTTCGCCAACCTGAGCCACGACGACGAATGCCCGGCCGCGCTGCGGCTGCTTGGCTATGCCGAAAAACTCGGCCAAGCGGCACAAAGGCAAGGTGCTGCCGCGTAAGCTCATGACTTCTCGGCCGTCGATGAGGCGCGTCTTGGAATCCAGCAACACGATCTCGGAGACCGAGGACAACGGCACGGCAAATACGTGTTCTTCGGCCGACACCAACAGGGCCCGCACGATAGCCAAGGTGATCGGCAACGTAAGCGTCATCTTCGTGCCGATCCCGCGTTCGCTGTGAACGTCGATGACGCCGCCCAGACGCGCGATGTTCGTCTTGACGACGTCCATGCCGACGCCGCGCCCCGACATCGCGCTGACGGCGTCGCGCGTGCTGAGGCCGGGCAAGAACATCAGGCCCATCACCTCGTCGCGGCTGATGTCCGGCGCGCTACTGGGTTCGATCGCCCCGATTTGCACGGCTCGCTCGATCAGGCGTTTTTCGTCGATGCCGCGGCCGTCGTCTTCGACTTCGATCATCACGTGGTTGCCCTTTTGATAGGCATTCAAAGCGATCGTTCCAACCGGATTTTTCTTGGCGCGGACGCGTTCGGCCTCGGTCTCGATACCGTGATCGATGGCATTGCGAAGCATGTGGAGCAGTGGGTCGCCCAGCTCTTCGACAATCAGCTTGTCAATTTCGGTTTCGGCACCGGTGATCACCAGGCGAACCTCTTTGCCAACGTCGCGGCTCATTTGGCGCACGCCGCGGGCCAGCCGATCGAAGACTTGGCCAAGCGGCACCATGCGCATCTCCAAGATGCCGTCCTGCATGTCTTCGAGGCGTCTTTCGAAGTTGCGATGCAAGCGGTGCAACTCGCCGCCCAGCTGCCTTTGGCCGGAATTCTTGATGCGATCGGCCACGCGGCGGAGCGAGCTGCGCAAGAGCGACAACTCGCCGACGACGTTCATCAAGCGGTCGAGCTTGTGAATGTCGACTCGCACGGCGCGGCGCGCCAAGCGTTTTTCTTGGACGCTGACGCCGCGCTCGAGCGCGGGAACGCCGACGGAGCTGGGCGCCGACGAAGCCGGATGCGACACCGACAGGGGCGCGCGACTGAGCACTTGCGCCGCGCTCTCGCGCCGCGCTTCCGCAAGCGCATTGCGACGCGGGATCTCTTCGATGGCGACCGCTTCTCCGCCGAGTTGGCTGACCAGCAAGGCCAGCTCCTCACCCGAGGCCAGCACCAAATCGAGTTCCAGTACGTCCGGAGAACTGGATTCGCCGGTGGGTAGGTAGGTGATGACTTCGCCCAATTGGCGCGCGCGGTCCTTCAAGAGCGCGAGCTCCTTGTCGATCGTCATCAGATCAAACTGCACGCGCACGCGAAACAACCGCAGGCCGGCCTCGAGATTGGCCCGCAAGCGGTGCTCCTCGTACTCCGTGAGAACTGCCAAAATGCCAGGATCAATGGTGAAGTCGTCCTCCCTGGCTGCTTTGGCGCCGCGCCCGATCAATTCGATTTGCGTGAGCACACGATGGACGACATCGGGTACGGCACCGTCGTCCTCCTCCTCGCGTTCCGCCGCGAGCAGCAAGTGACAAGCCTCGACCGCGGCGAACAGCACATCGAGGACCTCGCTCGAGATGGAGACGCGGCCCAGGCGCAAGCCGTCGAGCAAATCCTCGAGGCGATGCGTGAGCATGGCCAGACCCGTAACCCCGAACAGGCTAGCGAGCCCTTTCAAGGTATGGATCGCTCGGAAGCCTTCGTTGAGCAGGGCTGGCTCGACGCCGCCTTTTTTGAACGAGGCGTCGAGAGACAGCAGATTACGCGAGAAGGCCTCGATGATGTCCTGCGCCTCGGCGAGGAATTCTTCGTGGCCCCGATCGGATGCTTCGCTCACTCGTCAGTCTCCAACCGGGTCCCGTGGTATCAGTACCCCGAGCCCGAAGGCGGCTCGCGAAAGGTCAGTCTATCGCGCTGGCGGCCCGCAGGGAAACAGGACATTTTGCGTCGAACGCGGAAGGTGACAGGCTCGCAACCGTGAAACGCGAACCTGCGCCCCCCAACCGGAACGGCCGCGCTCGTGAATCGATAAGCGCATCCGCCGGGGCCCCGATTTGCGTGATTGGCGCGGGTTGTTCCGGTCTCGTCACACTCCGCGCTCTTTTGGAGGCCGGCATTGCCTGCCAGGCTTACGAACTCGGCTCCCGTGTAGGTGGCCTGTGGGTCTTCCAGAACGACAACGGCAGGAGCGGCGCCTACAGATCGCTGCGCATCAATACTTCGGCTCGGGCCATGGAGCTGACGGACTTTCCGTGGCCTCCGGGCACGCCGGACTACCCGCGCCACAACCAGGTCGCCGACTACTTCTCTTCTTACGCCGAGCGCTTTGGGCTCGCCCAACACATCGCCTTCCGTACGGAAGTGTTGAGCTGCGTGCCTACCGCGCGGGGCGGCTACGAGGTAGCGACCCTCGACCTCTCGACCGGCGCGAGGCAAACGCGCTGGTTTGCGGGCGTGGTCGTCGCCAACGGCCACCACTGGTCGAAGGCCCTTCCCCACCCTTTTCCGAGCGGTAGCTTCGCGGGAGCGATCTTGCATTCGCACGACTACGTCGACCCGTCGACGCCAATCGAGTTGCGAAGCAAACGCGTCCTGGTCGTCGGTATGGGCAACAGCGCCGTTGACATCGCGAGTGAACTGGCGGCACGCGGTGACGCCGAGCAGGTACTGATCTCGGCTCGCCGCGGCGTGTGGGTGATTCCAAAGTACATTCGAGGCAAGCCCGCCGATCAAGGCCACGTCATTCCCCGCTGGCTGCCGGCCAAGTTCCGCAGGCGCGTCGTCACGCGCGCTTTCACTCTGTTGTTCGGCCGGATGAAGGACTGCGGGCTGCCCGAGCCCGATCACTTGATTGGCGAGGCGCACCCCACGCTTTCCAGCGAACTCCCGAGCTTGGTGCAATCGGGCGCTATCGGCATGCGACCGGCGATCCGCGAACTCGCGGGGACGCGTGTGGTTTTCGCGGATGGGCGAGCGGACGAGGTCGACGCCATCGTTTTCGCCACCGGTTACCAGGTGAAGTTTCCCTTCTTGGCGGAAGAGCATGTGAACGCGCCCGACAATCGATTGTCACTCTTCCGCCGCGTCTTTCACCCCAACCATCGACGCTTGTTCTTCGTCGGTCTCGCTCAACCCCTGGGCGCCATCATGCCGATAGCTGAGCTGCAAGCGCAGTGGATTGCCGAGCACCTTGCCGGGCGCTACAGCCTGCCCGAGCCGGAAAAGCTCCTCGAGGACATCGAACGCGACGAGCTGGCCGTGCGTTCCCGCTACGTCGCCTCTCCCCGCCACACCATGCAGATCGAACCCGAGGCCTACACGATCGCCGTGCGCCGCGAGTTGCGTCTCGGTGCGCGACGCGCTCGTCGCGGGCTCGGCACTGCCTTTCCGGCGTCCCTTGGCCCATCGTCATGACACTTCCACTCTCCTTGTTTTGGATCGTCGCGCTGTTCGGCATGGCCAGCGCGATCGAAACGCGACTCTCGGTCTTCGCCTTCTTGGTGCTGGTCATCGCGCTGGCGGCGCTAACGCGCCTCCAGCATCCCAGTAAACAGAAGCTGCGCTGGGCGCTCGGCGTTTCGTTGTTGTTCACTTCCATCGGACTTTGCCGCTTCATCCTGGGCGAGGCCATGCCCGGCATCATCGAAGCGCACGGACGCGCCTCGAGTCAGCGCGCAGTCTCGTTTTTGCGGGAGATTTTGTTCGCCCAGGACGCCATGCGTAGGCTCGCGCCGTTCGACGCCGACGGCGATCGGATCGGCAGTGCTGGCTTGCTCGGCGATTTGACGGCGCGAGCAAGCTCGCGCGCCACCACCGACCTTCCGTCACCGCCACTCGCGCCCCGCTACGCGCCGCGCGTCGGCACACGGAGCGGGCCCGCCGTGCTCGAGTCGGGCTACCTCTTCCTCGTCTGCCTACCGCGGCCGGGTGGGGGTTGGACTGCGTCGCCCAGCGAGCCGATCGACGAAGAAGCGGCGGAGCGCCGCTGGGTCGCCTATGCTTGGCCTAGCGACGTGCACTTGCCCCACGAAACGGCGTATTTCATCGACGAGCACGAGAACATCCTCGAGACGCCCAACCGGGCCGGCGCGGGCCTGCGGCTAGTCGGCGGACCAGCGAGTCCGAGCTGCGACGATGCCCTCGGCGTTGCGCACCGCAATGACTACAGGCCTTGGCGCGGGAAAAAGGCTCGTCTGGGGTTGCCCGGCGACCGAACGACTGCACCTCTGCCCTGAGGAAGCCTGGCCCCTGCCGTTGTGGTATCGGAGCGCGAATGGCTTCCCCACCTCTCGTGTCCTTCGGAAAATCGGCGCAACCCGACGCCCTCGTACAAGACTCCGAGTTGCCGGTGGTCGCCCGTATGGTGGTCGAGATTCGCTCGGACGGCTCGCGCACCATCGCGCGCGGCGCACTCGAAGACCTCGTGACTGGAGAACGCGTCGCGCTGCGTGCGGACGCCACCACCCCACTGGCGTTGGCCGCCGAACTCACCAAGGTCCTCTTGAAGACCCCTGCTCTGGCCAAAGAAGCCGTGCGCGCCCTGCTGCCGAACGCGCTGCGCCGACGCTTCTGATTCCATCATGGACGACTGCTACAAGAGCGATCTGAATCGCGACGTCCCGGCCGCACGTCCTGGCGAATTCGCCCCTATCCCGCTCGGCAAGATGTCGGTCTGGCCGCCGGTCGTGCTGGCGCCGATGGCCGGCGTGACTAACTACCCGTTCCGCAGGCTCTGCAGCCAATACGGAGCGGGCCTGTACGTGAGCGAGATGATCACGGCGCGACCGCTGGTCGACGGCGTCGAGAAGACTCTTCGTCTCGCCGATTTCGGGGCGGAGGAGAGTCCACGCAGTCTGCAGCTCTACGGGGTCGACCCCTACTACGTCGGTCGTGCGGTCGAGCGTTTGGTGGGCGAGGGCCGCGTCGATCACATCGACATGAATTTTGGTTGCCCTGTGCGCAAAGTCACGCGGAAGGGCGGAGGTTCGGCTCTGCCACTCAAGCCCAAACTGCTCGCGAGAATCGTTCGGGCAGCCGTCCAAGCGGCCGCGCCCGCCGGCGTTCCGGTGACGATCAAGTTCCGCCTGGGCGTGAACGAAGAGTTGATGACCTTTCGCGACGCCGGTCGCGTAGGCCAAGAAGAAGGCTGCGCCTACGTCGCGCTCCACGCGCGCACCGCCGCGCAGCTCTACGACGGCACGGCTCGGTGGGAGTACATCGGCGAACTGAAGCAGCAGCTCAGCATTCCGGTGCTCGGCAACGGCGACATCTGGGAAGCCCAAGATGCACTGCGCATGATGCGTGAGACCGGTTGCGACGGCGTGGTCGTCGGTCGCGGCTGCCTCGGTCGTCCTTGGCTGTTCCGCGATCTGGCGGATGTCTTCGCCGGCCGCGAGCCCGAGAATCCGCCCACGCTGGGTGAGATTGGCAAAATCATGCTGGAGCACGCCCGCCTGCTCAGCGACTGGATCGGTGAGGGCAATGCGCTGCGCGCCTTCAGGCGCCACGCGACTTGGTACACGAAGGGTTTTCGGGGGAGTGCTCAGGCGCGCGCGCGCTTCATGCAAGTCAGCCATCTGGCCGAACTCGAGCAGGTCATCGCCCAGCTCGAGCCGAGCGAGCCATTTCCGGCTGGATCCATGCGCGTCCCGCGCGGAAAGACGGCGGGCACGCAAACGGTCAGCTTGCCCGATGGCTATCTGAATCAGCTCGACGACGACACGCCTCCGGAAGAAGATGAGCACGTCGAAGGAGGGTGAATGGTCCAACAAGAGACGTGGATGCGGGCGTGGGGGCCCCCCTTGGCGTTGGCAACGGCGCCGTTGGTCGTCGCTGCGCTCGCCGTGGGACTGATTCCAAGTCACATTGGCTCGCAGCCGGTTCAGCGCCCCAGCGACGACGTCGTGCCCTTCCAAGCGGAGCCACAGAGTGCGGCGGTCCCCACTTCGACGGAGCAGAAAGAAACGCTCTTCGTCGCGCAGCAGCCGAACCCAGCGCCCCGCGCCCGCGGATTCTCGCCGATCCTCGAGCGCGAGCCCCAGCCCGAGCCGGAGCAGGTACCGCCACCGGAGCAGGTGCAGGCATCGGGGCATGAGGAGATGCCATTCGACGAGCCGGAGCCAGTTGCCACGCGCCCCTTCGACTCGATGGCGCAGCGGTCCAATTCGGCGGCGGAAGCAGCAACGCAGCGCGCTCTGCGGCGCCGCGGAACGAGGCCGCGCTCGATCGTCGATGAACCTGACACGCCGCCCGCGGAGCCGGCCCCTCAGGTCGACGCGCTCGCCGAGTGATGCTCAGCCGATCGAGCGACACTCAAAACCCACCTCGAAAGCGCTCGATGCTGCGCCGATCGGACTTGGTCGGTCGACCCGCGCCTCGGTCGCGAACACCGAGAGCAAGCTCCTGGGGAGGAGGAGGCGGGGAATGATCGTCGTAGAGTTCGCGAGCGCGGGGCGCGCCCTGGCGCTTTTCTTCTAAATCTTTGACCACCAGGACGATCTTGCCGCGCGGCGCCGTTCCTTCGATCGTGTCGGTGACACGCACGACGTGGCTGGCTCGCGCGACGTGCTCGTTGACACGAATGTGCCCGGCCGCGCAGGCCTCTTGAGCCAGCGTCCGTGACTTGAAAATGCGCGCAGCGCACAGCCACCGATCGAGTCGAACAGTGTCGGCCATCAGTAGCCTTCCGCTAACAGGCCGTCGGCCGGGACGCCGCGCTCGGTCAGCTCCGCTGCAGTCGAGGTCACCATAGAAAGCGAGCCGCAGATCAAATAGGCGCGGTCCGGCGACGCGACTCGGTCGAGGTGCGCCTGTACCCGTCCGGAAAGCCCCGCCCAGCTGGGCGATGGTTGTGACAAAACCGGCAAATACTCGAGGTGTCCCTGGGCCTCCCAGCGGCAGAACTCGTCCGAGAACAGCCGATCCCCTTCCGTCCTGCAGCCGTGCAGCAGAGTGATCCCGCCAGGCCGCTGGCGCCGGACGGCCTCTTGAATGACGGCACGCAACGGTGCAATCCCCGTACCCTGGGCAATCAATACCAAAGGGCGGGGAGCGGGAAACGCGGCGAGCATGTCCAGACCCTGCGCTGGGCTCGCATGCAGCTCGTCGCCGACTTGGAGTGCGCCAATCGTCGCTGGACCGAGCCCGATTGCCAGTTCGAATTCCGCGAGGGCAGTCGCTGCCTCGGTCGACGCAAACGAGTAGTAGGAATCGGGACCGGCGTCCGGCTGACGACGTAGCGCGACGTGCTGACCCGGTCGCCACGAATACGACTGTGCCGCCTGCACCCTCAAGCGGCGCACGGTCGGGCTGAGCGGCTCGGCCGCCACCACGCGGACGACCGTTCGTTTTGTTGGCAGATCGGCTGTCATGGGCGGAGGCGCGCCTGCAAAGCCTGGTCAAAAGGCGAGCTGCAGGCAAGCCAGGTCTTGTCTTGCGACTCGACAAGGCGTTTGACAGCACGGTGAACTATCTCAGTCACAGCGTGCTAGCCGCCGAGGCCAGCGACGATCCGTTGTTCGCGCTGGGGTCCATGCTGCCCGATCTGGCCAACATGGCACGGCGCAAGCTGCCCTCGCTCTCACATCCCACACTCGCGGCGGGGGTCGCGTTCCACGAACGAACCGACTCGGTTTTTCACCAGTGCCCGAGCTTCGTCGAATTGAACCACGATGCCTGCAGGCGGCTCTTGGAGCAGGGTGTCTCTCGCGGGCCCGCGCGGGCGACGGCGCACATTGGTACGGAAATGCTGATCGACGCCGTGCTCGCCGAAAATGCAGCAGCGCTGCGCGGCTACCTGGCAGCGCTCCACGCCGGCAGTTCCAACGCTGGCGTATGGGCGCCGCTCGATCTCGTGAGCACTCGGGAGTTCCAACATCTGCTCGCTCAGTTGGAACGGGGCGGTGCCGCGATTCACCAGGCCAGCAAATCACGATTCTTGACGCGACTGGCTCATGCCCTCGCTGGCCGTCCACGTCTCGAGCCCACGAGTAAAGAGCTGACCGTCTTGGCCGAATTCTGCGCGGAGTACTTCATTGCCGTGCGGGGCAAAATGCCCCGCTTGCTCGACGAGCTTCGTTCACGACTATTTGCCGATTCATACGAAACTTCACCTGGATCGTAGGCAGCACGCTCACATTTCGATACGGTCGATGACATCGCAGGCGCGCGAGCAGCGTCGAGCCCCCGCGAGCGTGACGAAAGCTCCCCCATGAACAAGATCAACCGCAAGAAGTCAGTTTGGCATCCACTCCGTTCTCTCGCTGCCCTAGTGCTCGGGGGCACCCTAGGACTGCTCACGCTGGTGGCAGCGCCCGAGACTGCTCGCGCTGAAAACCTGATCAAGGTGCCCGGAGCGCACAACCAGTACAAGTTCGAGCTCGAGCCGCAGCTGGCGATCAAGTACGGTTGCTGGCGTTGCGGAGGGCCAGGCTTTGGTGGCAACTGGGGCGGCGTCGGGCCCGGTTTGCGCGTCAGCATTCCCTTCATGCACAACGGTCCGATCGACACGATCAACAACAACATCGGAATCTCGTTCGGACTGAACACTTTTTTCTACGGCAACGACGTGATCGGTTGGGTCGCACCCGTCGCCTTCCAGTGGAATTTCTACTTCACTGACATCATTAGCGTGCTGGGCGAAGTCGGCTTGGTGAACGAACTCACCACCTTCAACGGCGGAGCAAACTTCGATCTCTACCCGCTCTTCCAGGGCGGCGGTCGCTTCCAGTTCGGCAAGGTCGGGGTACTCGTTCGCGTCGGCTATCCGATGGTATCCGTCGGCTGCAACATCCAGTTCTAACTGGACCAGCCACCGCGGAGTGGAAGCAGGCACCGCGGAAAGGCGGAGGGCGACTCACCCTCCGCCTTTTTTGGTTCCATGTTAGGTTGGGCACCCGGCAGCCACCGGCTGGAGCGTTCGTGACTGTCCCCAAAGCTGAAAATCAGAACATCGCCGCCACCGTCTTCCAAGATCTACGGCGACAAATCCTGGCGGGCGAACTTGCGGCAGGCGAGCGGCTGCCAGGTGAACGAGAGTTGGCCGCGCGGTACGGGACGAACCGAAACACGCTGCGTGAGGCCGTGCGACGGCTCGAACAAACACGCTTGGTCACCGTTCGCCACGGGCAAGGCGTAACCGTCGCCGACTTCCGCCGCACCGGCACGATGGAGCTCCTGGCCCCGCTGCTCGAGGCGTCCAGCGACTACGCCGAGATCGCGCTGATCGTGCAGGACATCTTGCCGGCACGGTTGCTGGTCCTCGAATTCGCGGGACGTTTGGCCGTGCAACGCGCTGACCGCACGGACATCGAACGCCTGCGCGATATCACCGATCTGTTGGTGTCAGCGACGGAGGGCAGCGATCCCAACGTAATCGCCAAGGGCTTTCAACGTTGGCTCGAGGCGCTGATCGACGCCGGCCACTCGGTGGCGATGCGCTGGGTGGCCAACCCGTTTCTGGATTCTTACCGCGAGCTTCTCGAACGATTTCCTGCGGTTTGGGTGCTTGATCCGCATTTTCCCGATCATCTCAAGCGCTTCATCGTCGCGCTCGAGGCCGGCGACGAAGAGCGCGGCGTGCAAGCTCTGCGCGGCTACTACACGAAAATCGACTCGGCTGTTCGTGCGACGTTCGGCTCCATCGCCAGCCCCAGTCACGAAACGCGGCGCGGCAAGCGCTCGCCGCCCAAGGACTGAGTTGCGCATCCTGCTCGTCGGCATCGGCTACGTCGGCAGTGCCCTGGCCGAGATGCTGGTCTCGGCCGGACAAGAAGTGTTCGGCCTACGACGGAGCGACCGAGCTCTACCGGAGGGTGTGACGCCGCTCGTCGGCGACGTCACTCGTGACGATGGCTGGGATCGGCTACCCGCGGGTATCGAACAAATCGTCTACGCGGTCTCCCCCGCAAGACGTAGTGAAGCCGCGTACCGCGAGGTTTACGTGGAAGGCCTCGAACGTGTCCGCTTGCGGGCGCCAGACGCTCGTTTGTTGTTGGTGTCAAGTACGGCCGTGTACGGCGACCCGACCGCCGAGCGAGTCGACGAACGAACGCCGTTGGGCGCGCTCGACGGCCCGAGCGCCGAGCTGGCGCGTGCCGAGGACGTCTGGCCCAGCGAACGCAGTGTCGTGCTGCGCGCCAGCGGGATTTACGGACCGGGCCGCACCCAGCTCCTGGCACGCCTGCTCCACGGCGAGCTCACACGCGAAGAACGAAGCATCATCGGCAATCGCATCCACCGCGACGACTTGGCCCGTTGTCTGGCTTTCTTCATCGAGCGACCGGAGTTGCAGGGCGTCTTCAACGCCAGCGACACGGATCCAGCCCCACTGGGCGAGATGGCCGATTGGCTCGCTGCTCGGAACGTTTCAGCCAACTTGCTCCAGCATTTGCCGTCGGCGCGAGAGCCTCGTTCGCGAAAAAGTCGGACGGTGTCGAGTCTCAAGCTGCAGGAGGCCGGTTTCGTCTTTTGCTACCCGACCTTCCGTGAAGGCTATGCGGCCATTCTGGCCGATCTCGAATCACGCGCCTGAGTCTGCGAGGCAAGCGTCCAGCGCAGACGCCACCTGCAAGATTTCGGCGGCGTCGTTGGAGAAGTGGGGAGCCACACGGACGTTGCCATCCGGTGTACTGACCAAGATGCCGCGCGCGCGTAGGCCGATGGCCAAGCGTGCAAGAGAGAGGTGTGCGGGCACCTCGAAGCACAACAGACAGGAGCGACCCGCGAGCCCCGGGGCGCGGAGCGAACGAAAGCCGCGGCTCACCCAAACCTCTTCCATGACGTCGTGGTACCTTTGCACGTGCTCGAAGATCACCTGCGGACCGAGCGCGCGACACACGTCGACGCCGGCTTCGAGCGCGGCGAAGCCCGCTGCATTCTGCGAGCTGCCCTCGAACACGGCTGCAGAAGCCTTGAACGGGCGATTGTAGCGCAACCGACCTGCCCCCTGGAACAAGAACGACTCGGCATCTTCGTGGCTCACCCAGCCCGCAGTCAGCGGCCGGAGTTCCGCCCCAAACTCGGGGCGTACGTAGAGAAACCCGCTGCCTTCGAGGCCCAAGAGCCACTTGTGAGCGCCCGCGGCGAGCGCATCGATACCTAGTTCTCGAACGTTCAAAGGGACGACGCCGCACGCTTGAATGCCGTCGACGAGAAAGCGCGCGCCGTGCGCTCGACAGAGCCGGCCGATCTCGAGCAGCGGCATGCGAAAACCGGTTTGAAATTGCACGGCGCTGACCGCGACGAAGCGGGCGCCTCGCACGAGCTCTCGCTCGAGATTCTCCAAAATGCGGACGTCGGCATCTCGAGCCCTGGGTTCCGGCGCTGGCAAGAACCGAACGCTCGCACCAAAGGCCGCTGCTGCGCACTGCCACGGCGTGACGTTGGCAGGAAACTCGCCCTCGAACGTCACGAGCACGTCACCCGGCCGCCAAGGCAAGCCCAGCGCAATATCGGTCACGCCGCGTGTAGTTCCTGGCGTCAGAGCCAATTCGCCTGGCCCTGCTCCCAAGAGCTCGGCGAGGCTCCTTCGCAATCGCTGCCTCTGCGCGTCCCAAACCGGATAGGCCGCGGCGCCACCCCTGGCCATGTCGCCCATGCAAGCGCTGACGGCCTCGGTGGCTGCGAGACTGAGCGGGGAAATGGCGGCATGGCCGAGGAACGCGCGGTACTCGAGGTGCGGAAAGAGTGCTCGATCCCCCAGCAACGGCGCAGGAACGCCGGTCCGCTCCAGCGGGCGGACGGGGACTTCGAAGGTGGGTGCCATCGACCGACTACAACACGTTTTTGGGCAACTTAGGCGCTGGTCAGCCGTGCAGATGGCTTCACCCGTTCACTGATTTTCTGTTCACTTCTTGGAAGTCGGATGATAGGAGCCATGGCGTTGGCAACTTCGCAATTGAGCCGAGACCCGGAGCCGGGACTGCGCGACGAGTTCGAGCGCCTGGCGAACAGACCCTTGAGCGAGACCGAGCGTACCGTCTTGGTCCAGGTCGGCTCCGGACACTCGCTGTGGACCGAAGGCTTGCGACCCGAGTCCCTCGCGCTTTTGGCCATCAGTCTCTCGCAGGCCACGAACAAGCGCATCTTGTTCGTTTCGGCCGACGCCGACCTGCTCCTCCAGCGTCAGCATCGCTTCGGTGCTCGCGCCGCGACCCAACTCTTGCCCGAACTTGGACCTCTGCGCGTCGCGCCGGGCCCCGGCACGTTCTTCTGCTCTGCTCTGGGCCTGCTGAATCCTCAACTCGTCACGAGCTTCGCGAGCCAGCCACCGGATCTCATTTTCGTGGAGCACGCGCATGCGGTGACGCCGCTGTCGTTCGAGTACCGCCCGAGCCTGGAGCTACTTTGCACGCTGCGCACCGCACTGGGTAACCCGACGTTCGTCGCCAGCGCAGCCCATTCCAGCCCTGAAGTCCGCGCGGAGGCGCGCGCACGATGGGGCCTGACGGACGCTCCGCTGCTCGCCGAACCTCTCTACGGTCTGTCGCTCCAGGTCTTGCCGGAGAGTGCGCAGCGCTCCACCGCCGAACTGGTCGCTCCGCTTCCCCGACCCGCCTTGATCCTGTGCGCCACACCCGCCCAGGCAGACGCAGTTTACGCCGAGCTGATGGCCGCGCAGTTGCCGTGCCATCGCTACCACGCGGGACTCTCCGCCAAGGAACGCGCGACAGAACTACTGCAGTTCGCTCTCCCGGGCCGTCGCGCCATTCTCGTCGCGACCAGCAGTTTCGGACCCTCCAGTGGCCTCGCGGGCGAGAACGACGGGCGCTTCCCCGAGGACTTCGGGCGAGGCTATGCTCGAGGTGACCTGCGGAGCCTCGTGCACGTCGGCATGCCCAGCTCTCTGGAGCAGTACGGCCAAGAGCTGGGATTGCTGAAGGCGCAAAACGCCGACGCCGGACCTGGCTACGCCGTTGCCATTTTTGGCAAGGAACACTCATTCGTCACCAGCGCGCTTCTCGACCGCAAGCGCCCCTGCCCCGACACGCTCTCGAGCGTTATCGTGCAACTCAAGGGGCTAGCCCGGGGCAGTTGGCTGTCCGAGCGCGCATTGGTCGAAGCGCTCGGTGGCAGTGAGCGCGCCGTGCGCTTGGTCTTGCGGTTCCTCAAAGATGCTGGCGCCGTCGAGACAGCGACAGAAGGCAGCCAGCTCGCAGTGCGTGGGCTATCGTTGGGCGCACTGAAGAAGGTCGAAAAGGAGCTCGGCCGCGCATTCGGCCTCCTGCGTGAGCACGATCAGCTGCGCAGTGCGCGCCTCACGGAGTTCGCCGAAGCCACGGGTTGCCGGTTGGCTGCGTTCCAGCTGGCTTTGGGCCAAGAGCCGCAGGGCGTATGTGGTCGGTGCGATTTTTGCGATCCGACCATGCGCGTGGAAGACGGCAGCCGCCTGTCGCGCGAGCGTGCCCCGCAGCGCCGTCCGAATGCCGAGCATTTCGGAACGAGTGCCGACTCCCGAGGGAGCCCGCTCGACTTCGACGACGAAGAAACCGCTTACGCCCTAGACGCCTGAGTGCCCGTCAGCCGGCTCGTGGGATTTTCAGCCGCCGTGTGAGCCCTGCTCGGAACGCTCCATCTACGGAGCGATCGATGGCAGACTCCGCCGCGAGCGATTTCCCCATGACGACCAAGCCCACCATCTTCTACACCAAGACCGACGAGGCCCCCGCTCTCGCCACTTACTCCTTCTTGCCGATCGTGCAGGCTTTCACCAAGCACTCGGGCATCACGGTGGAGAGCCGCGACATCTCGTTGTCGGGGCGCATCATCTCGGCTTTTTCGGATCGCCTGCCTGACGGCCAGCGCGTCGGTGATGCTCTCTCCGAGCTCGGCGCGCTGACGCTCCAGCCGGAAGCAAATATCATCAAGCTGCCGAACATCAGCGCATCGGTGCCGCAACTGAAAGAGGCCGTCGCCGAGCTGCAGTCGCACGGCTTCGCGGTGCCCGACTATCCGGAATCGCCGTCGACCGATGCGGAACGCGACGCCAAGGCACGCTACGACAAGATCAAGGGCTCGGCCGTAAACCCGGTCCTGCGTGAAGGCAACTCGGATCGTCGCGCTCCCAAGGCAGTGAAGGAATACGCGCGCAAGCACCCGCACTCCATGGGAGCTTGGTCGACCTCTTCGAACACCGCCGTCGCCACGATGGGCCAGGACGACTTTTTCGCCAACGAGCAGTCGCTGACAGTCGAGCAAGCGACCGTGGTGAAGATCGAGTTCGTGAGCGCAGATGGCCAGGTGACCGTCCTCAAGGACAAGACGCCGCTCCAAGCGGGCGAAATCCTGGACGGCACTTGCATCAGCAAACGCGCGCTCATCGGCTTCTACCGGGACCAACTCGCGCGCGCCAAGGAGGAAGGCCTGCTGTTCTCTCTCCACCTCAAGGCCACGATGATGAAGGTCTCCGACCCGGTGATCTTCGGTTACGCCGTCCGCGTCTTTTTCGCGGAGTTGCTCGACAAGCATGCGGCCGTGCTGGCCCGCCTGGGAGTGGACCTGAATAACGGCTTTGGCGATTTGGTCGAGAAGATCCAGACATTGCCCGCGGCCGACCGTGAGGCCATCGAAGCGGACATTCAGGCGGCCTACGCAGCCGGTCCCGGTCTGTCCTACGTCAACTCGGACAACGGCATCACCAATCTGCACGTACCCAGCGACGTGATCGTCGATGCATCGATGCCTGCGCTCATTCGCGCAGGTGGCAAGGTGTACGACAGGCAAGGCAACCTGGGCGATACGCTCGCGCTCATCCCCGACAGCTCTTATGCGGGCGTGTACCGGGCGACCATCGATTTCTGCAAGAAGCACGGCGCGTTCGACCCGCGCACGATGGGCTCGGTGCCCAACGTCGGCTTGATGGCCCAGGCCGCCGAAGAATACGGCTCGCACAACAAGACGTTCATCATCACCGGCACCGGAACGGTACGCGTGATCGATACCGCCGGAGCCGTGCTCATCGAGCACGCGGTCGAAGAAGGCGACATCTGGCGCGCCTGCCAGACCAAGGACGCTCCGATTCGAGATTGGGTCAAATTGGCGGTGAATCGCGCGCGCCTCAGCCAAACCCCGGCCGTGTTCTGGCTGGACGAAAAGCGCGCGCACGACGCGCAGGTGCTCGCCAAGGTGAACAAGTACCTGGCCAACTACGATACCCAAGGACTGGACCTGCGCACCTTACCTCCCGACGCGGCGACTGAGTTCACGCTCGCTCGGCTCAAAGCTGGCAAGGACACGATCTCGGTCACAGGCAACGTGTTGCGCGACTATTTGACCGATCTGTTCCCGATCCTCGAGGTAGGGACCAGCGCCAAGATGCTGTCGATCGTCCCGCTGATGAATGGTGGCGGCCTGTTCGAGACGGGCGCAGGTGGTTCGGCGCCCAAGCACGTCGAGCAGTTCTTGGAAGAAGGCTATTTGCGCTGGGATTCGCTGGGCGAGTTCTTTGCCTTGGCGGCGTCTTTGGAACACGTGGGTGTCGTTTTTCAGCACGAAAAGGCCAAGATCCTGGCCGAAACACTCGACATCGCCAACGGCAAGTTCCTCGAGAACGACAAGTCGCCATCGCGCAAGGTGGGCGGCATCGACAACCGCGGCAGCCATTTCTACCTGGCACTTTATTGGGCCCAAGCATTGGCCGCGCAGGACAAGGACGCAGACTTCAAGCGCCTGTTCACGCCGTTCGCAGACAAGCTGACCGCCGCCGAGGATACGATCGTGAAGGAACTGGCCAGCGCGCAGGGCAAGCCGGTGGACGTCGGTGGCTACTACCAACTCGATGACGCCAAAGCGTCCGCCGCGCTGCGTCCCAGCAAGACGCTGAACGACATCCTGGCGACGCTCTGAACGCGCGCCCAACTCGCTACACAACGGCGCCGCGAGCCAGGTTTCTTCGCGGCGCTCTCTTTTCAGCCGCCCAAGCGGGCAATGACGGCGTCGGTGAAACCGCGCGTCCCGAGAGCGCCGCCCAAATCGCGGGTCTTTTGGCCGTCGCCCAAGGCCGAATTGTAGGCGAACCGGACCTTGTCGGCGGCTGTACGGCAACGCGCGTCCTTCCGCTGTTCGGCAAGATGATCGAGCATCATGGCGGCGCTCATCAGTAGCGACATGGGGTTGGCCAGATCCTTACCGGCGATATCGGGAGCGGAACCGTGCACGGCTTCGAACACTGCGTCGTGATCACCCATGTTGGCGCCCGGTGCGACGCCCAGCCCGCCAATCAAGCCGGCACACAAGTCAGAGACGATGTCGCCGTACAAATTTTCGCACAAGATGACGTCGATCTGACTCGGATCTTGTACGAGTCGCATGCAGGCGGCGTCGATGATCAGCTCTTGATACTCAATATCGCCGAAACCGGCGGCGTGCACTTTGCGAGCCTCGTTCAGCATGAGGCCGTCGCTGAGCTTCATGATGTTGGCCTTGTGAAACAGGCTGACTTTCTTTCGCCCGTGAGCCCTTGCGTAGCGAAAAGCCCACTCCGAAACACGCTGGCAGGCCGCTCGAGTTGCGACTTTCATGGACACGACGACATCTGGGGTGATTTGGTTCTCGATGCCGCTGTAGAGACCTTCGGTGTTCTCGCGCACGATCACCAAGTCGACGTTCTCGAAGCGCGTGCGGATGCCGGGCACCGAGACGACCGGTCGGAGAGCGGCGTACAGATTGAGTTCGCGCCGCAAGGCCACGTTGACCGAGCTGAACCCTTTGCCGACCGGCGTCGTACACGGACCCTTGAGCGCGACGTGTGTCTGCCGAATCGCTTCGGTTGTCTCTGTCGGCAAGACGCCGTCCATGTTGCGCTCGATCGCAGCCAGTCCCGCGTGGTGCGTGGAAAACTCGACGGGAGCTCCAGCTGCTTCGAGGATGCGAAGCACCGCATCACTCACCTCAGGTCCAATGCCATCACCGGGAATCAACACGATCGAGTGGGAGCTCATGGGAGCATTTCTACCCGACTTTCGCGGGCTCCAACATCCGCTGGCTTGCATGACACGAACTGGAAACGTAGCCACGCGCCAAGGTTCGCCGCTGGCTTGCCGGGGCTGACGGCTCGAAAAGGACAAAACCTTCGGAACATTCCCGCTGGCACGGCGCGTGCTCAGTACCCGCCATGTCCCGCTCTGCTGTCGAACCGGCGCCACCTGCCCTGCCGAGCGCCCTCGCTGCAGTGCCACCCCTCCTCGGCCTATGCAGCGTCAGGTCGGGCACGCTGCATGGCCTGCAGCTTCAACCCATCGAAGTCGAGGTAGCGTCGCGTCGCGGACCTTCGCTGTTCCAGCTGGCGGGACTGGCTGAAGCCGCAGTGCGAGAAGCGCGCATTCGCGTCGCCAGCGCGATCGCTCGGCTGGGCATCGCCCTGGACGAATATGCGCTCACGGTGAGTTTGGCACCGGCCGATCTGCGCAAGTCGGGATCAGGTCTCGACGTCGCGCTCGCGCTCGGCATCCTGGGCGCCATTGGCCATCTGCCCAGCAGCGCAACGCGCGGAGCGCTGGTACTCGGCGAACTTTCTTTGAACGGTCAGGTGAGGCCGATTCGTGGGGTGCTGCCGCTGCTCGAAGGAGCTCGGCGCATCGGCGTCAAAGAGGCGTTCGTTCCTCGCGAAAACGCCGCTGAGGCGGCTCACATTCAGGGGCTTCGCGTCTGGCCTATCGACCGCCTCACCGACCTGGTCGCCGCGCTCCGTGGTGAAATGCAGCTGCAAGAACTCGAGCCCGCGCCGTACTTCTGCCGCGCGTTCGAAGGTCCGGATCTAGCCGACGTCCGCGGCCAACCCGCCGCTCGACGCGCTGCAGAAATCGCCGCCGCTGGATTTCACAATTTGCTGTTGGTGGGTCCACCTGGTTCCGGCAAAAGCCTATTGGCTCGCCGACTGCCTGGGCTCTTGCCCGCGCTATCGTTGGAACGTGCACTCGAGACGACGGCGGTCCACAGCATTTCGGGCTTGGTCGACGCGTCGCGCGGAATCGTGGACATGCCGCCCTTTCGTGCTCCGCACCACACGGTCAGCGACGTTGGTCTGATCGGCGGCGGGAGCGTACCGCGCCCGGGCGAAATCAGTCTGGCGCACAACGGGGTGCTCTTTCTGGACGAGCTGCCCGAGTTTCGCCGCGCCACCCTGGAAGCGCTGCGCCAACCGCTCGAGGACGGCGAGATTCGCATCGTCCGCGCCAAGATGCGGGTGACCTTTCCGGCGCGGCCGCTGCTCGTCGGCGCAATGAACCCATGTCCCTGCGGGCACCACGGCAATCCTCGCGTGTCGTGCAGGTGCAGCGCCGAGCTCCGTCGGCGCTACATGAGCCGCCTCTCGGGGCCCCTGTTGGACCGCATCGACCTCCAGGTGCCAGTTCCCGCCGTTGAACTCGAGCGCTGGTCCGATGCTGGCGCACGCCTCGAAGAGACGACCGAATCTGTCCGGATACGAGTCAGCCGAGCTCGCGCCATGCAGGTGGAGCGGCAGCGACGCGGCGAGCAGGCCGCGACCGAAAATGCGCTGCTCGATCTGAAAGATCTGGAACGCGTCGGCACTCCGGACAGAGCAGGCCGTAGCCTGCTGCACAAGGCCGCTGAACAGTTGGGCTTGTCGGCACGGGGGTACGTCCGTGTGCTCCGCGTGTCGCGCACCTTGGCCGATTTGGATGCGAGCGAAGCTGTCCACGGCGCCCACGTCGGCGAAGCCATTCGCGCGCGCGTCTTCGATCCTCTCGCCGATCAGGCGGGTTGAAGTGAGCACAAGGAAACCATCATGCGACGAAACAAACGAGAAAACGTACAAGAAACCAGCAATCTTTCCCCCCGCGTCAGCGAACTCTCGCGCGCCATCAACCAGAAGTTCGGCGAAGGCGCGTTGATGAGCCTCGGCGACGGACCCGGTCAGCGTGTCGAGGTCATCCCCACGGGTTCCTTGGCATTGGACCGAGCGCTCGGCACGGGTGGATACCCACGAGGCCGCATCGTCGAAATCTTCGGTCCGGAGTCGAGCGGCAAGACTACCCTGACGCTGCACGCCATCGCCGAAGTCCAGGCGGCGGGGGGGACTGCCGCCTTCATCGACGCCGAACACGCCTTCGATGCGCGCTATGCGCAATCGCTCGGCGTGGATTTGAACCGACTGCTCGTGGCACAGCCCGATTGTGGCGAGCAAGGTTTGGACATCGCTGGCACCTTGGTCGAATCGGGAGCCATCGACTTGGTGGTGATCGATTCCGTCGCTGCGTTGGTGCCCAAGGCCGAAATCGACGGCGAAATGGGCGATCAGCACATGGGGCTGCATGCGCGACTCATGGGCCGTGGCGTTCGCAAAATTACCGCCGACGCCAGCCGCACCAAGACGTGTGTTGTGTTCATCAACCAGCTACGCCTGAAGATAGGCGTGGTTTTCGGCAACCCCGAGACCACCACCGGCGGCAACGCGCTGCGCTTCTTCTCGAGCGTACGACTCGACGTAAGGCGCATTGGCAAGGCGACCGCAGGAGAAACCACCGTTGGCAACCAGACGCGCGTCAAGGTGGTCAAGAACAAGCTGGCCCCACCCTTTCAAGAGGCCGAGTTCGATATTCGCTGGGGTATCGGCATCGACAAGCTCGGCGAAGTGCTCGACCTCGGCGTCGAAACTGGATTGGTGCAGCGTGCGGGCGCGCACTACTCGTACGAGGGCAGCACCCTGGGCCAAGGACGCGAACGAAGCCGCGAGGCGCTCAAGGAGCATCCCGAGACGATCGCCAGGTTGACGCGTGAACTGCGCAGTGTCACGGACCCGTCACAGGCCGAGAATCCCGACGCGCGTGTCGTGCCCGACGATACCGAGGCAGCTGCCTGACCCCGTTGGGTGAGGAACCCGCCATCTGAGCCTCGAGGCCGTTCCGATCGCAGTCGGGGTGGCCTCGAGAGGCAACCGGGCCCGGCCGTTCGCAGAAAAGTTGGACATTGAGCTGAGCGCGCTAGGGTCGAGGCCTCGTGGCTTCCAAATTACGGTTTTTCCTCCGGGCGCTGCCAGCTCTCGGCCTCGGCCTGCTCGCCGGCAGTCCGCCGGCCGCCGCATCCAACAAGTTCCTCGAGATCCCTCCCGAGCGCGAAGCCACCTCTTCGCGGGCGTTTCACTACGCGAATTTGACCAACGAGGAGACGTTGACCGAGCTTGCGCGCCGCGAGATCCCGTTCCTGCAGGTCGACCCCGTAGCCGGGGTTCGACTACCTATTCGTCTCACCGGTCGTCTGCAGGGCGTGTGGATCCACTCGGTCTTGCCACCCGAGCAGCGCAAGACGACGCCCTTCGAGATTCTGGATGGCCGACTGGCTCTGGCGCTCGACGACTTCTGTGTGATCTTGGCCGCGCATGGCTTCGTCGAGGTCGTCCATTTCACGATGTACCGGCCGCCGCATGATGGGCCTGCCGACGAAGGCAAGGAATATCACAGGCACCCGGGCGGCATGGCCATCGATCTCGGCGCGATGAAGAAAGAGAGCGGTCACTGGATCGCTGTCGGCCCCCATTGGCCAAGCGAAATCGGAGCGAAGACGTGTGGCGACGGCGGGCGCATTCTCAAGGGACGCCGCGGCCGCGAGTTGATGAGCGTCGCGTGCGAGGCGGCCGATCTGCGCATTTTCCACTACATGCTGACTCCCCACTTCGACGATCCCCACGCCGACCACCTCCACCTCGAAATCAAGGTCGGAGTGAAGTGGTTTTTGGTCAACTGATCTCGGCACGGCGAGGAGGAGCCCCGGCATGGAGCTTGGACGACTGATCGGTCCCGAATTGCGCGAGCTGCTGCGCGAGGATCCCGAACAGGCGCGCGACCTCACGGATGAGTTCCATCCGCAAGACGTGTCGGAATGCCTGACCGAGCTCGACGACGAACTGGCCGCAAGGGCGCTCCGGGTTTTCCCTCTCGACTACGGCGCTCAGGTGTTCGAACGGCTCGACGAAGATCGTCAGATCGGCGTCGCGCGCGTCCTCGGCATCGATTCGACCGTGCGACTCGTCACCGAGATGGATGCCGACGATGCCGTCGACTTCTTCAGCCTTTTGCCCGCAGAGACGGTCAAGAAACTGCTGGCCAAGATCCGGAAGGTCGATCCCGAGGCCGCTCAAGACATCGTCGATCTGACTCAGTGGCCCGAGTACTCCGCTGGCGGCTTGATGACGAGCGGCTTCGTCGACGTGGCCAGCAGCGCTACCGTCGACGAAACCATCGCGATATTGCGAAGTCAGGCGGCGGAGGGGGCCGAAGTGCTCGACATCGTGTTCGTGCTCGACGAGACCGAACGCGTGGCCGGCTTCGTCACCTTGCGTCGCCTGCTGATGAGCAAGGCGCAAACCTGCATCGCGGACGTGATGCAGGGCAACTTGGTCAGCGTCCCTCCCGACATGGACCAGGAAGAGGTGGCGCGCATCCTCTCGCGCTACGACCTCAAGGCATTGCCCGTGCTCGATGCCGAGCAGCGCATCTTGGGCGTGATCACCGCTGACGATGTGCTCGACGTCGTAGAAGAAGAAGCCGAAGAAGACGCGCAACGGATGGGCGCCATCGCGCCTCTCGACAACACCTATTTCAACGTCTCGTTCTCCACCTACCTGATGAAGCGAGCACCTTGGCTGCTCGTGTTGTTCGTGGGCGGATTCTTCACCACCAGCGCCATGGAGGCGTTCAGCCCCCTGCTGTCGGCCATCACCATGCTGACGTTCTACGTGCCACTACTGATCAGCGCGGGCGGCAACTCGGGTTCGCAGTCGGCCACCATGATCATCCGAGGGTTGGCCATGGGTGAGATTCGGTCGAGCGACTGGTGGCGTGTGCTGAGTCGCGAGCTGGGTCAGGGATTGATCCTGGGCGTGGGGCTGGCGACTGTCGGCGTGGCGCGCGCGCTCGTGGGCGGGGATGGTTCGGAGATGGCCGTGCTCGTCGCCATCACGATCATCGCCATCGTGACTGGCGGGTGTGTGGTGGGCAGCATGATGCCCTTGCTGCTGCACCGTCTGGGAGTCGACCCTGCCACCAGTTCGACGCCTTTCATCGCGACACTGGTCGACGTACTCGGTATCGTCGTTTACTTAAGCCTGGCCCGCCTGATCGTCAGTGGCGCGAGCGCCGCGATGCTCGCAGCCCCCTGAATGCAGGCGTTTGGCGGCTCGCCCTCCCGGCAACCGGCTCGAATCTGCTAGGGTCGCTTCGATCGATGACCGAGCGTCCGAGTTTCCTCTCTGCGATCGTCGAACTCCATCTCTCCACTCGTGAGGAGTTGGAAGAGGCGCTCGTGCGACAGTTGATCTACGGCGGGGACTTGCCCACCAGCATCCTCGAGCTGGGTTTGGCCCCGGAGACCGGCTTGGGTCAAAGCCTCGCCCTGAGCGGCGGTCTGCCCTACCGACCAGCCCCCCACGAACTCGAACGGCAGGGCACGGTAACTCTGCTCGAGCGCGGTCATCAGGTGCTCGTTCAGCGCACTGGCCCAGGCGAGTTCTTGGTGATTGGCAGCGATGCCGGGTCGCTCGATGCGCGGGTCGCGCAATTGTCGGACATTTTGGAAGGCAAAGTCAGCGTAGCCGTCGACCTGCAGTTTCGGATCGAAGAGGCGCTCGTCCGCGTAGCGGGCGGCAGCTTGTCCCCGCGCTATCAAGCGCTCGTCGCTCGTTGGGGTGCGCGACCGTCGACGATCGTGGAAGCGCCAGCCGCCGCAGTCCCCCAAGTCGAAGAGCGAGCGGCAGCACCCCAAGCACTGCCCGAACCCGTGCTCGCCGTGCCTTCTGAGTTCGAGGATCGAGACGTGCCCGAGGGGGGCATCACGGAGCCACCTCCCGTCAACTACGCCCAAATCACGGCCGATGCGGCTGCAGACGAAGCCGCCGCCAGCAAACTGCAGAGTGGAAAGCGCAGCGCCCCTACGGAACGGGTAGAGTCCGACGGAGCGACGTCTTCGACGCGTCGCGTCCACTCGAATGCCATGGACGGAGCGCGACGCGCTCTGCTCGACGCACGCGATCGCGACGTCATTTTCGAAATCGTACTGGAGGTCGCTGAGCAATACTTCGAGTACGCTGCGCTGTTCGCCGTCTCCGGCAACGAAGCGCGCGGTTTGATCGCTGCGGGCCGGGGCGCATCGACCGCCGAAATCGCTGCGCTCAAGATCCCGCTCGATCTGAGCAGCCCGTTCCAGAAGACAGCTCAGGCGGGCGTGCATCAGCTGGCGCGACTGCGTGCTTCGGGCCTCGAAGGCGGTGTCGCTCAAGACCTGAAGCGTCCGACCGGACGTCGCGTGCTGCTCTTGCCCATCGTGCTTCGGGGTCGCGCAGTCATGTTGCTCTGGGGCGACCAGGGACAGCGCGACGTAGAACTGGAGAACGTCGGTGAAGTGATCGCCTTGGGACCAGCCGTCGCCCAGGCGTTCGAACGGGTACTGCTCGAACGCAAACGACAGAGCATGATTCCCGGAAGCGCGGCCATGATCGGTCAGCTCACCGGCCTCTTGAACAAGAGCGAAAAGCCGCTGGCAGAAGCGCCTTCGGAACCCGCCGGAAGCGTGAAGATTTCCCTCGCGAGCGAGTACAAGCCGGGTCCCGTCGAGGAGGCGCTGCGCGGGGCGCCCGAGCGGCGTAGCGAAGAGGTGGTCGCGCCGACCGCGGGCGGAAGCTTCGATGCTCCCGTTTTCGAGCCGACGGTATCGCCGGCACCCCCCGCGAGTCCGCCGCAAGCTCACGATCCAGCCGGCGACATCACGCGGCGCGATACCAGCGCCAAGCGGCCACTCGTGAAGATGGAAGTCGAAAGCCCCCCGCGCCCTTCGACCATCTCCCAGCGTCCCTCACCTCGCCCCATCAGCCGCTTCGGACCGCCGAGCAGCGGTGTCGACACGGAGCACGTGGACACCCAGCGGATATCCGCGGCGCCCGAGGCACGCGAACAGACCCTGCCACCGCCCTCGGCCAAGGCTGCGGCCCGCTCACCGCTCGCGCCCCCGGTTCACGAGGCCCCTGGGCCCGACGACGGCGACAAGCCGGGCTCGCACGAGGTTGCGCCCAACGCGCAGCGGACACTCGAACATGATCCGAGTTTTCCTTCCGAGGCGCCACGCACTTGGAAAGGTTTTCCGGGTTCGCCTCTGCCTCCCGGCGTCGCTCCCGATGCACCCGAGCCTCCGCCCGTGGTCGTCCGCGCTCCCCAACGCGGACCCCTGCCCAGCCTGGCGATGACGCCAAGGCGCATCGTAACCCTCGATTCGAAGGTGCTGCCGCCGGGAAAGAGCCCCACGCCCGCGCTGAGCCCCACGCCCGCACCGCTCGGCACACTCGAGGCCCCGGCGCCTTTGTTCGCTCCTTCCGAAGTGCGAAGCAGCGGTACATTGGTCAGCCGACGGCCGCTGATGAACGAACCGCCCGAAGAGGGTTGGGGCACGACCGTCTCACCAGTGCCAAGCCGACGCCCCGGGGGGCCGAAGTCATACGACCAACTGGTGGAGCGACTCTGCCAGGGCGAAAGCCAGGCGCTCGAACAGCTGGTCGATGGCGGCGAGTCTGCAGTCGCGAGCTTGATTGCGCGCTTTCCCGGTCCCAGTCGCGAGCCGGAAAATGCGCAGACAAAAGCCTCGGAATGCGGCCCCTTGCTGCTCGCGCTGGTCCGCATCGGGCAGAAGGCAATTCCCTTCCTGACCGTGCGGACGGCCGACGAAAACCCAGAAGTTCGCCGATGGGCGACGCTCGTTCTGGGCGAGCTGCCCAGCCGCGATTCGGCCAAGGCCATCGCCGGCCGCCTACTCGACGGCGCACCCCTCGTGCGTCGCGCGGCGTTGGCCAGCGCCAGGCGTTTGCAGTCCGATACGCTCGCGCGACGCACGCTGCGCGGCCAAATCGAGGAGCTGACGCTCGACGTGCGCCTCGGCACGGAAGCCCGTTGCTCCGCCATCGAGTCCATCGCCGACATTCGCGAACACGAGACCATACCCGTCTTGCTGCAGATCCTGGGCGACAAGGATCGGTCCGTGGCGCGCGCCAGTCAGTGGGCCCTGTCGGTGTTGACCCGCCAGGACTACGGCAGCGACTTCGTGCAGTGGCAGACCTTCTGGCAAGAGCACCGCAATGAGCCGCGCATCGAGTGGCTCATCGCGGCATTGGGCCACGAAAAGGCAGATCTTCGACGAGCCGCCTACGAGGAAATCAAGGCTGCGGCCGGACAGGATTTCGGGTTCCACGAGGACTTACCCGAAGAAGAGCGCAATGAAATCCGAGGTTTGGTCCACACCTGGTGGAGCCGAAGCGGGCGCAAGAGCTGAGGCGCTCGCGAGCGCGGCTGCGTGGACAGCTTCGCCGATGGATGCGATGGACAGCGGTCAATGCGACTCGGCGATCCCCTGGACCCTGCACTCGAAGCCGCCACCTTGGCGTTGAGCGCGCAAAATCGTAGGCCCGCGAGCCGTTTCGCCTCCATCGAGTTGCGCTCGGTTGATTCCCGCCTCAGCCGCTGGGCGCCGGCCGGCTACCTTGCATCCGGCCTACTCGGCTTGGTCGTCGTCGCCGTGCTCTGGCTGATGTGATTTCAATCGCCGCAGCTTGGCCACGCGAGCGGGCTGCCGTACCGCCGAGTCCCCGAAAAAGGAAAGCCGCCCGGGAGGCGGCTTTCTCATGTCGAATCGAATCAGGGGCCGCGTGACCCGGTGTTCTCACTTCTTCTTGACGTCCTTCTTGGGCGTCTCTTTGGGCTTGGGCGCGGGCAGTTCGACAGGCCAATCCATCTTTTCTGGCGAGCCCGAGAAGGGCTGAATGCGCACTGGCTTGATGGCCTGGAGCACGCATCTGCCGACGGGCGTGTCGTCGTAGTTCGCGTCGATCGTGACCTCGCTGACTTCGCCTTCGTTTCCGAACGTGACGACCAGCTGCGCCGTACCAGGCTTGAAGAGTTTCAGATCCTCGGGCGGCATGCTGTCGGGGCAGGTGACGGCACTCAGAGTCGCGCGCTTGAGCTCATGCTCGGCGTTCGGCCGGTCGAACTTGGCTGCCTCTTCTGCAGCGCTGTTCGATTGCGCGTAGCGCTCGTTGTACTCGTCGTCCTTCTTGTTCTGCTCGTCCGCCAGAGCCAGCTGCTGCTCGAGGCGTTCCTCGGGGGTCATGACGCCTGCTTCCTGCGAACCACTGCAGCCAAAAGCCAGAGATGCCGCCACAATCATCGTCGCTGTCTTCATGGGGGCGGATGGTACTTCCGCTACCTGGAGTGCGCCAATCGGCAATCGATCCTCGTTTTTCCGGCGAAACCAGAAGATTCTACTCCGATAACCCTCCGCTGGCGCGGCGACGGGGTCGCGATCGCCAGCCCGTTAGAGTTCGGTGATGCGGTAGTCTTTGATCTTGTAGAGCAGCGCACGATGACTGATCTCGAGCAGCTCGGCGGCTCGGGTCCGGTTGCCCTTGGTCTTGTGCAGCGCGCGACGAATGAGCACTTCTTCGATGAAGCGCGTGGTCTTCTTCACGCTCAGCTCGCCGCTCGCCAGTTGCAACTTGATTGGGTCGCGAACGTCACGGATTCGCTCGGGCAACTCGGCTGCGCTGATCTGATTCGATTCGGAGAGCACCATCGCTCGCTCGATCGTGTTCTCCAATTCGCGCACGTTGCCAGGCCAGGCGTACTCGTACAGCAGGCGCCGCGCCTCGCCGTCGACGCCCACCACCTGAGTCCCGAGACGTAGATTATTGCGCTGCACGAAGTGCTCGACGAGCAGCGGGATGTCTTCGCGCCGGTCGCGCAACGGTGGCACGAGGATGGCCAGCACGTTGAGGCGATAGAACAAGTCTTCACGAAACCGCCCAGCCTTGGCCTCGGCCAGTAGATCGCGGTGGGTCGCCGTGATGATACGGACGTCGACCTGCAGGTCGCGCGTGTCGCCCAAACGTCGAATCTTCCCGTCCTCCAGCACGCGCAACAGTTTCACCTGCAACGCCAACGGAAGCTCGCCAATTTCGTCGAGAAACAAGGTGCCCTCGGTGGCTTCCTCGAACAAGCCGCGTCGATCTTGAACCGCGTCCGTGAAGGCGCCGCGCTTGTGACCGAACAACTCGCTCTCGAGCAGGTTCTCGGGGATGGCTCCGCAGTTCACGGCCACGAACGGACCATTCTTGCGGTTGCTGCGCGAGTGGAGGGCCCGAGCCACCAGCTCCTTGCCGACGCCGCTCTCGCCGTTGACCAAGACGGTCGTTTTGAAGTCCGCCACCTTGGCAATCGTACGAAAAATCGCCTCCATCGGTGCGCTCTTGGCCAGCAGGTTCTCGAAACGGGCGCCCTTCTGGATCTCTTCCTTGAGCGCGCGATTCTCCTTGCGCAACGTCTCGCGCTCTTCGGCCTTTTTCAGACAGAGCAAGACCTCCTCCGGCTTGAAAGGCTTCGATACGTAGTCGTAGGCCCCGGCCTGAATGGCTTCGAGCGCAAGTTCCTGACTGCCGTAGGCGCTCATGACGATCACCGTCGCCGAGTGCCCCTTGGCCCGCAGCGTGGAAAGCAGATCGAGCCCACCCATCTTGGGCATGCGGACGTCGGTGATGACGAAGTCGGGTCCGAAAGACTCGATGAGCGGCAGAGCTTCTTCGCCGCTCCCGGCCGTTTCCACTTCGTAGCCATTGCGCTTGAGAAAGGTCTTGAGAACCAGACGGATGTTCTCTTCGTCGTCGACCACCAGCACGCGCTTCATGCACCAAGACTACGCAATCAATAGCGAACGGGGGAATGTGGGATATGCAATTATTTCAACATTTCGCGCGCTAGCGCCTGAGCGCCGCTCCGCTTTCGTGTATGGTCGCGCCATGTTGGTCGGTCTCGATGTCATCAGGCGAGGTAAGAACGGTTGGGCGCGGCGGCGGCTAAGTGAGGCCAAAATCGGCCTTCTGACGCACAGTGCGGCCGTCGACGAGCACGGTCAGCAGACCCTGGCCGTCCTGCGCGAGCTCGACATCGCCCCACTCGTCGTTTTCTCGCCCGAGCATGGTCTGGACGGCCTCGCGCAAGCCGAGGAGCAGGTCGAAAAGGACGACAGTTCCACCGGCGGCGTGCGCTTGGTGAGCCTGTACGGTGCCACCCGAGATTCACTCGCGCCGACACCCGCCGACCTCGAAGGGCTCGACGTGCTCCTCATCGACTTGGTCGATGTGGGTTCGCGCTACTACACCTACGTCTGGACTGCGCTGCTGGCGACCCGCGCGGCGATGGCAGCCGGCGTCCACACCATGATTTTGGATCGACCCAACCCGATCGGTGGAAACCCAGCACGCCTCGAAGGTCGACCGCAGAGCGCAGAGCTGTGCTCGTTCGTCGGCCTGGAGCCGCTGCCGATCCGCCACTGCATGACGCTAGGCGAAATCGTCGCGAGCATCCTCAGCCAAACCGACGCTGTGCTCGGCCGCGACGGCGCACTGTCCGTGGTGACCACTCAAGGCTGGGAGCGATTTCGATCAGCCGACGCGCAAGGCCGTCCCTGGATTCCGCCCTCTCCCAACATGCCCAGCTTGCAGACCGCGCTGGTCTATCCTGGCGGTTGCCTACTGGAAGGCACCAACCTGTCCGAAGGTCGCGGCACGACGACCCCCTTTCAGAGCGTGGGAGCGCCGTTCCTGGACGGCGAAGAACTGTGCCGGGCGATCGGCAACGTGCCCGGCGCTTGGGTGCGACCGACGCGCTTCAAGCCTAGCTTCGACAAGCATTGCGGCGAAGTTTGCGGAGGAGTCATGGTGCACGTTGCGGACGAAAGTCGCTTTCGGCCGGTCGAGACTTACCTGCGTCTGATCCATGCTGCCCGAACTCTCGCGCCCGAGAATTTCCAGTTCCTGACGCGCGTTTACGAGTTCGAAGCCGAGCGCCCTGCCTTCGATCTGCTCACAGGCTCGTCCGGGGCGCGGCAGTTGATCGGCGACGCTGCGCCGGTCGAAGACCTGATTCAATTGGTCTGCCCCGTCGATGAGGAATGGACCGTTCGCATCGAGTCCGCCGAGGACTTGCTCGACGAAGTGCGCGCCTGATTGCTCGGGTTTCCGCCGATTTCGGCTCAGCCGCTCGTGTCAGTGCCCGCGCGCTTGATGGCCAAGTAGCGCTCGTTGATCTCGGCGCGTAGGCCGCGCCTCAGTTCAGCTGCTGCGAATCTCTGTTGGGCGGCCGGAGTGCTGGGCACCAGCGCCGGGACGGGCGTGGGCTTCCCGTCCTGATCCACGGCGATCATCGTGAAATAGCAGGTCATGGCGTGCCGACGCTCTTTGCGAGTCACGCTTTCAGCCACCACCTTGATGCCAATCTCCATGCTGGTGCGGCCCGTGAAGTTGACCGCGGCCAAGAAGGTAACCAGCTCGCCGATGCGGATCGGATTCTTGAACAAGACCTGGTCCGCGCTGAGCGTG
>JBBQHO010000014.1:0-40088 GCA_038324055.1 Polyangiales bacterium | reverse complement strand
TTTGTTCACGGTCTTCTTGTCGAGATCCGTGGCGTTCGCGAGTTCCGTGATGATCTGGGCCTTAGTGAGCCTTTTGCCTGCCATTTGAGTGCTCTCCTGCTGAAGTCTATGGATGATCTGATGCCGTCTCCCACCTCGGACCGCGCTTTCACGCCATCTCGAGAGGCACCGCGACGGATAACAAGGTAAATTCAGCCTTTCAAGAAGAAAGCGATCGAACGCATCTTCAAAAGTGCCTTTTTTTCAGCATGGAGCGCGATCACATAGAGAGTAGGTGCGAGCGTGTGTGCGCTCTCAGCGACCACTCATGCCGAGATACACGAACAAGACCGCGAGGTTACGCTGCAACTGCTGATCCACTTCCCCAGCTGTTTTTGGCTCGATCGATGACTCGTCGGCGCGAGCCGCGTCAATTCGCTCCTGGGGAGTCGCAGCGGGCACATGAGTCCCGCTGCGCCCGGCAACGCTCGACCCCGAGAGGGCGCGCGAAGCGAGAATCCGCCGCAAGAGGCTTGTTCTCTGTCCGTGAACTGACTAGGCGGGGCCGGATCAAGCGGTCGCGCGCGCCGAACTGTGAGGCGTCCTCAAGAGACGCGCCGAACCAAATCTCGCGTTCGCGCCGTCATGATCTTCTTGTCTGCCAGGTTCATGTGGTCGTAGCCCAGCAGGTGCAATAGTCCGTGGGCGAGCAAGAATCGTAGCTCGTCTTCCAGCGGGCGCCGACGGCCTTGGGCTTGGCGCGCGGCGGTATCGAGTGACAGGACGACGTCGCCGAGCAAGCCGAGGTTGGAGCCTCGTTTGGCTACCAGCGGGCGGCTGAACTCGTTCTGGGGGAATGACAGCACGTCGGTGGGTTTGTCCTTGCCGCGATGCTCGAGATTGATGGCGTGGATGGTGTGATCGTCGGTGAGCAAGATGCTCAGCTCCGAGTCGGGCAGGCCGAGTTCGACCAACATGTGCTGCGCCAGCGCTTTGATTGCGGCCTTCGAAATCGAAACCGATCCGGGTGCACGGCGCTGGATGAAAACGGGCATGGTCCAGGGCTAGCGCAGTCCAGAAGCAGCGGCTAGCTTGACCGCGTGGCTCGCCCCTCCAGGCCTCCGGGATTCGACATGACCTACCGGCCGGCGGAGGAGTTTTTTGGGCCGCCTTTCGCCCAAAGGCTCGGCTCCTTTCTGCATCTCGGCCTGGCGGTGGCGGTTGTCGGACTGGTCCTCTCGGTCGAGCACGGCTCGCAGGAGAGCCGCCTCTATCGGTACATGTTCTTGCAGAAACATCTGATCGACGCGCACATGCTGGCTATCGCGTTCGTCGTCAGCGCCGTGGCCTCGTTCGTTCGTGGGGGCATGCGCGGCGTGCGCGTACGCGGCGACTGGGTCGAGTACCGCGACGTGGTGGCCAGCCTGTGGCCGAAAGTTCGGCGGATTCGCTGGGCGCAGATCGATCAGATCAACGTCGAACCGAGTGGCGGCGTCAGCCTGGATCTGTGGGACGGGAGTCGTGATTTCTTGCCCGGAGTGGGTGAGCCTCGGCTCCTGGCGCAGGTGCTCGAACGGGTCGCACGAGCTCGCGCGATCCCCTTTGGCGGAAACTCGAGCCTCGACGATCTGGAACAAGAGCCGCCGCTCGCAGAGGACGAATGAAGGACACGCCGTGAACGAGACGCACTACGATTTGCTGGTGCTGGGTGGCGGCAGTGGTGGCTTGGCGGCCGCACGCCGAGCCTCGAAATACGGCGCTCGCGTCGCCCTGGTCGAGTCCGCCGATCTCGGCGGCACGTGCGTGAATCGGGGCTGCGTGCCCAAGAAGATGCTGTGGAATGCCGCGCAGGTGGCCGAAGCCCAGCGCGACGCCCAGAGCTACGGGTTCGCGGCGGTCGAGCCGCTCTTCGATTGGGCGCGTTTCAAGCGGGGACGCGACGCCAGCATCGAGCGCTTGAGGGGCATCTACGAAAAGAACTTGGGCAACGATCGCGTCGAACTCGTTCGCGGCTATGGCCGGTTCGTCGGACCCAATCGGCTACTGGTGGGCGAGCGAGCGCTGAGCGCAGAACATTTGCTCGTAGCGACGGGCGGGTCGCCCCGACGCCCCGAAATTCCTGGAGCAGAGCTGGGCATCACCTCGGACGACTTCTTCGAGCTCGGCGAACAGCCCCAACGCGTGCTCGTTGTCGGTGGAGGGTACGTCGCGGTCGAGACAGCGGGCGTCCTGGCGGCTCTGGGCTCCGAGGTCACGCTTGCCTTTCGCGGCGAAGAACCGCTCAAGTCGTTCGATGCCCTACTGCGCAAACGGCTCAACGAGGAACTCGTTCATGGCGGCATCCACGTCGTAGCTTCCTTTCATCCTACGGCGCTCGGTCGCTGCGACTCGGGGCTCGAACTCGCCGGCGCAGACGGGCGCCGTCTGAGCGGTGTCGACGCGGTGATTTGGGCGGTGGGACGCGAACCCGCGACCCGAGGATTGGGCCTGCAAGAGCAGGACGTGAAGCTGGATGCTCGCGGCTGCATCGTCGTGGACGAATGGCAGGCCACCACCCGCGCGGGCATTTACGCAATCGGCGACGTCACAGGACGCGCCGAGCTGACCCCTGTTGCCATCGCCGCGGGTCGCCGCTTGGCCGACCGACTGTTCGACGGTCAAACCCACGCCAAACTGGACTACGCCGACATTCCGACCGTCGTCTTCAGCCATCCGCCCATCGGGACCGTCGGCCTGACCGAGGAACAGGCGCGCGAAAAATACGGCAGCCTGGAGGTCAAGATCTACAGCAGCGAGTTCGCAGACAGCTACATGACTTTTGCTCATCGACGGACCCTGACATCGATGAAGCTGGTTTGCGTGGGCGAGAGCGAGCGTGTGGTCGGCATCCACATCATCGGTCGGAGTTCCGACGAGATCATCCAGGGATTTGCCGTGGCTTTGCGGATGGGCGCAACAAAGGCAGATCTCGACCGCACGGTCGCCATTCATCCCACCGCGTCCGAAGAACTGGTCACGATGCGCTGAGGGTGTAGGCTCGACGCATGAAGGCGCGCCACTTGATCGTCACCTGGACTCTTGGCGTAGGTCTTTTCGCGCTTTCGCTCGTGCTGCTCGTACCGTCGCGCAGCTTGGCGGATCATGGATCCGAGGCAGCTCCCGAAGCAGTCGAAGCTCCCCTGTCGTCCGACGACGCTCTGCGCGCCGCCTCGATCGCTCGTCAGACCATGAGCCCATTCTGTCCCGGTCGCACTTTGGCCGATTGCCCCTCCAACTACGCGACCGAATGGCGACGCGACATTCGCGGCATGGTAGCAAAGGGCATGAATTCTGACGAAATCCAGCGCGAATTGTCGACGCGCGCGGGCGATGATCTCTCGGGAATTCCCCATCGCGACGTGAGTTATGCTTTGCCCTTCGCCATCGGCTCCGCAGCTCTGGTGCTGCTCGTCGTGGTGTTCGCGCGCTTGCGCAGCAAGAAGCAGGTCGTGGCCGATGCAGATCAAAAGCAGTCGGCTCCCGAAAAACCGCCAGTCGAGACTGTCGACGACGAGCGCCTCGCGGCCGAACTCGAAGCCGAAAACGACGACGATTGAGGCCATCCGCGTGGGGCCGCGACGTCGAACGCCGAGCAGGCGACGAACCATGGTGAATGCCGAATCCGAAGCAAATCGTAGCTTGGCCGAGGCCCCCCTCCCATCCGCTGATGCAGGCTTCGGCGGAGACTTCTTTCGAGCTCGGCTGGCGCTTCTCGTCATCGCCACGTGCACGGCGCTGCCGACGCCGCTTGCGCCGTTCCTCGGTGGTTCGGGTGAAAATTCAGTCTGGGCGCCACTGGCTATCGCAGCGGTGTGGAGCGCACTTGGCCTCTGGTCGGGCAGGGCAGCCGCACCCTCCTCGACGCGCCTGGCTGGTTCGGCGCTAGTCATCGACGTCGCTGCGCTGACTTGCTTGCTCGCGCTGGGCGGCGCCGCGCAGAACCCGTTCACGATGCTCTACTTCGTGCCCATCGCACTTTCGACCTTGATCTCACAAGGCTGGACCTGGACGGTCGCTGCGAGCGCGGTGCTTGGTTTTGGCGGCCTGCTCGCGCTAACGGCCCGAGCGGCGGGGCCGAATGCCCACCATGGGCACTTCTTCCATCACATCGTCGGTATGGCAGTCGCACTCGGCGTGGCCGGCGCACTGGTGACTTACTTCGTGCACCGCATCGGTCGCACACTTGCCGAGCAACGCAGCCAAATCGTGCGTCTTAGCCGCGAACAGGAGCAGGATCGATTCGCGACCTCGCTGGGTGCGTTGGCTGCGGGCGCCGCTCACGAGCTGGGTACGCCTCTCGGAACGGTGCAGTTGCTGAGCGGCGAGCTGGGCTTCATGACCGATGATGAACTTGCGATTGCTCAAAAGACCATCGAGCGAGAAGTCGCGCGCATGAAAGAGATTCTTCACGGCATGACTTCGACCCAACTGAGCGCGCACGTGCTCGAGTCGGGAGCAGCTTGGATGACCGATGACCTGGTGAGCGAGCTGGGCCAGGAATTTCCCGACGTCGTGTGGTCCCAGTCGGGTCGCCTTGCGACGACGCAACCGCGCCCCGTGCTCGCTCAAATTTTGCGCGAACTGGTGCGCAACGCCCAGCGCGCCGCGGCGCGCGGCAACGCGGTGGTGCAGGTCGAGCTGTCGGCGGGGAGGGGAGAATTTGGGTTCGTGGTTCGAGACACGGGCGCGGGTATGGCCCCAGACGAGCAGCAGCGCGCTGTTTTGCCTTTCGTTTCCGCGACTGGCGGTCGCGGATTGGGCCTGTTCTTGGCGCAGGTGCACGTGCGCCAGCTGGGTGGGAGCTTCGAACTCATCTCGAGCCCTGGGTTGGGCACGCGCATCACTTTGAAGTTGCCACTCGCCCCTCCCTTTTCGGCAGAGGCACGCGCGTGAGTTCAGACCCCTCGAGCGCGCGGGTGACTCTGCTCGTCGACGACGACGTCGCGTTCTGTACGGCGCTGGCTGGAGCGCTCCGTCGGCGCGGCGAAAGCGTAGTCATTGCACACACCGAGCAAGAAGCGCTGGTCGAGGCACGAGTCTGGAGCCCGGCGCGGGCAACGGTCGATCTGCGACTCAGAGAGGCCAGCGGCATCGACTTGGTGCGGGCGCTGCGCGAACTCTTGCCGCAGATCGAGATCGTCGTTCTGACCGGCTACGGCAGCATTGCGACGGCCGTCGAGGCCGTAAAGGCAGGGGCGCTTCATTACCTGACCAAGCCAGCGAGCGTGGCCGAGATCCTGGCCGCTTTTGGTGGCTTGGCGCCGAGCGCGCCCAGCGCGACACCGCCAAGTCTCGATACGGTCGAGTGGGAGCACCTGCAACGCGTCCTGCTCGAGTGCGGCGGCAACATCTCCGAGGCCGCGCGACGGCTCGGCCTGCATCGACGCACTTTGCAACGAAAACTGGCGCGGCACCGCTGATCTGTCCTTCGGTTGGCACTTGGACGCCCACGAGCAGCTTGGCTAGACTGGCGTCGTCGACGGGCAGTTTCCGTCGACGCTTTCAGGGGCCGAGCGTTGGCCCCAAGGGCGGCCGGTTTCCGTCCTTGAAAACGAGGAAAAACGAAATGCAGATTCAACTCCCCGACGGTAGTGAGCGCGAACTCGTCTCCGGTTCGTCCGCCCTCGATTTGGCTACGGCCATTGGCCCCGGGCTCGCCAAAGCCGCCATCGCGGCCAAAGTGAACGGTGCCGTGCGCGATTTGAGCGTGGAGCTCCACGAAGGAGATCAGGTCGCGCTGCTCACCAAGAAAGACGCAGAAGCCACCGAGGTCCTGCGCCATTCGGCGGCTCATCTCATGGCCGACGCCATCTTGCGGGTCTTTCCAAAAGCCGAGCTGACGATCGGCCCGGTCGTAGAAGACGGCTTTTACTACGATATCTACCTGAAAGACGGCAAGATCACGCCTGACGACTTTCCAGCCATCGAAAAGCAGATGGAGCAGATCGCGCGTGCTGCGGTCCCCTTTCAGCGCTGTGTTTCGGACGGCAACGACGAAGTCTTCGCCCGCTACAAGGCCATCGACGGCGGCCAGAACAAGTTCAAGGCCGAACTGATCGCCGGCATCCAAGAGCGTGGCAACGAGATGAGCTTCTACAAGCACGGCGAGTTCATCGACCTGTGCCGCGGTCCGCACGTGCCCAACACGGGCTTTTTGAAGAACGCGAAGCTGACCAAGGTGTCTGGCGCCTATTGGCGCGCCGATTCGACACGTGAGCAATTGGTCCGCGTGTACGGCACGGCCTTCTTCACCAAAGAAGAGCTGAAGGACTACCTGACGCAGGTAGAAGAAGCCAAAAAACGTGATCACCGTGTTCTCGGCGAGAAGCTCGATCTGTTCACCTTCACTGAAGATGCTCCGGGCTTTCCCTTCTTCCAGCCCAAGGGCACGCTGCTGTTCAATCTCTTGGTCGACTACATGCGCGGCCAACTGTCGCGTCGCGGCTACAAAGAGGTCAAGACGCCGCTCATCCTGTCCGAAGAGCTGTGGCATAAATCGGGTCACTACCAGAACTACCTGGAGAACATGTTCTTCACCAAGCTCAAGCTGCGTGACGAGCACGATCCGGAGATCATCAAGGACAACGTCATCGAAGATCGGCCCATGGCCGTGAAGCCGATGAACTGTCCCGGTCACTGCATGCTCTACAAGAGCCACCAGCACAGCCACAACGAGTTCCCGCTGCGCTTCTCGGAGATGGGTCTCGTTCATCGTCGCGAGATGAGCGGCGTGCGCCACGGCCTATTCCGCGTGCAGGCCTTCACGCAGGACGATTCACATCACTTTTGCACGCCTGAGCAGGTTGGTTCGGAAGTGCAAATGTTGATCAGCTTCTTCGAAGAGGTCTACGCAGCGTTCGGGCTCAACGACGTGCGCATCGAGTTGTCGACGCGTCCCGAGAAAAGCATTGGCTCCGACGAGATGTGGCAGACGGCCGAAAGCGCACTCAAGGCTGCACTCGACGAGAAGGGCATCCCCTACGTTGTCAACCCGGGTGATGGCGCGTTCTATGGGCCCAAGATCGATTTCCACATTCGTGACGTGCTCAAACGCTCGTGGCAGTGCGGCACCATCCAGCTCGATTTCTCGATGCCCGAACGATTCGGCCTGACTTATGTGGGGAGCGACGGCGAGAAACACACGCCCGTGATGATTCATCGCGCCTGCTACGGCAGTCTCGAACGCTTCCTGGGCATCATCATCGAAAACTTTGCGGGTGATTTTCCGCTCTGGCTCGCGCCCGTGCAGGCCATCGTCATTCCAGTCAGCGAGAAGTTCAACGAGTACGCCGTGCAGGTGCGCGAGGCCTTGTTGGACGCCGGCATGCGTGTCGAGGCCAATCAGTCCGACGATCGTGTGGGCTACAAGATCCGTGACGCCAGCCTGAAGAAGATCCCGTACGTGATCGTGGTCGGCGACAAGGAGCAAGAAGCTCACACCATCAACGTGCGCAACCGTGACGACGGCGCGCAGTTGGAAACGACCATCGAAGGTTTCGTGGGGTCGCTTGACCTGAGCCCGCCCAAAAAGCAGCAAGCCCAAGCTGCCGAGTGACCGTCGCCTGTTTGGCGCGCCTCAGCGGCGCTGCAGTCGCCTGTTTGGCGCGCCTCAGCGGCGCTGTACTTGTGACGTGCGCGGCTGGCGGCGCGAGAAGGGCTCGGATGGGTCGTAGTCGAGGTCCGCGCAAAGGACGTGGAGGGAGCCGTCGGGGGCGTCGTAGGCAATGCTGAGCGTGACGCAGTTGCGGGCGTCGCGAATCGACAGGTAGGGGCGTGAGATTTGAGTGACGCGCGGCGCCTGGATGGCGCGCTGGAAATAAGGGCGGCGGCACCAGTTGGCGCCCGAACCGTCGGAGCAGGGGTCGAAGCGTGGGTCCGGGGGGCACTGGGCGTCGCGCGCCTCTACGTTGCCGCTGAGTTGGCGTCCCTCCTGATCCAGTACGTAGACGCGCTGCACCCCGGCCAGGGCCAAGAACAAGCCGCATGAGTCGCGGAGCGTTTCGCCGTCCTCGAGCGCAAGTGCGCACGCTTCGAAGCCGCCGGTGTAGCTCTCGAAGAAACCGCGATCTTGCTCCGTCCGGTCGCTCAGCGCGCGTTTCAGTTCACGACCCAGGCTAGAAAAGGCCTCACGGGCCTTCTCGGGTTCGGGCGGGCGCAGGCTGGGCCGCGAGAAGTGGTAGCCTTGCACGAAATCGACGTCGCTCTCCATGGCGAGCAACGCTTGCTCTTCGTTCTCGATGCCTTCGAGCACCACCAGACAGCCAGCCTCGTGCACGAGTGAGACGATGCCCGGCAAGATGTGACGGACGAGAGGATTGGCGGTGGCCTCTTCGAGCATGGCGCGGTCGAGCTTCACCAGGTCGGGCCGCAGCCTCCACACGCGTTCGAAGTTCGACTCGCCTGCACCGAAGTCGTCGATGGCGACCAAGCAACCGAGGTCGCGAAACCCTTCAACGGCGTCGGCGAGTCGCCTCTCGTCGTACGAGCGAGTTTCGATGATCTCTACGACGATCCGGTGCGCGGGAATGCCTGCCTCAGCCAGCCATGCGCCAAAGCGCCGTGTGACGTCGGCGCGGCAAGGCACTGCGTCGGGACTGACGTTGAGGAAGAGCCAACCGTCGCGGTTCTGCTGCGCGAAGTTGTTCAGGTGGAGGCGAGCGCAGTGCTCGTTGACTGCGTCGGCCGAGAAGCGAGCCACGAGGCGCGGAAAGATATCGGAGGGGCCGAGCGCGCTCTGGTCACGGTCCTGACCCCGAAGCAGGGCTTCGTGTCCGACGACTTTCGAGTGAGAGACGCTGAAAATCGACTGAAACACCGAGTGCAGTCGGATCCCCGTAGCTTCGGCGACCTGGTCGGCTGATGGGCCTGGCAGGTCGATGGCTCTGGCACTGTCGTTGACTGGGGAATGCAAGCTCATCGGGAGGCGTTCAAACTGAATCCGTTCCTCTCCCCCCCGGGCGGTTGGACAGGCGCTAAGGTGACGCACGGACGAACCGCTTGCCAGGTTGCTTGTGAAAATATATTTCCAAACGCCCCAAGTTGCGGGCTAACCCACGTATTGGACCCGAGTTTACGGCCAGCTGGCCAAATTTTCTCGAGATCGTCCTTACTGAAACTCGACAACGGCCGTAGCTAGCAGGTTTTGTAGCCGAGAGCGTCGGGCGCATTCCGGTCTGGACCGTTTCAGCCTAGGAGCCGTCGGTCGCGACTCGTCTCGGTCGTGCTGCTCGGCCATGAACTTTCAGCTTTTCGACACACTCGACAACAAGAAGAAGCCCTTCGAGACCGAAGAGCCGGGTCACGCCCGCCTCTACATCTGTGGTCCAACCACGTACGACGACGCGCACATCGGTCATGCTCGTCCCTGCGTTGTCTACGACGTACTGGTGCGCCACTTGCGCAGCCAAGGCCTACGCGTCAGCTACGTGCGCAACGTCACCGACGTCGATGACAAGATTATCAAGCGCGCGAAGGAGAACGGCGAGGAGCCGCGAGCCCTCGCGGAGCGCATGCTCCTTTCTTATCAGACCGACATGCGTCGGCTGTACACGCTCGAACCCGATCACCAGCCCAAGGTCAGCGATCATATCGCGGAAATTCGCGGCCTGATCGAGCGCTTGATCGAGCGCGGCCACGCCTATGAGTCGGCGGGAGACGTCTACTTTCAGGTCGCGTCGTGCCACGACTACGGAAAGCTCTCGCACCGCGACTTGTCGCAGATGGAAGCCGGAGCGAGCGAACGCCTCGACTCCGCCGACGCGCAAAAGAAGAAGCATCCCTCCGATTTTGCGCTGTGGAAGGCGGCCAAGCCCGGCGAGCCCTCGTGGCCGAGCGCTTGGGGCGCGGGCCGTCCCGGCTGGCACATCGAATGCAGCGCGATGAGCATGCACTATCTCGGTGAGACCTTCGATCTGCACGGAGGCGGCCTCGATTTGGTATTCCCCCACCACGAGAACGAGATCGCCCAGAGCGAATGTGCGACGGGTCGCTGCTACTCGCGCTACTGGATGCACAACGGCTTCGTGCAGGTCAACAAAGAAAAGATGAGCAAGAGTCTGGGCAACTTTTTTCGGTTGCGTGAGGCCTTCGACAAAGTCGAACCGGAGGCGGTGCGCTACTCGCTGCTCACAGCTCACTACCGCGCGCCCTACAATCTCGAGATGGATCTCGACGAAGCCGGTCACCTTCTGGGCTTTCCACAGTTCAGCGAGGCCGAGTCGCGGCTCGAGTACCTCTACGCCACGCGGCAGCGTCTGCAGCAGCTCGATCCCGCACGCATCAAGGACGTCGAGCAGGCTCTTCCAGCCGAGGTCGCGCGGTTCGCGGATGGCTTGGCTCGCACGCTGGACGACGACCTCAATACGCCGCAGGCCCTCGCTCACGTGGCGTCGTTGCTCAAAGCGTCCAACGAGCTGGCCGATTTGGCCCTGATCAAGAAGGGCTCGATGGCGCGAACGACGTATGAAGCCCTGGAGCAGGCCTTCGCACGGTTGGGTGCAGTACTTGGTTTGGGGCTCGACGAGCCGGCAGCTTTCTTGACCCGAGTGCGCGATCGGCGCGCCTGGGCTTCGGGTATCGACAAGGCTTGGGTCGAGGAGAAACTGGTCGAGCGTACCCAAGCTCGTCAGGACAAGGACTTCTCCCGCGCGGACGCCATCCGGGGCGAGCTGAGCGAGCGCGGCGTCGAAATGTTCGACACGCCGGGGGGCACGAGCTGGCGCCTGCTGGCCTGAGCTTCAACCTAGTCGATTCGTCACCAATCCCTTGCCTAGTGGTCACCCAAGCAGCGTAGTCCCCCGCTATGTGGCGAGGGCATGACCATCGCGCACGATAGCGGAACTGCGGACGGGCCGGGACGGGTCGAGCTGGTCGCCATCGACATGGGCTACGGCCACCTGAGGCCGGCGCACAGTCTGTCGGAAATTCTTGGTGGAGAGCCAGTGCTCCTGGCCGACCATGCCCCACTGGCCAGCGAGAGCGAGCAGAAGAAGTGGCAGCAAGTCCGCGCTGGCTACGAAATGTTGTCTCGAGCCGGTCGCTTGCCGCTGATCGGTCCGTCGCTTGGCGATCTGTTGAACGGCCTGACCAAGATACCGGCCTTGTACCCCAAGCGGGATCTGTCGGCACGCAATGTGCCCGTGCGCGTCTTGGAAGAGATGGCCCAGCGCGGTCTCGGCGCAGGCTTGGCAACCCGCCTTCGCGCCAGCAAAAAGCCGCTGCTCACCACCTTCTACGGTCCGGCTGTGCTTTCTGACTATCACGGCGCCGAGCGGCTCTACTGCGTGGTGACGGACGCTGACGTGAATCGAGTGTGGGCGCCGATACAACCCCGCCAGAGTCAGATCACCTATTTTGTGCCCAGCATGCGCGTGCGTCGACGCCTCAAGGCCTACGGCGTGGCGCCCGATCGCGTGATCGTCACCGGCTACCCGCTCCCGCACCAACTCTTGGGCGGGCCGGATGTGCCAATTTTGCGCGAAAATTTGCGGCGCCGCTTGGTGACGCTCGATCCGCGGCGGCGCTTCTTGCGCGAGGTGCGCGCAGAAATATCGTTCTTTCTAGGTGATTTGCCCGAAGATCAGCCGGCGCTCCCGCCGCACCTGGTCTTCGCGGTCGGTGGTGCGGGCGCGCAGGTCGACATGGCTTTTCAGTTTCTCCCGAGTCTGGCGCGCCGGCTGCGGCGCGGGAAAATGAAGGTGACGCTGGTGGCCGGCATTCGCCCAGAGGTTGCAGCGCGCTTTCGCGAGGCCATCGTGCAGAGTGGTCTCGAGGCGGAACTCGCCAACGGCGCCATCGACATCCTGCTGGCGCCGAATCACGACGAGTACTTCACGCGCTTCATTCGTGTCCTTGGCGCAGCCGACGTCCTTTGGACGAAGCCGAGCGAGCTGACGTTCTTTGGTGCGCTGGGACTGCCGCTGATCTTCGCCAAGCCGGTCGGCGCGCACGAGCGCTACAACCGGCGTTGGGCGATCGACGGCGGCTCGGGCATCAAGCAGTACGCCCCCGAGCACGCCGGCGAGTGGCTCTGGGAAATGCTCAAAGATGGCACTTTGGCTGGCGCCGCTTGGACCGGCTACACGCGCATGCCCAAATTCGGCCTCTACCGCATCGTCGAGGAGGTGCTCGGTCGTCCTGCGTTGAATGAGCGCTTGTCGGAGCTTGGCGCAGATTCGCTCGAATCTTCCGAGCAGCATTGGTCCTCCGAACGTGCGTGGCTCACGGCTTCGGAGTGAGCCCGAACGCGCACCAGGCCGTCGATCCGAGCCCAAACAAGAGCAGCAGTCCCCCCAGCGGCACCAGCAAGATCGCTGGACTTGGATCGGCGGAGGTCGCGCCGATTCCGCCCAGAAAAAAACCGCCGGGCAATAGCAGCCACGCGGAGGTCAGTGACCCGGACGCGAGCCCCATCGGTTTTGGAAAATGCGTGTCCGGTAGACGCGTCAGCGTCCAGGCGAATGCAATCTGTACGAGCGAGAGCAGCGTGCCGTGGGCGTGGGCCAGGCGCCACAGCAGCCGGCGAGCCTCATGATCGGCGTTGAGGTAGCTGTCGACCTTGAAGGCGTGCAAACTTTCGAGAACCAGGCCGAGGGCCGCGAACAAGAAGAGGCCGCCCCAACCCGACACGAGGTGCGCGCGCACGAGCCGGGCACGCCACAGCGCCGGAGAAGGTGAAAAACTGTCGTTCGGGTGCATCACTCCTCACTCGCTGATTACGATCGCTCGATCATCCCGCTCTTCTGCCAGGGCGTCGAGCAGCTCATCGGGCAGCGCACTCGCTGGACGCGTCGCCTTCGGCTGGGCGCGGATTTCACGCTCGACCCGTTTCGCAATGCGGCGCACTGCCGGATAGGGGTCATCCGCCAGACGGGCCAGCAGGCGAAGCGCCCACGGGGAATCGACGAGCGAACGTGCGCCCGGATCGGAGAGAGCGCTGGCGAACAAGGCCCGCTCGGCGGCGTTTCCTGCCAACAACTGGCGCGCTCCCAGTGCGACGTCGAGTCCATGTGGCTTCGCAGCTTCGCCCGTCGCAGGTCCAGCGCTCGCTGGCGCTGGGCGCAAGCGGGGGAATAGGCGCACGAGGGCGGCGTCGAGCCAGACCGCCGAACGATCCACGTGACACAGAGCACAGGCCGACGGCGGATCGGTGAGCTTTCGTCCCGGCGACGAAATGCGATGGCTCGCGATGCCTTTGAGCAGCGCGTAGCTGGTCTTGGGCATGTGACAGTCGACGCAATCGGGTGCGCTCAAGGTTTGGGAATGACCCGAGTGCCCGACGTCCGCAAGAACCGCTTGATGGCACTGGCTGCACAATTGGCGGCGCGAAAGATCAGAGCGTAGCTGATCATCGGGTTTGCCTTCGTGCATGCCGTGACAGCTTGCGCAAGACAACTGCCGTTGACCGGTGCCGTGCTCGAAGCACGGCGACTGCAGCAAACCGTTGTACTCTCGCCCCCCCACGCGCACGGAACCATCGGACCAAAAAATACTTGTGAGCTCGTGGCTGAGGGCGACGCGCTCGGCCAGTTCGGCCGAGCTAGCGGCGAGGAGGCTTCGCGAGTCGGCGAGATCGACCGCGGGAGCCGAACGCTTCGTGTAGCCGTGACTCCACCATTCGTCGGGTCGCGCGGGCACGAAGTACGCATGGCACTGGCCGCAGATTGCGCTGCTCTGTGCGGCGGTCAGGCGCGCGGGATTGACGATCTCCAGATCGGGTGCATCCGGATCATCGGGTCCCTCGCGCGCTTGTCGATGCGCGAGCTCGCGTGCCCAGGGTGCCCGCATACGTGACGCATGGTTGCCACCGGGGCCGTGACAGGCTTCGCAGGCGATGCCCAGCTCCGCGACTTGGCTTTGGTAGCGAACCCAAGGTTCGGGGCTGGTTCCTTGACTCTGCCGTGGTTCGCCCGCGACGGCGTGACACTGGATACAGTTGGCGTTCCAGCTCGGTGGGTTGTCTGTTTCGCGGGGCGGGGCCAGGAACACTTCGCGCCGCGGTGCCCAAGTCTTGTCGCCGAGTAGGAAAACGAAAGGAAATTGGCGCAATTCCCTGCCTGCTGGCCCAGTCAACCAGAAGGCGAGGTAGTGGTGCGAACCGGTGGCGAGCACGAGCTTTCGTTGGACCACTTCGCGACCGGGCGCGTGCAAATTGGGCCCTCGTGCGTCAATCGAGCCATCCTCGCTGCGACTCAATGTGTAGGCGCCCTGATCGCCTTCCAGCGTGATGGGTAGACCGGGCGCGTGCTCACCGTCCCACGCGAGATCGCGCGCGGGTCGCGTCATCGTGCGATGAAAGCTGTCGTGCCAGCTACGGTAGGCCGAAGGGTGGCAGCTCTGGCAGGCACCCGAACCGACGTAGCCCGAAGTCGCGCCCGGCAAGTCATGTTCGACCTGGGGTTCTCCTTCGATGCCCCCAGGGGGGCGCGTATTCAGCACCACAAGGGTGCCGAGGCCGAGTGCACCGACGGCGAGTTGCGGAAGGATGCGCTGCACGTCGCCGTCTCAACTGCCGGGCGCGCGGCCCCGAGAGCTGGTGGGCAAGTTGCGCACGCTGAGCGGAAAACGGCGCTCGTACTCGTCCAGCAGCTTGGTTTTGCGCGACAGGCGCGAGGCGCGCTCGGGCAGCTCGAAGCTCTGGGGCACGATGGCCAGCAGGGCCGCTTCGTCGACGGCGTCGAGCAAGCTCGAATCGAGGAAGCGCGCTGCGTATCTGCGGTAGACGCCACTTTGCACGAACAGGTCGAACAGCGCGGGGTCGAGGTGATTGTCTCGCTTCATGAAACCCATGATGCGCATGGCTTCGCTGAGCTTCTTGGCCTTCTTGTAGGGCCGATCGTCAGCGGTCAACGCCTCGAAGACGTCGGCGATGGCCATGACGCGCGCCGGCAAGGACATGTCCGATGCGTAAATGCCCTTGGGATAGCCTCCGCCGTCCATCTTCTCGTGGTGGCCGCCAGCGTACTCGGGAACCCGCTCCAAATGGCGAGGAAACGGCAGTGCTTCGAGCATGCGGATCGTCTCGACCATGTGGCCATTGATGATCAGGCGCTCGTCTTCCGTCAGCGTGCCTCTGGAAATCGTCAGATTTTCGAGTTCGTCTTCGTCCAGCAGCGCGCGCGTGTGGCCCGCCTCTTCGTAGGTGCGCTTGGCGATCTGTCGAATGCGTGTCTGCGCCTCGGTCGACAAGAATTCGCCGCCGATATTGGAGCGTTCCAAGAATGCCAGGTCCTCACGCAGGCTTTCACGAGCCGCCTCGTAGCGCTGCTCGGCCAAATTCCGATCCTCGCCGTGGACGATGGCTTCTAGCATGGCCACGCGTTCGTCGCGTTCCAGGATTTCGAAGCGTTGCCGAACCGAGGCGATGCGGTCGAAGATCGTCTCCAACTTGGTGCCCTTGTCCATGACGTGGACCGGAGTTGTCACCTTGCCGCAGTCGTGGAGCCAAGCTGCGATACGCAGTTCGTACCACTCGTCGCTCGACAGCTGAAAGTCTGTGAACGGACCGCTTTGGGCTTCGCAGACCTCAGTCATGATCATCTCCGTCAGCACCGGCACGCGTTCGCAGTGGCCGCCGGTGTACGGGCTCTTGGAGTCGATGGCCGAGGCGATCAGCTTGATGAAGCTCTCGAGTAGCTCTTTTTGGGCCTCGAGTAGTAACTTGTTGTCGAGTGCCAAGGCTGCCTGCGCGGCCAGCGACAGGACGATTTCTTGGTTCTCGGGCGCGAATTCGACCAGCTCACCAGTGGTCGGATCCTGAGCATTGAGCAGCTGAAGGACACCGATTACCCAGTCTTCGCTGTTGACCAAGGGGATCGTCAACAAGCTCTGCGTACGATAGCCGCTGCGTTCGTCGAAACGCTTGGTACCGGAAAAATCGAAGCCTTCGGCGTCGTAGGCATCGGGAATGTGAACCGGTTGCTTGCGGTGCACGGCGTAGGAAGCGACGTTCTGCACGTTGGGTGCGCCGAGCGCGTCGAATAGCGGAATCGGTGGAAACGCGACTGGCTTGCCCGAAGTGCCGCCCAGCGCGACGCCCAGCGATTCAGTGTGGACGATGGCAAAAGAAAGCTGATTCTCCGGCGTTCGCAAGTAAAGCGTGCCACCGTCGGCATTGCATAACCTCTGGGCCTCTTTGAGGATCGTCTCGAGAAGGCGGTTCCGATCTTTTTCTGCGCCCAGCGCGATGCCAATCCGGTGCAGCAGCTCGAGGCGCTCGACGCGGGCAGCCGCGGCGCTCTCGTCGCCGCGCGCGCTACCTTGGGAGCGCGCGCCTTGCGGCGGGTCTCCGTCGCCGTCGTCGGCTTCTGCTCCTCGAATCGCGCCCGCCACGGCTCGGCAAGCTACCAGACTCCCAAGAGGGCGTCGCGACCCAGGCTACGGCCGACGGCGCCCTCTTGGCGGTTGGGTCCGGGCCGTGGCTGCTGGCCCCCCCGGGCCCGGTTGGGCTCGGTCGTTGACAGGGGTATCCCTTCTGGTGGACCTTCGTCAGGGAAATCATGGCTTTGAATCTGCGGTTCTGGGGCGTGCGGGGGAGCATTGCCTGTCCGTCGCCGAATCACGTTCGGTATGGCGGCAACACGAGCTGCATCGAGGTGAACGCCGGGGATCACGCCATCATCCTGGACGCTGGAACCGGCATTCGCTCCTTGGGTCACAGCTTCATCGCGAAAGGCGGCCGCGCCGCTTCGCTGTTGTTGACGCACACCCACTGGGATCACATCAACGGGTTTCCTTTCTTCGCTCCCGGGTTTCGCAAGGGCTACGAGTTTCGCATCATGGCGGGGCATCTGGCTGGCAGCTCGATCCGCGAAGTGCTTGCGGGTCAGATGATGCAGCCGACCTTCCCCGTGCCACTCGAGGCCATGCAATCGAGCATGGAATTCGAAGACTTCAGAGCGGGTGATCACTTCGAGCTGTCGCCGGGAGTGCACGTGCGCACGGCGCCGCTCAACCATCCCAACGGCGCGACCGCCTATCGCATCGAGCACGGAGGAAAATCCGTGTGTTACGTGACCGACACGGAGCACATTCCCGGCAAGCCCGATCAGCGCGTGCTCGGCCTGATCGAAGGCGCTGACTTGGTCGTCTACGACTCGACCTATACGGACGCCGAGTTCCCGGAAAAAGTCGGCTGGGGGCACTCGACGTGGCAAGAGGCCGTGCGTCTGTGCACCGCTGCCAACGTGAAGAAGCTCGCCATATTCCACCACGATCCGGAGCACGACGACGAGATCATGGATGGCATCGCCAAAGAGGCGCGCGAGATGTGGGACGGCGCGATCGTCGCTCAAGAAGGCATGCTGCTCGAGTTTTGAGCGTGGACCACTCGTGGTTCAGCGGCTTCGCTCGCGCAAGACGAGCTGGCGATAGTAGTCGAACGAACGCTTGGGCGTTCGGTGACCTGTTGCAAAGTCGACATGCACGAGCCCGAAGCGTTCTCGATAGCCGTGGTTCCACTCGAAGTTGTCGAGCAAGGACCAGTGAAAGTAGCCGGCCAACGGTACGCCGTCCGTGCCGGCGCGGGCCAGCTCGCGAACGTGTCGTTCGATGAAGTCCGAACGCTCGTCGTCATGCACCAGTCCATCCAGCGCGACCCAATCGCGGGTCGACAGACCGTTTTCCGAGATGAGCACCGGTAAGCCATAGCGCTGCCAGGCGAACAGCGGACCGTAGTAGTGCCCCTCGGCTGTCACGGGCCAGTTGAAGGCCGTACGCGGCGACCCGATGGCCGGTGGTACGATTTCGGCCGCGCCCCCGCGCCCCGCGCGAACGACGACCGTGTCGTACAAGTTAGCGGCGAACACATCGAGCGGCTGCGCGATCACGTCCAGATCCCGCACGTCGATACGCGGGAACTCCGAGCCGGCGAGACGCAGAAAACTTTCAGGGTAGCTGCCACGGTACACGGGGTCCATCCAGAAGGCCGAGGCACGCAGGGCCGTGCTCTGGGCTTCGAAGGTGAAAGCGCGTGCGGCTTCCACGTCAGCGTCACTGGTGGTCGCGGGTGTGGCACTGACCAGCACCGGCGCGAACGCAACCCACGAGTTCGCAACTTCGGCGCGCAGCACCTGCGTGGCGCGTCCATGGCTCAGGAGTGCATTGTGAGCGGCGGCCAGCACGGCCGACAGAGGCAACGTGAGGCCAGGTGCGTGTCGGCCGTGGAGCAAGCCTCCTTCAATGAAGGCATGCGGCTCATTGAGCGTGAAATAGTGGCGAACCCTGCCAGCGAAATGGCGAGCCAGCACCTTCGCGTAGTCGGCGAACCAGTGCGAGCTATCTGGGTTCCGAAAGCCACCAGCATCTTCGAGCGCCTGCGGGTAATCCCAGTGGAAGAGGGTGAGATAGGGTGTGATGTTTCGTTCGAGCAACCCATCGACCAAGCGATCGTAGAAGCGAAGCCCGAGAGGATTGATGGCTCCGCGCCCGTTGGGCAAAACGCGCGACCAACTGACACTGAATCGGTACGCGTCGACCCCCAGCGCGGCGAGCAGATCGAGGTCTTCGTCCAGACGGCCGTAGTGGTCGCAGGCTACACTGGGGTCGTGACCCTCGGAGATGGCGCCTGGCCGCCGCGCGAACACGTCCCAGGTGCTCGGACCGCGGCCATCTATCGTGGCAGCGCCTTCTATCTGAGCGGCGGCAGTCGCCACACCCCACGCGAAATCGGTTGACCAAGGGCGAAGCGTGCTTCCCATCTCCCGACATCATAACCCCGGACCTCGACAGCGCTGTCATGGTCCGGAGCCCGAGTCACTCGGCCGGTTTTCGGAACAGCTCTGGTCAGGGAGGCCCGATTCGGCTTTCCTGATGGGACACACGGAGGGTTGGCCAGCGATCTGCTCGTTCGCAGTTCGCCTGGCACGATCCCTGCTGAGGCTTCGTCGATGCATCACTCCATGCCCCGCTTTTTATCAGGTCTTGCTCTCGCCACTTCCTTGCTCGTTGCCAGCCCCAGTTGGGCCGACACCCTCGTTGGGCCTGCAAAGGCCACGAACGTCTCGGCGGGCGACACCGCGGCGCTCGAGCAGTTGTTCGTCGATGCCTATTCGGTCGAAGCGCAGGAGCGCATCTTGGTGACGCGCACCGCCGAGAACTCGGCGCCAATCGAGGATCCGATGGCCGAGGCCGCACGCACAGGCGCCACCGAGTACATCGTCTTGTCGTTCGTGGGCTTGGGCGACGGTATTCAGATTCGCGCGTCGCGCCATCAAGCCAACGGTCGTGTCATTCACTCCGTGAAAACCGTCACCACCAACATGAACGACGCCTCTCAGGTGATCGACCGCGTGGCTGAGGCGCTCCACGAGCGGACGAGCTTCGAAGAAACGCGCAAACTGGGTAACGCCACCAAGACGGAGGGCAAGCCGACCGAAAAGATCTTCGGCGTGAAGACTGCTGCATTTTTGCCCTGGTCGCCCACCACCTCGTACCAGCCGTTCATGACGTTGGGCTTCGACGGGCGCATCGAGATGGAATCCTTTTTTATCGAGATGGGCGCGGGTTTCGCGTTTCCACTCGCGGACAACTACGGGAACTTCGCCGCGAATCCGCGCTACGCCATCGGCGGTATTTACGGCGAGTTTGGCGCCAGCGCGTACCTGACCGACACGGAGGTCGCGCCCTACTTGGGCGGTGGCATCTTGCCACGCGTGTACTCGTTCGGTCAGGGCACGATCCAAGGCAACATGGCTGCCTACGCTCAGGCAGGCGTGATGTTCATGCGTTCGCGCTCGACGCGGCTCTATCTGGACTACCGTTTCGTCGTGAATCTTTCCGAGGTCGTCTACGAGCACCCGCTCGAGAACGGCATCGAATTCGGCATCGGCTGGTGAGGTCGTCAGGCGCCGCTGGGCGGAGGCTCGGTACGTGCCTGGGCCGCCAGGCCCCGCAAACTTCCGCGCTCAGCGCGTCCGCTTGGTCTTGGATTTCCCAGCGGAAGTCTTTCTGGGAGCCGACTTCTCGGCGCTAGCTGGCGCTGCGCTTGCCTTTTGGCGTGAAGCCTTCTTCTTGGCGTCAGCCGTTTTGGCCTCGCTTTTCTTGGAGGCTGGAGTGGCCTTCTGCGAGCCGGGGTCGGCCGCAGGCTCGTTCGCTGACTCCTTGCTCTTCTGGGCCGGGGTCAAGCTCTGCTCCAGTCGGCTGAGCCGCGTTTTCAGGTCCCCGAGTTCTTTTTCCAGGCGCTGGGTCTCTTCGCGCGTCTTCTGGATGGCCTGCGCTCGATCGCTGCCCAAGGCCGCCAGGGTCTTCTTGCCGCGACGGAGGACGCGACCATCCAGTTCGTGCGCGAGTCGTTCCTCGATCACGCCTCGCGCCTTGGAATCGCCGAGGCGCTCGAGCGCGAGCAGAATACCCGTGCGCAAGTGAGGATCGCGGTCGCGCAGCAGCTTGCCGAGGTGCTCCCGGACCTTCTTGCCTTCGCCCAACACCGCGAGCGCTGCGATGGCCGCGCGGCGCGCCCGCAAGGGACGTCCGTACTCGGACCAAGCAAACAGCTCGGGCAAGAGCTCTTCGTTGCCCGAAGCCGCCATGCCTTCGAGCGCGCCAGCGCGTACGACGTCGGCCCACGAATCGCGCTTGAGCAAGGGGCGAAGACGTGTCGGCGCATCCGCCACGCGAGTGCGCCCCAGGGAACGGCCCGCTGCTGCGCTCACTAAATAGCTGGCGTCGTCCTGGGCGAGGCTGGTGAGCGTGTCGACGGTTTCGGGGCTCTGGAACTGTCCTAGCGCGGTGGCAACGGCGCGGCGCACCTTGGCGTCTTCGGTCGAAGCAGCCCGGACCAATGCCTTTTCTGCGCCTTGTGCACCGATGCTACCGAGCGAGGCAGCAGCGGTCGCGCGTACTATCCACGACTCGCTGCCGTCCAGTAGACAGCGCTCGAGAGCTTCGATCACGTCTGGATCTTGGCGCTTTTTCAAAGCGTCGGCGGCTTGAGCGCGCCCCCGGGCGGACGGGCCGTTGCGGACCGTTTTGCGGAGCAAATCGGCAGGAATATTCAGCGTCAGGGGAGCGGCAATGCGAAAATCAGGGTCAATGACGAGACCCGTGGGGCGCTCGTTCGTGCGCACGACCAGCGACGCTTTGCGATCGTCGATCTTCCGCGCGTGCGTCTGCCATGCGTCGCCGACGCGAACGGCGATCTCGAACGGTAACTCGAAGGTGGCAACGTCGGCGCCGGTTTGCGTTTGCTCGACGTCGACAACCAACAGGCCGTCTGCATAGCTGACCTTCACGTCGATCTCGGGATGGCCGGCCCGGAACACCCACTGGTCGAAGAACCGCTCGAGGCTCTGTCCGCTGGCCTCTTCGAGTTCACGGACCAAATCGCGCGTCTCGACGATGCTGCCGCGGTGCTTGTCCAGGTAGGCACGTACGCCGGCCCAGAAGCATTCGTCGCCCAGACGGCGGCGCAGCATGTGCAGAACGAGCCCGCCTTTCTGGTACAAATGCCGATCAAATAGGTCAATCGGCTCCTCGTAGTCGCCAGAGACAATCGGTCGTTTGTAGTCGTGATTGGCTTCGCCCAAGTAGGCGATCAGGTCGACGAGCACGGCTTGATCGTACTCATCGCGCCCGAGGCGTGCTTCGCGCTCGACCAGCTCCATGAAGGTGGCGAAGCCTTCGTTCAGCCAGGCCTGCGACCAGTCGCGGCAGGTGACCAAATCCCCGAACCACTGGTGAGCCAACTCGTGGGCCACCAGGTCGTGCGACTCGATGTCCAGAGCCGCCTTCTTGTCGAACAAGATGTGCTCGTACATGGTCGTGGCGGTGGTGTTCTCCATGCCACCAAAAATGAAGTCGCTGACGACGATCTGTGTGTAGCGGTTCCAAGGGTACTCGACGCCCGTCTTCTCGGAGAAGAGCCGGATCATCTCGGCCGTTCCCTGGAAGGCCCGATGGCCGTCGGCCTTTCTACCGACGGGCACCATGTAGCGCAGGGGCACGTCGCGTCCGGAAGGCAGAGCGACGTTTTCGGTCCACTCGTCGAATTGGCCGATGACCAACGTCATCAGGTAGGACGGATGCGGGGTGTCGAGCTTGTAGTGGTAGAGCCAGCGCGAGCCCTTTTTTGGCGTGTCCTGCTCGATCAACTCGCCGTTCGACAGCGCCGTCATGCCCGGAGGCACCGTCACGCGTATCTCGGTCGTCATTTTGACGTGTGGCTTGTCGAGGCACGGAAACCAGTGTCGTCCATCCTCGTCCTGGCACTGACTCCAAACTTGCAGTGGTCGGTCCTTGACCTTGTCGTCGGGCGCCAAGAAGTAGAGACCCGAGAGCGGTACGGCGCGATAGGCGATCTGGATCGTGCCGCGCTTGAGATCGTCGGGCATGACGATGCTCAGCTGGTCACCATCGTACGAGTAGTCCGTGCCTTCGAGCAACGTACGTTCGGACCCACCTTCGAGCTGGAGCGACAAGCCGCGCAACGAGAATCCGACGGCGTCGAGCACGCGTTCTTTCCCGCGCGGAGCGCGCCGCTCGAACTCGAGTCGGGCTTGACCTTCGACGGCGCGATCGTCGAACAGCACGTCGAGTTCGAGCGCGAGGTGCGTGACGACGAAGGGCCGCGAGCGTTCGTACTTGCGCAGGGTCGAGGCGGGGGAGAAGGAGGCCCCGGCGCAGGCACAGTGGGCGTGAACGCGTTGGAAAGCACCGCTTTGCATAGGTCGTCCCGAGATAGCCCGTGGAAACACGCGGCGGCAAGGCCTCGCGACTTGTTTGCGGCGCGGCCAAGCGATAAGCGCTGGAGGTGAGCGTCACGTTGCTCGGCGAAGTGGAGCGCGTCACCTTCGAAAACGAGGAGACGAGCTTTCGCGTGCTTCGGCTGCATCGGGTCGAAGGCATGGGCGCCGCAAAGCGCGTGACCGTGGTCGGCACCGTTCCAGCCGTCGGTCCCGGGACACAAGTTCGAGTCAGCGGCCGATTCGAGACCGATTCGCGGCACGGCGAACGACTGCGCGTCGAGAGCCTGGTCGTCATCGTGCCCGAGACGGTCCAAGGCCTCGAGAGGTATTTGGGGAGCGGTGTGATCGCGGGTCTTGGTCCGGGATTCGCCAAGCGCATCGTCAACTATTTTGGACTCGAGTCGCTGCGCATGCTCGACGTGGAGCCGCACCGACTGGCCGAGGTGCCGGGTCTAGGCAAAGCCAAGGTCGAGGAAATTCGCAGAGGCTGGATCGAGCACCGCGGACTGAGCAACGTGCTCTTGGCGCTTGGCGCGTACGACACCACGCCTGGACTGGCGCAGCGCATCGTCAAGCATTTCGGCGAGCGCGCACAGGCCATCGTGCAAGAGAGCCCTTATCGTTTGGCTATCGAGGTGTACGGCGTGGGCTTCAAGACCGCCGACCGCATCGCGCAGACTCGAGGCATCGCCTCCGATCATCCCGAGCGAGCGCAAGCGGGCGTGTTGCACGAATTGCGGGCTTGGGCCGACAACGGACACTGCCTCTGCCCGCGCGGCCTTTTGGTGGAACGGGCCCAGGCGCTGCTCGAGATCGACGCACAGCACCTCGAAAGTGCCATCGATGCGCTGGCCGAGCGCGGCTTGGTCGTCCTCGAAGGCGACTTGGTCTTCCTGGAAAGACTTGCGCGCGCCGAGGAGCGCGTCGCCGAACACGTCGCGCGCCTGCTGGTCGCGCCGAGCCACCAGCTGCCCCAACTGCAGAGTTTGCTGCGTGATTTCGAGGCCCAACAGGGGGTGCGGCTCGCACCGGCGCAGGAGCGGGCCGTGCTGGCCGCAGCCGTGCAGAAGTTCGTCGTGATCACCGGGGGTCCCGGCGTTGGCAAGACTACGATCGTTCAGGCGATCTTGTTCGTGCTCGAGAAGCAGCGACTGCGCGTGGCACTGGCCGCACCCACTGGGCGCGCTGCGAAGCGTTTGAACGAATCAACGGGCAGGCGGGCCACGACGTTGCACCGTTTGCTCGAAGTGGAGGGTCGCACGGGTAAGTTTCAAAGAAACTCGGCGCATCCACTCGAGGTCGATCTGTTGATTGTCGACGAGGCGTCGATGATTGATGTGGCGCTGATGGCCGACTTGCTGGAAGCCACGCCAGGTGCGGCTCGCGTCGTGCTCGTCGGCGATGCCGATCAGTTGCCCAGCGTCGGGCCCGGCTGGGTTCTGGGCGACCTGATCCGGAGCGGCGTGGTGCCCGTGTCGCGGCTCGATGTCGTGTTTCGGCAGTCGGGACAGAGCGGCATCGTCGAGAACGCGCACCGCATTTTGGTGGGCGAGACGCCGGTTGGGGCGGGCGATCCCGACGGCGATTTCTTCGTGATTTCGTGCACCCAACCCGAAAAGGCCCAAGACCTGGTGTGTCAGTTGGTGTGCGAACGTATTCCCAGCCGCTTTGGTCTCGACGCCGTGCGCGACATCCAGGTGCTGACGCCCATGCACCGCGGTCACACCGGCACGTTGCAGCTCAACGAAAAGCTCCAGACCTTGCTCAACCCGACCGGTCTCAGCCTGCGCGTTGGGGACATGACCCTGCGCGCGGGCGACAAGGTGATGCAGCGCAAGAACGACTACGACAAGGCCGTCTTCAACGGCGACGTCGGTGAGGTTCAGAGCGTCGATCCTGGAGCAGGTCGCGTGGTCGTCAGCTACGAAAGCGACGAAGGCCTCCGTCAAGTCGCCTACGAGCGTGGCGACCTCGGTCAGCTCGGGCTCGCCTACGCGACGACGATCCACAAGAGTCAGGGCAGCGAGTACCCGGCGGTTGTCATCGTGCTCTTGGCGTCCCACTTCGTGATGCTGTCCCGGAACTTGCTCTACACGGCCGTCACGCGCGCCAAGAAGCTGTGCGTGTTGGTCGTCGACCCCCGGGCGTTGACTCTGGCCTTGTCGGAGACGCGCAAAGAAGAGCGACAAACGTTTTTGGCCCAGCGACTCGAGCGAATGCTCGAGCACGCCGGGCCAAGAAACTCAGAACCGCCTCAGTGAATGGTGAAGCTCTTGGCCACCGTCACCGGTGCGCCGCCGAACGCCGGGACCTTGGCTCGACGGAACGTCGAAGCGATACAGCCGCCGACGGCCGTGCCGCCGAACGGACCACTCACCACGTTGGCGCTCGTCACGCGACCGCTGGGAGCAAAAGTAACCTCGGCCTTGCCCGCGCCTGTCGGGCCACCAGCTTGGGCGCAGGCCGCGGTGTTGGCAGCTGCGGCAGAGAGTGCGGCCTTGGCAGCGCCGGTGTCGAACGCACCACCACCACTCGGCGCAGCGGGTTTGGGATCTGCAGGCTTGGGATCGGTCGGCTTGGGTGTTGACGGCGTTCCGGTCGAGGGAGTCGCGGCGGCCGGTTCGTCCTTCTTCTCTTCGGCCTTTGGCTCGTCTTTCTTCTCGGCGGCGGACTGAGCTGCCTTGAGCTGCTCGGCCATGGCGTTCTTCTCGGCCTCCGCTTTCTTCAGCTGATTTTCGACGCCCTTCTTTGCGGCTTCGGCATCGGTTGCCGCCTTGGCGGCCGCTTCTGCCGCTGCAGTCTTCGCAGCTTCTGCGGCCACATCGGCGTCGCCACTGCCACCGACCAGGAAGAACACGCCGCCACCGAGCACGAGCACGCCACCGAGCACGGCTGCGATCAGGCCACCCTTGCCCTTGGACGGCGCAGGAGCAGGTGCTGCCGCAACGGCCCCGCGCGCGCCTGCTGGTGCGGGCGGCATATCCTTGGCGGGTGCGGTCAACAGATCGATGCCGCCACCCAGCCCACCGCCGCCGAAACCACCCAGCCCGGCTCCACCGAGTCCGCCGCTCGCTCCGGTACCGAAAATGTCGCTGGCCGCCGCTCGTTCTTCTTTGGGAGCGGGCTCGTGGGTGCGGAGTGCGTCGAGCGAGAACAGCACGGAACTCTCGTTGCGTTGACCCGTGGGAGCTTTCTTGTCGTCGTCGTGAGCCGCGCCTGCGCGCATTGGACTTGCAGCGGCTTCGGAATCCGCGCCGCCGGCGAAGTCGACGCCACCGAACAGATCGTCACTGCTGCCTGCTGCTGCTCCAGGCTTGCTCGAGGTGACGACCTCGTCTGCCTTGGCTTTTGCCGACACGGCCTTCAGGCGCAGCTTGAGTTCCGGAACCTCGAGGATTGGCTTCCAATCGTCCATCCCGTCTTTCCAGACGTAGGCGTCCTGCGTGACGGCGCCGTCCCTCCATCCCTGGACGAGCTCGTCGCTCGTCATCTCGCGCGAGTCGTCGTCGGACAAGTTCACCGACCATGTGTTCTTCTTGACGGTCTTGCGTTGAGGCGGCTTCTTGCCGGCGGTGGCACCAGGTGCGGCGCCGGGTGCACTTGCAGCAGGAGCTGCAGCAACGACGGCATCACCATCTTCTTCTTCGACGTCGCCTGCTGCGCCCTCGGCGCCACCGGTTCCGTCGACGAGGATGCTGGCTTTGCAGCTCTTGCAGCGGACCTTGACGCGCCTGCCCACCACCTTTTCATCAGCGATCGTGTATTTGGCGCCGCAGGAATTGCAGGTGATCTTCATGTTCTCTTCTTGACGGGTCGCTGTTGAGGAAATCGTTGGCGCGCCGGCAGGGCGCGCGAGTCGCGCTGCTCGCTGGGGGACGGCTCACCTTATCAAGAACCAGGGCCTTGGGACCAATACTCAGTTCACGCGAACCAGCCGAGCGCCGTCCTGGCCACAGAACGTGGACTCGCGGGGGTAGGTGCGGGCGCAGACCGGACACACTTTGCCTGGGACCGTTGGGGCGAGCTCGGCGACCGCAGTCGATTCCAGCGCCGGTGCCGCCGGTTGTGCGACAACTGGCGCGTGAGTGGGCATGGCCTCCGGCGGTTCGCTAAGTGGAGCCCGAGCCCGACCCCCGAGGCGCGGTTTGCGCAGTACCAGAAAGAGCGCGACGCCTGCGAGCGAAACGGCGCCCGCGAGCAGAGCGAGAGCGCCTTTTCGACTGGCCTTCGGTGCTTCTTCGTCGACCGGATCGACGGACACCTCGGAGGAAGTCAAAGTCACGACGGCGTGGTCGAGCGATTCGCCTTGGACGCCGAACCCTCCGCCCGCCAGGAGCCGCTCGTATTCCGCTTCGGCGACGACACGCGCGCCGACTTCGCCGACCTTTTCTTCGACGCGCGCTGCGAGGGTGAGCGCGCCGCTCGGCGCGTTGGGCGCCACGGTCAAGTGACCGTCTGCGGTGATGCTGCCGAGAGCTTGGCCGGTGCGGATGGACCAACGGGGCTGGACGAGCACACGACAACCGCCGGCGTCCCGGGCTTCGGCGCGAAAGGTGAAACTTTCGCCGGCACGCATCAGCTTCGTCTTGGGGCTGAGTTCGAGGCTGACAGCGCGTCCGGGCTTCATGCAGATCGACGCCTGCGCAGGCGCGGGTGGGGCAGCCGCGCTGGGAATTGGGGTCGCGACGGGCGGGGCGGTTGGAACCGATACCGTCACCGGTGCAGCGACGGGCGCGCTGACGATGCGCTCGAGTACTCGCGTGCGGCGCACACTCGCCGTGCAATTCGTCTTCTCGGCGACTAGCTGGTACTGGCCCGTTTCGTCGAAGTAGATGGTGTTCTCCCGCACGGCCCAGGTGGTGATGACCGTCGCTTGCCGTGGATCGCCAGCGGGCATTTTGCACGAGGTGCGCACGGTCGCAGGCGTTGCGCTATGACTTTGTGCGCCCAGACTCGGCAACGATTCCCAACACTGCTGACTGCTGTACGAGCGTCCGAGACCCGAGAGCGTGAAGTCGTGTCCCGACGCGGTGAGGGTCACGACGCCTCCGGCTTCACCGCCACCGCTCGGCCTGGGACCACAGGCGTCGCCCCAATCACCCACTGCCCACGAAACGCGCATCGGACTCGCGCGCCACGCACCATTTCTATCTTGGGCCCGAGCTTCGAATCCGACGCCCAGCCCGAGTCCGACGAGGACCAACGCGCGAAGCCGGAGCCGAGGCAGATGCATGTGGGCGCCTAGGGTAGCGAGCGTGCTTCTAGGCACAATCTCGGGCGCTGGTGGACCCGGCACCGACCAGGCGCCAACAGGCGCTCATGTGGGGCGAGGTCGGGAGTCTTCTGTGAGCGGATTTCACGAAGGCGAAATCAGCGAATTTGTCCGTTCCGCGCGCGTTCGCGAGGACCGTCACCACTCGGATCTCCACGGAATTGACAGCAATTTTTGCCGGGTGATAGCGTTGGCCCTTGGAAAATCGGTCAGGGAAGCCGATCGACCTCGGTGATCTCGTTCGCGTGAGGGTGAACGGAGCCGGTTCTCATGTTGGCAGGGAGTCCGCCGCGAGCGGGCCAGACAGGGTGTGATGAAGACAAACAGCGGGTGCCTTCGAAGTCGAGTGGCAGCGGGCCTTTTGGGCGCCGCAGTGCTTTTCGCAGGCAACGAAGCCTCGGCGCAGACCTTGGTTCCGGATGGTCAAGGCATGGACACCCATCTCTTCCGCGGCGCGGTCGATTCCAAGGGTTTCTTCTACGTCAACGGCACCGACATCATCGGCGCGAACCAATTCAGCTTCGGCATGGTGCTCGACTGGGGCCACGCCCTGATGCGGAGCAACCAGACGGCTGTCGGTACCGACAAACTGATCGGGGATTCGTTCCAAGGCACCATCAGCGCCAACTACGGTTTGTTCAACTTCATGGTCGTGGGCGTCAGCGTGCCCATCAACATCATGATTGGTGACGCAGCAACCGGCCTGGGCGGCACAGGCGCGCTCTACAACTCCGATCAGCTGAATTCGCAGAAGATTCAGACGATCGTTCCGCATCTCAAGTTTCGTCTGTTGCGCGTGCAGGACGGCCTCGGCTTGTCCCTCATCGCGCAGGCCGGTGGTCCCATCGGTGGGGCCGAGCGGGACATGGGAGCAGATCCCGGCTTTTGGTACTGGCCGCGCCTCGTGGCCGAGAGGCGCTTCGGCGACTTGGGCGAGTTCAAGATTGCTCTCGATGCCGGCTACCGCGGCCACACCGGGAACAACCCGACGTTCGCCCAGGGGCAGTTGGCCGAAGGGCAACTCACTTACGGCGATCTGGTCACCTACGGCCTCGGCCTTTCGTACCGCGCGCTTTCGGGCCTCGACCTCGTGCTCGAGAACTACGGCTCGATTCTGTACGCCGACAACAACGCGGCAGATCAGCGGCTCAGCTCCGAGTTCCTCGGCGGCGCCAAGTTGTTCATCGAGCAGAACAGCTACCTGATGGCAGCCGGCGGCAGCCGCACCTTCTTCACCGGCTTCGAGGCTGCCGATGTGCGCGTCGTGCTGGGCTTCGTCTACGAACCTTCGATTGGTGATCGCGACGGCGACGGTTACCCCGACGACGCCGACCAGTGTCCCGACGACCCCGAGGACTTCGACAAGTTCCAGGACGCCGACGGTTGTCCCGAACCGGACAACGACAACGACGGAATCCTGGACAAGGACGACCGCTGTCCAAACATTCCAGAAGACTTCGACGGCGACGAAGACAAAGACGGTTGCCCCGAGGGGGACAAGAAGAAGGATCGCGATGGCGACGGCATCCCCGACGACATCGACAAGTGCCCTGACGATCCGGAGGACAAGGACGGCTTCGAGGACGCCGACGGCTGCCCCGAGCCGGACAACGACAAGGACGGCATCCTGGACAAGGCCGACCAGTGTCCCAACGATGCCGAAGATTTCGACAAGTTCGAAGACGAGGACGGTTGTCCCGAAATGGACAACGATCTCGATCGCATTCCGGACAAGAAGGACAAGTGCCCGACCGAACCGGAAGTCTACAACGGCTTCCAGGACGACGACGGCTGCCCCGACAAGGGCAAGGTCATCATCGACGGCAGCGACATCATCATCTTGGAGAAGATCCAGTTCGCGACAGGCAGCGCCAAGATCCTTCCACAATCGTTCCCGATCGTGGAAGCAGTCGCGGCGACGCTCACCGGACATCCCGAGTTTTTGATGCTCGAGGTGGCAGGCCACGCTGACGAACGCGGTTCGGACGAGATGAACCTCGACCTGACGCAAAAACGCGCAGCTTCGGTCCGCGAAGCGCTGCTCCAGCGCGGCGTCACGGCGGGTCGCTTGGTCTCACAGGGTTACGGCGAGTACTGCCCGATGGATGATCGCAGTCAGCCAGCGGCCTGGGACAAGAACCGTCGCGTGGACTTCAAGGTGGTCAAGACCGAGGACGGAATGACGGGCGTGAAACGCGGCTGCGAGAAGGCGCGCGGCATGGGCATCTTCCCCCCCGAAGTGAAGTAAGCGTCCTGCGCGAACGAGAAAAGGCGGGCCCGAAAGGGCTCGCCTTTTTCTTTGCCCCTGACTTCTTTCAGCTCGGCCTGTAGGCGGTCAGGAGCCAGCCTACGATCAATGCCAGGCCACCGAGCGGCGTGATGGCGCCGAACCAACGGGGCGCGCCGAGAGCCATCGCGTAGAGCGAGCCGCTGAACAGTGTGACGCCGAGCGTCAAAGCGAGTGGCGTGGCGGTGAGGAGCCGGCCTTCTTCGAGCGTGCGCGCGCACCACAGCACCACCGGCGCCGTGACCAGTTGCACGGCCGCTGCAATGGCCCACCAGCGCAGGCCTTTTTCGTCGGTGTGCTTTTCGAGGCCGTGCGAGCCGAAAGCGGCCGCAGCGATGCCGCTCCCGCCCAGAAGGGCGGCGACGATGCGGACCCACGCCTCGCTCATGAGCGCTTCTTTGCCACGGGGATGGTGCGCTGCGCCAGCGACCGACAGAACGCCTGGAGCTGAAGGTCTTGCGCCTTCCGTATGAAATCGTTCAGCGGCGCGCCGAGCGGACCGCGACGAAGGGCGAAGCCGCGATCGGTTCGTTGGAACTTCGACAGGCAGCAGCCCCGCCGCGGCTGAATTCGCCTGCGAATCCGCCGAGCAGCCGCGCGATGGGCCCCTCGGGGTAGAGCGTGAGCTGGTCGTAGTCTGGGTAGGATTGACCATCGACGTCAGCTGCGAGGTGCCAAACGAGAGTGCCAGCGCCGCCGCGATTCTGCATCAGTCGATTGTAGTTCGTGTAACCGATCCGACGGCGATCGAGCGCCGCGGTGTTGCTGGCTCGAACCTCGAGACCGTACTCTTCGAGTACGACCGGCTTGTCGAGTTCGCGTCCAAGCTGGAGGTGCTGGTCGATCCAGTCGTAGCTCTGCTCGAGCGACCAATGCCAGTGGTCGGGGTAGAGGTGGTGCGTTGCGAAATCGACGTCAGGCAACGCACTCAGCGCCCGGTGGTCGACGCCGCTGCCACGCTTTTGGAACTCGGGACGCTCGTCGCCCACCAAGAAACCTTCGTCGCCCACCGAAACGAGGTGATTGGGGTCGAGCGATTTGACGTAGCGACTCATCTCGCTGGCCCACTGGGTCAGAGGCGCAGGGTCGGGAGCGATCCAGTCTCCCGGCAGGTCGAGGTTGGAGACACGCGGTTCGTTGGCCAATTCCCACGAAAAAATGGCTGGGTCCTCGCGGTAGGCGACTCCATCGAGCGAATTCGTGCGGCCGATCAGGTGGGCGACGTAGTCGCGGTACGCGCTGCGCACGCGGGGATCAGCGTAGAAATCGGCATGGCTCGAGAGTCCGAACCAGGCGAGGTACTGGTCCATGCCACCGAAATCGCGCCAGTTGTTCGTGAGCACGAGCACTACGCTCAGGCCCAGTCGGCGCGCGTGATGCAGAACGAAGTCGAGATGTACGAGTCCATCTTCGCCATCGTTGTAGACGGGCCTTTGCCGTGCGGGGTCCCAGGCCTGGAAGTAGACGCCCTCCTTCTTGCCTTGCTCGTGCACATGCGCGACCGAACCGTCGAGCGAGCCGATGTCGAGGAATGCCCAGCTACGGACGACGGTGAAGCCAAGCGCAGCAGCGCCTTCCAGCACGTCGAGCACCGCTTGGCGCGGCTCGTAACCGAGGTAGTAGTTGTTGACGCCGACGAAGCAGAACGGCTGACCAGCGCGCACGAACGAGGCCGACGGCGAATCCGTCACCGGAACGTCAAGCAACCGTGTGCCTGTCGGGACGGAGCGCGCCCGAGGCGACGTCGCGCAGCCCAGGAAGGCCAAAGACAGGACCAAAAAGGCTGAAATGCCAGAACGAGGGGCGAGGGCGCTCGGCATCGCTCGACGCGTCATAGCAGTTCGAGCGCCGCGTCGTCACCGAAGCGCCCGGGAAACTTTGCCAGTGTTTCGCCCGACCGCCCCCGGAGCGCGACAGTTCGCCCTCAGCATCCCTGGAGATGACCTTGATTCTGGGCACCCTGGCGATGGTCTCGCTCGCGATCTGTTTCTTGGCTCATGCGTCTCTGCTGGCAAAGCTGGAACAGAAGCACCCGCCGGCCGCCACGCGCCAACCGATCAGCATCCTCAAACCGCTCAAGGGTCGCGACCCCGGCTTGTACGAAAACCTGGCGGCCTTGGCGGCTCAAGACTACCCGGATTTCGAAATCTTGTTCTGTGCGGAAGACGCCCTTGACGAAGCGCTCGTCATCGCGCGCCAGGTCCAAGCCGATTTTCCGAACGTGCCGATGCGCGTGCTGAGCGGGGCAGCCAGCGATGGTTTGAACCCCAAGGTACGCATCTTGCGACGTCTCTTGCCCGAGACGGTGCACGAGTGGGTGCTGGTGTCCGACTCGAATGTGCGCCCGGAACCCGGGTATTTGCAGGCCCTGATCGACTGCCAGCAAGCCGCGAACGCTGGCCTTGTCCACAGCGTGCTCTCAGGCGTCGGCGAGCGCAGCTGGGGCGCTCGCCTCGAGAACGTGCAGATGAACAGTTGGATCGCTTCCTCGATCGCTTTCTGCGATGCCGGGCAGCATCCGTGCGTCATCGGCAAATCGATGTTGATGAGCAAGACGGGTCTGGGTCGCGTTGGCGGGTTCGACGGTGTCAAAGACATCCTGGCCGAAGACTACGTGCTCGGCTCGCGTTTCACCGCGGAAGGCTTCACCGTGGCGCTGAGCCCCCACGTCTTGCCCGTGGTCAGTGGCGCTCGCGACCTTGGTACTTTCGTCAACCGGCACGTGCGTTGGGGGCAAATGCGCCGCCACATCAAGCCCGTCTTCTTCGTGGGCGAAGTGATGATCAACCCCTTGCCGTTCTTCCTGCTGCTTGGGCTCGTCGGCGGGCCGGTGTTCGCCTGGATCAGCGCGCTGGGCATGGCCCTCAAGTGGGCGGTCGACGCTTGCATGTACTGGCGCGTGGAGAGGCGCCCCCAATGGCGCACCCTGTTGTGCCTACCGTTCAAGGACCTGCTCACGACTTGGATCTGGGCCTGGGGCGGGCTGAAGACGCGCGTTTCCTGGCGCGGCAACGAAATGCGGGTCGGCCCTGGCAGTCGGCTCTATCCGCTGGAGCAGGAGCCTCTCGAGCCAGGGTTGGGCTACACTCCATCCGGGTACCACCTTGACCGCCTACCGACTCGAGAGCTCCATCCAGAGCTACGCCTGGGGATCGCGTTCGCTCCTGGCCAATCTGTTGGGACGACCGGCGAGCGGTGAGCCCGAGGCCGAGCTGTGGCTCGGCGCACATCCACGTTGCCCCTCGCGGGTCGTCGACGGTTCTGTTCGAACGCCGCTGGACACTTGGATCTCTTCCGCGCCCGAGCGTCAGCTGGGCCGCGAGACGAGCGAGCGATTCGGCCGCCGTCTTCCCTTTCTCTTCAAGGTGTTGGCCGCTGCCGAGCCGTTGAGCTTGCAGGTTCACCCGAGCCTCGAAGGCGCACGCGCCGGGTTCGCGCTCGAAGAGAGTCGCGGCGTGCCGCGCGACGCCGAAACGCGCAACTACAAGGACGACAACCACAAACCCGAGTTGGTCTGCGCGCTCAGCCGCTTTTACGCGCTTTCGGGCTTTCGACCCGCAGGGGAGAGTTTGGAGGTGCTGGGGCGGTTCGGTTTCGCCGAATCGAACTCGCCGTTGTTCGAGGCATGGCGCATGCTGCGCTCGTCTCCGGATCCTACCGGGCTGCGGCGTTTCTTCGGGCAGTTGTTCGGTCTTCCTTCCGCGGAGCTGCGATGGGCGATCGACGAGGCGGTGCAGCGTGCCGACCGCATGGATGCGGCGCAAGTCCGCGCATCCAGCGACATGCCCATCTGGCTGGGTCGCTTTGCCGCCAGCTACCCGGAGGATCCGGGAGTCGTCCTGAGTTTGCTGTTGAACCCCGTCGTGCTCGAGCCGGGACAGGCGCTCTACTTGCCAGCGGGTCATCTGCACGCCTATTTGGGGGGCCTTGGGCTCGAAATCATGGCCAGCAGCGACAACGTGCTGCGCTGTGGACTGACGCACAAGCACATCGACGTGGCCGAACTCGAGCGTGTCGTCGACTTCACGCCATCGCTTACAGCTCCGCTCTCGGGGGAAACGTCGATACCGACGACTGGGGCACGCCTGACGCGTTACCCAACGAGTGCGCCAGAGTTCGAGCTGTCGCTCGTCGAACTGGATTCGGGCGCGAGTTGGGCGAGCCGTGGCCCCTCGATTCTGCTCGCCTTGAGCGGCGAGGTGCTGTTGGTCGGAGGTGACGAATCGCTCGCGCTCGAACGCGGCCAGCAGGCGTTTTGCAACGCGGAACACGAGTTTCTTCTGCATGCGCAGGGCGCCGGGCCCACGCGCCTGGCGGTGGCCAGCCTCAACCCGCGCGGTTGACGCTGAAAATTGCGCCGCTGGCTGGAAAGCAGGGCGTTCGAAATGCGCCCAGACCAGAACCGGAACCGGCCACGCGCCCGCCCAGACTTGAGCTAGTTCTCGTGCATGACTTTTCGGCTCACGAGCGTCGTTGCCTTGACCCTGCTCTCGGCTCTCGCCGCAGCCTGTGTCGACACCTCGGAGGCCGACGACAACGCTGCGAACGACGCGAGTGCGGACGGCGCGATTGACGGCAACGGCGCCTCGGGCGGAACGCAGGCGCCCGAGAACCTGTCGTGCGGAAAGCTGGTCGACACCGCGCCCGTCGTACTCGGCTATCTGCCGACGTGGACCTGGCAGTTCGATGACTTGGTCCAGAAGCTCGACTACGTCACTCTGACGCACGTCGCCTTGGCGTTCGCCAATCCCGATGGCTCGGGCACGCTCGGTTTCGGTGATCTCTCGGACGCGAGCGTTGCGACGCTGGTCGATAAGGCCCACGCCAAGGACGTGAAAGTGCTGGTGTCCATCGCCGGCGCCGCCGATTCCGAATTGGTGCACGGTTACATCACCGCGGACAAAAGCGATGCCTACGTCGCGTCGATCGGGGCTTTGGTCGAAAAGCATGGCCTGGACGGCGTCGACGTCGACATCGAAGGCTCGTTCGTTGACGAGTCCTACTCGCCCTTCGTCACGAAGCTGGCCGGTGAGCTTCGACCAAAGGGCAAGCTCATGACAGCCGCAGTAGCTCGCAACTCGTGGGACCGGATCGACGACAAGGCGATGTGGTGCTTCGATTTCCTGAACTTGATGACCTACGACTACGCGGGCACGTGGAGCGATGCGAGCGAACATTCGACGTACGCGCAGGCCCGATCCGATCTTGCCTATTGGGCCGAGAACCGAACGTACCCGGCGGAGCGCAGCGTGCTGGGCATGCCGTTCTACGGCTACTGTTGGGGCGCGTCCTGTGACCACGGCTACACGCCCTTCTCCGAGATTGCGGCCAATTACCCTGACCAAACGGGCCAAGATTGGATCACCGCCGGCGACCGGACCATCTCGTTCAACGGAACGGCGACGATCACCAAGAAGGTCCAGCTCGCCAAGGACTACGGCGGTGTGATGATCTGGGAGCTGACCCAAGACACGTCCGACGGCCAGCTGTGGACCGCTCTCAAAGCGGGTCTGTGAGACCACACGGCGGCAAGACCCGAAAGGTCTTGGCCGTCGATTGTCCGGCTTGCACTTCGCGAACGACGAGTGCTCCGTGAGTCGTCAACTCGACCGGCACGCTCCCCTCGGGCAAGCTGCACAACGGGCGGTCCCAACCGCCCCACGCGCCCCCGTGAAAGAAAGTGCCGCCGCCGACGCCGGTCGATGAAAACGCAGTCCAGCGCAAAGTCAGCGGCGCTTCTCCGGCAGGGCCGAAGGCGAGCAGACGCGAGCCGCGTCGGACGAGCCCCGTGGTGCCGGCCGTGCCCAGCACCACGGCGTCGGCTCCCAGGCGAATCAAGCGGCGCGCGTCGAGATCGAGTAACGCCGCCTCGGCGCCGGGGCGTACGGGCACGAAGCGGGGGCTCTAGAAATCGGGAGCGGCGTCGATGCCCGTGCGCAGCGTGTCGGCTTCGAGGTCGACGACCGAGCCAGGACCGACGAGGTAGAGCGGGAAACGGGTGGGGGTCGAAGGCGGGCGCGCACCTTTCTTCTTCGTTGGAGCATCCGGAGCGGGTGTCGGTCGATACTGCTCGCAAGCCACCAAGAACAACTCGCGCTTCGGATCGGCGTGCAGGACACGCGCTCCGCAGCGGCTGCTGGCAACTTGCTTTTGCACCGCGCCCTTGACGAGCACCAAGCGGCCATCGTCTTCGCGTCGCAGCCAACTCGTGCCGAGCGAGTAGACGAAGCCGGGCGCTTCGAGCCCGCGAGCCTGTCCCGGTTCGACGAGTCGCACGGTCTGTGCGTACGCCGCGTCGGGCTCCGAAAGCGCAGCAAAGGCCGCGAAACGCTCGCCCCGAAGCTGGCAGCGGCGCAATGGCGCCGCACTCGCGCGCACGGGCCAAACGTTCTTCGAGCCCCGCGTGCGGGCGAGCTGCACGACGAGCACGGCACCTTCGAAGCGAATGCGCCAGGCCTCACCGTCCCATTCGACGTCGCGCGCCACCCGTGCCCAATCCGCTCCCCCGCCGTCGCCGAGCGCAGCCAGGTCGACGACGCGGCCCCGCCGTCCACTCGGGCCCAACACGGCCAGCTCGCGCTCGTCTGCAGAAAAGGAAAAACTGCGGTGGTCCGGCAGGCCATCCGCACGCAAATCGGGATCGAGCGGCGAGAGGTCGAAACGAGCTTCGCGTTTCGTGTCGAGCAGCCACGCCCTCTCGTTGTTTTGCACGACGAGGTAGCGTCCGCCTGGCGATGCCGCCAACACCGCGTCGACGTCTTCGACCAGCGCATCGGCGCTGCTCGGGGCAGCGTCACTGGGACCGAGCTTGCGGCGCGCGAGCCTGAGAGTCTCGCCGCCGACCCCGCTGGCCTCGCAGTAGGCCAGCCACTGTCCGGTCGCACCTACGATTTCGAGTGCCGCGTTGTCGCGGCAGGGGACGCGCAGTTCGCTGGTTCGTTGCCCGGTCGCAGCCGCCACGACGAGGGCCGCTGGCGGAAGCTCGGAGGCGTCGGTCGATTCCGAGCTGGGCACTGGGGGCCCTATGCGGTTGGCGTTCGGCTTTGGCGAAACGACCGCCGTCATGGAGCGAGGATCGTGCACATGGCCGACGCTGGTGGCATTCCTTCCGCACGACAGGGTCGCGAGCAGCGTTATCCAAGACGAGACGAGCGAGGCGCGCACTGCCTGCGTTACAGCGAGGCTTGCCGATTTCTGCAAGGGGGAATAGGGCTGAGTCGTGACTTTGAGTTCCCCGTCCGACTCGCCCGTGCGCCTGCGCGCTACGAGCCTCGTCGAGAGTTTGGCGGGCGATCCACCGCTGCTCGAAGTGCGCAAAGCGCAGGCCGAACTGTCTCGTTTGCGCACGCTGTTTCGTCAGGACAAGCAACTGTTCGACGCTGATACGCTCAAGGTGCTCAAGCAGCTGGCGACGCGTGTGCACAAGCGTAGCCAAGAAGGGCTCGGCGAAGCGCGCCATCTCGCGCTCGACGCCCTGCGCGACACCTTCGGGTACCAAGGCTTTCGTCCTGGCCAGGAAGAGCTGATTGCTAGCATTCTGAGCGGCCGCGATACGGTCGGTATCATGCCGACGGGCGCAGGTAAGTCGCTCACCTACCAGATCCCCGCGCGCTTGCTGGGCGGCACGACGTTGGTCGTTTCGCCACTGATTGCGCTGATGAAAGACCAGGTCGACGCGATGGACGAGGTCGGTATTCGCGCCACCTTTCTCAACTCGGCATTGAGTGGCGAGGAACGCAGCGCTCGGCTCAAGAAGCTCGCCCAGGGCGAGTACGAGCTGCTCTACGCTGCGCCCGAAGGGCTCGAGGCCAGCATCGGGCAGCTCTTGCATGCCATCGACCTGCGTTTGGTCGCCGTGGACGAGGCCCACTGCATCAGCCAATGGGGCCATGACTTTCGACCCGCCTACCGCAAATTGCAGGGCATCAAACAGCGCTTTCACGTACCGGTGTTGGCGCTGACCGCCACGGCCACCGAGCAAGTGACGACAGACATCCAGACGCAGCTGTCGATGTACGAGCCGGCGGTCTTCCGCGGTAGCTTCTTCAGGAAAAACCTACGCCTCTCGGCCTACCAAAAGGGTGACAACCTCGGCCTGACCGCGCGCCAAGCCGTGTTGAAGCTGGCCCGTGAGCGCGTGGGCCAAAGCGGCATCGTTTACTGCTTGTCGCGCAAGAAGACCGAGGAATTGGCAGAATTTTTGCGTGAAAATGGTCTGCGCGCTCAGGCGTACCACGCGGGACTGGAGCCCGATGCGCGCAGCCAGGTGCAGGACGATTTCCGCAAAGACAACGTCGACGTGGTCACGGCCACCATCGCTTTCGGCATGGGCATCGACAAGTCTAATGTGCGTTACGTGATCCATGCCGATATGCCGCGCTCGATCGAGGGCTACTATCAAGAGATCGGTCGTGCTGGCCGTGACGGTTTGCCCAGTGACTGCGTGCTGTTTTACTCGTGGAGCGAGGTGCGTACCTACGACCGCTTCGCCGAAGAGATGGACGACGAAGCCGCGCGCGATCGCGCTCGGGATCAAGTGCGCGACATGTTTTCCCTGGCCGACGCGAAGGTTTGTCGGCACCAGAACTTGGTCGGCTACTTTCACGAGCAGCTCGAGTCGTGCGGGAGCGCTTGCGATCATTGCGCCGGAAGTGACGTGCTGGCTGCGGCCAAATCGGGACCAATCAGCCGAGTTCGCGCACCTGCAGAACGCGCCACGGGTGGGCAACAGGTCGACGGCGAGCTGTTCGAGCGCTTACGGGCCTGCCGCAAGGAGCTGGCCGACGAACGCGGTGTGCCAGCCTACGTGGTGTTCAGTGACGCCACGTTGCTGGAGCTGGCGGCGCGCAAACCACGCACGACCGGCGAAATGGCGACGATTTCTGGTGTGGGCCCGACCAAGCTGGAGCGCTACGGCGCCGCGTTCTTGCGCGTCATTCTCGACTAAGCACAGCGCGCCAACTACGCGTTGGGTTCGAGTATGGGTTGGGGGGATCAGGACGACAATTCGCTGTCGCGGCGTACCGCTTCTCGCATGAAGTCGTTGTCGACGGGCTTGTTTTCGTTCCACCAGTCTTCAGCCATCACGTCGGACCACTCTTCGCCGACGTCGATGCGATCGAGCAAGCGGTTCAACTGCTCGGCCGATTGAGGGCGCTTGGCTGGATCCTTCTCCAGCAAGAGCAGGATGATGTGCTCCAAATCGGGAGCGACGGGGCGATCTGTGCACTCCGAGGGCTTGGGCGGCATCTCGTGGGCATGGGCGAGCGCCATCTGCGCGGCACCGAGTCCTGGAAACAGCAGTCTTCCGGTCACCAGATAGAACAACACGCAGCCGAGGGAATACAGATCGGCGCGAGGATCGACCTCGGCGCCCATGACCATTTCGGGTGACGTGTAGGCGGGCGTGCCCGTCATCATTCCTGCGGCGGTGATCTTGCCGTCGAACGTGTCCAAACGCGGAGGTTGGCCGAGTCCGACCAAGCCGAAGTCGAGCACTTTGACGAAGTCCGCGCGCAATCCGCGGCGGACGACGAACAGGTTGGACGGCTTCAGATCGCGATGAATCAGGCCAGCATTGTGGGCTTCGCCGATCGAGTCGCAGATCTGGCGCAGCAGGAAAAGCGTACGCGCCGAGGACAAAGGACCGTAGCGACGCACCAACTCTTGGAGGTCGAAACCGTCCAGATGCTCCATCACGTAGTAGTACACGCCGGCATCGGTAATGCCGTAGTCGAAGACCTGGACGGTGTGCGGCGAGGTCAGGTGCGCCGTCACTTGAGCCTCGCGACGAAATCGACGCAATGCCTTTTGTTGCGAGCGGATGGTGTCC
>JBBQHO010000013.1:0-40767 GCA_038324055.1 Polyangiales bacterium | reverse complement strand
TGCTGGGTGGGCATGAACAAAAAGGGGCGCGGGCTGGGTCACAACCGCCGGAACGCTGTCTTTTCGCTCCGAAAACCAGAAAGGTCAGCCCGAAGCTCGGGCGCGGCGTGAACCTCAACGCTTCTTGATCAGCGCAGCATGGGGGCGCAATACTGTCAATGGAAGCCGTCGGGCGGCCCCGGGAGCGTCGCGGTGGACGCCGCCAGCGTTGCCGTGTCGTTGGGGCCCGGGCCCGCTCGGTCCCGTGAAAGGCGGCTGAGCGCCCATTCGAGCGAAAGCCGGTAGTCGCTCCTCTGCCAAAATCCAGCCAGGCCCGCGAGGGCAACCAGGACGCCGCCGATGACCAGGAGCGAAACCAACGGAGTCAGCGTGTTCGACAGGCCAAACGTCGGCGCAATCGTTCGGAACAGCACTACGTGGACCACCAAGGTAGTGAGCGACAAGCGCCCGAGTGCAGCCCAACGCGTGGCGCGCGCGAACGAGCCGCGGTTGGACGACCAAAGCGCGAGTGCGACGAGCGATAGGCTCACGCCCAGCATGAGGAGGACGAAGGCTGGCGTAGCTGGATAGAACGAGAAGCGCCCGGCGCGGATTCCTGCAAGTCGAAGCGGGCGCGCCGCGAGCACGAGGACGGCACCGGCGGCGAACGGCCCCGCAGTTGCAGCAGCAAATGCGCCACGCTTTCTTTCGAGCCAGAGACGGCCCGCACAAAGGCCGCCGAGCGCGAAAGCGAGCCAAGGAAACAGCGGAAAATGGCCCTCCAGCAGTGCGAGTCGCAACGCTCCGCCGGGCAGCGACGCGTCGCCCATTCGCGGGTTGCCAAGCAGCGCGGGTGTCGACAGATACACTTGGCCGGCTTCGCCGAGGCCGAGCACGCCGAGCGTCAGCGCCGCCAGCGCGGCCGTGGGAAGCCGACGCAGAGCCGGCACGAGCAGCCAAAAGCATGCGATCAAATGGAGCACGTAGAAGCTGGCGGCCGTGAACCAACGCGGCGTAGCGAGATTCAGCGCATACGCGACCAACAGGAGATAGGCGCCGCGCTTGAACCAACTCGCGGCCGAAGGAGGGCGCGCCGTGGCTTCCGAAAGAGCGACGCCGACGCCGGTCAGGGTGACGAACAGTGGGGCGGCGGCGCCGCCGGCGAGGTTGGCGTGCAGGAGAATCGGGCCGGCGAAGCCGCCTGGACCACGCAGCCGCGTCAACCACACGCCCAAGTGTTGCTGCACCATCAACACGACAGCCAATCCCCGCAGGGCATCGAGACCGAGATTGCGCGTGGAGGCCGTCACGCCGCGAGCTTACACGGTTGACCACCGATCGCGCGCGCCTCATGGTGGTCCGGTGAGTACGTCGTTTTTGGTTTTCGACATCGAGACCATTCTGGATCCCGAGCTCCCGATCGCGGAGACCACGGAAGCACAAAAGCTGCCGTCGCCGCCCCATCACAAGGTGGTGGCCATCGGCGCGCTGCTGATTGCGCCCGACTACACCATGAAGCGTCTCGGGCTCGTGGGTCGCGACACCAACGACGAGGCCGTGATGCTGCATGAGTTCGCCGAACTCGTCGAAAAGCACCGACCCACATTGGTGACCTTCAATGGTCGCGGCTTCGATTTGCCGGTGATTGCCACGCGCTGTCTGAGGCACGGCATCCCTTTTCGCACCTACTATCGCTCGCGTGACATGCGGTACCGCTTCAGCGAAGCAGGTCATTTCGACCTCATGGATTTTTTGGCCGACTACGGCGCTTCCAAGCAGTCGCGCCTCGACGTCATGGCCAAGCTCTGCGGGATGCCCGGCAAGGTTGGAGTCGATGGCAAGGACGTGGGCCCGCTCGTTCACGCCGGGCGTATCGACGAAGTGCGCGCTTACTGCCTTTGCGACGTCGTCCAGACGGCGGGAGTTTTCTTGCGCGTGCAGCTCGTGCGCGGCGAGCTGGGCCGCGAGGAGTACGTTGCCGCCATGCGGAACTTGATCGAACTCTCGGAGAGCGACGAGCGAGTCCTACCCGTACGGCAGGGGATGAACCTCGAGCGCCTGCTTTTGGGCGAACCGGCGGTGCTCTTGGGCGGGTCCGAGCAGGTGGGCGAGGTGCCGCTCGACGTGGCCGAGATACCTCACGGTTCGCGGTAAAAGCGGGGCACGCGCCGCGAAATGTTGGTCAGCACTTCCCAGGGGATCGTGCCCGAGGCGGCGGCAATCTCACGCGCGGTCACTGCGCCGGACTCGCCAGCTTGGCCGCCAGGGCCGCGTTGGGTCGGCCACTTTTGCGAGCCGAGCAGCACGACGTCGTCGCCCAAGCTCACCTGGGGGATGTCAGTCACATCGATCATGGTCATGTCCATGCTGACCACACCCACGATCGGCGCCCGCGCTCCGTGGACCAGGAGTGTGCCGCGATTGGACAGAGCGCGACTCAAGCCGTCGGCGTAGCCCATGGGTACGGTGGCGACGCGCGACGGGCGCGGGGCCGTCCAGGTGCTGCCGTAGCCGACGTGATCTCCCGCCGAAAGCTCGCGCAAGGCGACGACCTTACTGTGCACGCTCATCACGGGGCGCAGCTTGGCAGTGATTTCGGCGGGAACGATCGGGGTTTCGTCCGGCGTAGCCGCAGGCAGCGGGTCGACGCCGAACAGGGCGATGCCTGGCCTGACCACGTCGAAATCCGCGCCCCCGCGCAGCAGCGCAGCGCTGTTGGCGGCGTGCAAGAGGCGGGGCACGAGGCCATGCGCACGGAAGGTTTCTCGCGCGCGTTCGAACAGCGCCAGAGGTTCGGCGAGTACGCCAGCGCGAGCGAGATCCGCGTTGGCAAAGTGCGTCATCAAGCCTTCGAAGATCAGCTGCGGGTGCGCGCTCAAGGTTCGCGCCAAGTGTTCCCATTCGTTCGGCGGCGCGCCGAGGCGGGCCATGCCCGTGTCGACTTTCAGGTGGGCGAACACGGGACCCGCATCGCGGCTGCGTACGATGCGAGCCAACTCTTCGATCTGAGCCGCTTCGTGGAGCACCGGCGTCAGCCCGTGGTGCAAGAGCTCCCGAAAGGCGCTTCCGTAGTAGCCCCCCATGACCAAGATGGGCGCGGTGATGCCTGCTTCGCGCAGCTCGACGCCTTCTTCGACGAGCGCCACGCAGATGCCGTCGACGCCCGCGCGCTCCAACGTCCGCGCGACGGCTTTGGCACCGTGCCCGTAGGCGTCGGCCTTGAGCACCGCCCAGATTTTGGGTTTGACCTGCCCTGGCCCGCCGCCGCTGGCGCTGCGCAGCACGTGTAGGTTGTGGCGCAAATGCGAGAGATTCACCTCCGCGCGCGTGGGTCGAACGACGTCGGTCGGGAGCGCACGGCGGGGCCGAAAAATACGGCCTTCGTCTGTTGTGTCCTCGCTCTCGGGGGCATGCTCGTCGTTGGGGGGAGGAGGGGGCGTCATGATCGGTGGCGGACTTGGGCCAGAATGCGCGAAGCCGCTCACTTCAACAAGCGCGCACGGCGGTGCCCGATGGCGCGCCACTTCACTCGCCCGATAGCGTACCGCTGCGCTCGCCCGTCGGCGCACACGATGCTACCCACACGCCATGTTCACAGGACTGGTCGCGGGGGTGGGAACCCTCGAAAGTCGGCAGGAACTGGCGGCCGGCGAGCGTTACCGATTGCGTCAACCGTTCGGGCAGCTGGCTCGGGGGGAATCGATCGCCATTGCTGGCGCTTGTCTGACGGTCGTCGAGATGGACGATACGCATTTCGCGGTCGAGCTGTCCCCCGAAACGTTGGCGCGCACGACCTTGGGGACATTCGTACCCGGGACGCGCGTCAATCTCGAGCGGGCCCTCTTGGCGAGTGAGCGACTGGGAGGACACCTGGTCACGGGCCACGTCGACGGTGTCGGTTCGATCGCCGCGCTGGAACCGCTCGGCGAAATGATGCGCATCAACGTGCAGGTTCCGGCCGAACTCGCTCGCTTCGTCGCCGAGAAGGGTTCGATTACCGTTGACGGCGTCTCGCTCACGGTCAATTCCGTAAGCGACGCGGTAGCGTCGCTGTTGGTGATACCGCATACGCGTTCGGTGACGACGCTGGGCTCGCTCGAAGTAGGTCAGCGGGTCAATCTCGAGGTCGATCTGGTCGCTCGTTACGTCGAGCGACTGCTTTCGTTGCGCTGAAAGCTCGGCCCCCGAGCTTTGCCGTCGGTTTCCCGTCGGTTTTCCTTGCGAAGAGCGCGTCGTCGCGCCATCCATCGGTTCCGAGCGTCTCGCCTCGGCTCCGGCAAAAAGCGCCATGGTTCACCGCAACGACTCTGTTCCTCCGCCCCTCGACATCACCCCCGAGCACCTCAAGAACGTGCAGGCGGCGCTCGATGACATTCGCGCCGGCAAGATGGTGATCTTGGTGGATGACGAAGACCGAGAGAACGAGGGTGACCTCTGCATGGCGGCCGATCGGGTCACACCTGAAGCAATCAACTTCATGGCGCTTCAAGGTCGCGGGTTGATCTGCCTGACGCTCACGGAAAAGCAGGTGACGCAGCTCGATCTCCCCATGATGGCAGCGCCCGGTCGCGGCGGCCCGCCGCTCGGTACGGCCTTCACCGTCAGCATCGAAGCGCGGCGCGGTGTGACGACGGGCATTAGTGCCAAGGATCGAGCGCACACCATTCGAGTGGCGAGCCATCCGGACGCGCGCTTCGACGACTTGGTCGTCCCAGGCCACGTCTTTCCGCTACAAGCGCGCCGTGGTGGCGTCTTGGTACGAGCCGGACAGACCGAGGGCTCGGTCGACTTGGCGCGTTTGGCTGGATTGAACCCTTCCGGCGTGATCTGCGAAATCATACGCGATGACGGCACCATGGCGCGCATGCCCGATCTGGAGCAGTTCGCCGCCATCCACGACCTGCGCATCCTCACCATCGCCGATCTGATCTCGTATCGCTTGCAGACCGAGCGGCTCGTGCGATTGGTCGAGGAAACGCCGATCACACTGGACCAAACGGGCACCGCCTGGCGTGCGATGGTCTACGAGTCGACGCTCGACGAACGCCAGATTCTGGCCCTGGTCAAGGGCGACGTCGATACGCGTCAGCCCACTCTCTGTCGCATGCACACAGGTTCGATCTTGGGCGACGTCTTCTCGTCGACGAGCAGCGAAGGCCGCGCCAATCTGATGGAGTCGGTTTCGTCGATCGAGAAGGAAGGCCGCGGCGTCATCGTCTACCTGCCTCCTCGTCACAATTTCTCGGCCGAACTCGCCAGCTGGAAGCGCCTGGGCGAAGCCAGAACTGGCGAGAAACCAGTCGAAGAGCTGACTCGTCCACACGGCGGCACGCTTCGCGAGTACGGATTGGGGGCGCAGGTTCTCCGCGATCTCGGTCTGCACGAAATCCGTCTCCTCACCAACAGCCACCGCAAGATCGCGGGCATCCACGGCTACGGCTTGTCTGTCGAGAGCGTTCCGCTTCGCGGCACGCGCATCAGTCTCGCGCAAGGTTCCTGAACCCCGTCCCTCGAGTACAATCTCCATGTCCGATTCGCTGCCTCATCATATCGAAGGTCCCTTGGTCGTTCCGGCAGGAGCGCGCTTCGCCATCGTCGCGGCGCGCTTCAACGAATTGGTGGTCGATCGCCTGGTTGAAGGCGCCGAAAATGGCTTGTGGCGCCACGGCGTGAGCGAGGAGGCGCGCACCTTGGTGCGCGTTCCCGGCGCATGGGAGCTTTCGCCTGTTTGCTTGCGGATCGCCAAGAGCGGGCAGTTCGACGCCATCATCGCGCTTGGCGCCGTGATTCGGGGCTCCACGTCGCACTACGACTACGTGTGCAACGAGGCCGCGCGGGGCGTCGCTCAGGCCACCGCCGAAACCGGAGTACCGGTCGTTTTTGGCGTACTGACGACCGATACGATCGAGCAGGCTCTGGAGCGAGCGGGCACCAAGGCGGGAAACAAAGGTTTCGACGCTGCCCTGACCGCCATCGAGATGGTCAGCCTCGGGCGTTTGCTCTCGCATCATGGGCTCTAAAATGCGCCGACGACCTCAGAACTGGCGAGGATCGTGAATGGGCGCGCGCACCACAGCCCGCGAAGCCGCGGTACAGATGCTCTACGCGCTCGAGGCATCGGACGAGCCGCTCGACCACGTCATCCGTGACTTCTGGCGCGAGACGCCTGGTGACGCCGAAGGTCGGCCGTACGCTGACGAGATGGTCCGCGGCGTGGCAGTGAGCCGCGACGACTTGGACTCACGCATCACGAGAGCCAGCGACAACTGGCGCTTGGAACGCATGACGCGCGTCGACCGCAACGTGCTGCGTTTGGGCACCTACGAGCTCTGCCACCGCCACGACGTACCGCGCGCGGTCATTCTGGACGAGTCGGTCGAGCTGGCCAAACGCTTCGGCACCGAAGAGAGCGGCAAATTCGTGAACGGCGTGCTCGAGCGGGTGGCTAACGAAGTGGGTGCCCGAGCCGCCGACGCTCCCAGCTGAGCACAGAAAAGGCATGGATCTTCGCTTCATCCCGCCCGAGCTTCGACGCCTCGACATGGCCGTGAGCGAAGTGCTCGTGCTGCCGCTGTTCTCCGATCAACGCCCGCCGCGCGGCGTGGCTGGTCTCGTTGACTACCGCTTGGCGGGCCATATCTCCGAGTTGTTGCGGCGCGGGACGATCAGCGGTGTGGCGCTGGAGCAGCTTTTGGTGCGTGGTCGACCCAAGCTGCCGTTCGACAAGATCTTACTTGTCGGCAGTGGCGACAGTCACGCGTTCAACCCCCAAATCTACGCAGCCGTCGTCGACGTCCTACTCGGGGCGCTCTCGCAATTGGGCGTGCGCCGCGCCGTCGTGGAGCTTCCCGGTCGGGCAGAAGACCGCATCGCGCCGGAACTGGCGGCCGAGATCTTGCTCGAACGAGCGCTGAGCTTTCCGGAGTTCGACGTATGGACCTTGATCGACTCCGTCGATGCGGCGCGAGCGGTGAGCCAGGGTCTGCGCCGCGACCGCAAGCGCGAATGGGGCGTGAGCCGACCGGGCGACTGATTCGGTTTCGAGCCGGAGGGCCCGCACGATCGTCACTTTACGCCGATCGTTTTCTTCTGTCCTTCGGTCAGGGGCACGACCTCGAAGGTCGAGGCGACGACGTTGCCGTTCGACAGACGGTCGTACTCGATGACCAGGCCCGGGTAGAACTCGCGCACCACGAGGCCCTCCGCGCCGTCCTTGATTTCTTCGGTCCGGTCGGGCTTCTGCTTCATCTCTTCGGCTACGATGTGGCGGTGCAAGCCGAATTGGATCGACGGCGGCAGTGCGCCTTTGAAGATACCGAAAACACGGGGCGCCAAACCGGGAACCAAACGGTCTTTGCGGTACGTCTTGATGCCGCTGACGACTCCATCGGTCATCGTGAAATCGAGGGCTTGTTCTATGAACAGACAGCGCGTCTCGGTGCGCACTTCGCAGGCGCGGCCCATCTGGCGCTCGAGCGTCTCGAAGTTCGTGCCAAAGCGAATGGCCGAGAGACCGCGACCGGGCGCCACGAGCAGCTCGGGGCCCACGGCTTCGAAGTAGACAGGCACCGGCGCGCTTTTGGCAGGGCTTGGCGCGGCCGAGGCCGAACTGGCCGATTGAGGGAGCGGGCTTGGTGCGCTGTCTTTGTTGCCGCAGCCGGTGACGAGACTGGCGAAGGCCAGCAGCATGAGACCTGTGCAAGCAAAGCGAGGGACTTGAGGCAAGGAAGTACGAGTCATGGCATGGTAGGGCGGAGGCAATGAGCGCCGCCACCGCTATAAGATTCATGTTCGTGACGGGCAAGGGCGGGGTAGGCAAGACCACCGTCGCGGCAGCCTTGGCACTCGGCTTTTCCCGCCAGGGCCGCAAGACCTTGGTGGTGGCGGGTTCGGGCACCTCGCAACTGGGCCGTGCTCTCGCCGCGAGCGTCACCACGCGCCCGACGGAGGTGGCCCCAGGACTGCATGCCGCCCTGATCGATCCCGAGGAGGCGATGCGCGAATACGTCGAGTCGGCGGTCGGCAGCAAACTGGTGACCGACGCGCTGTTTCATCAGAAGTTCTCCGGGGGCTTCTTGCACGGCATTCCAGGGTTGCGTGCCTGGGCGCTGCTCGGCAAGGCCTGGCACTACGGCAACCGCAACGAGGGTGGCCCAGCGTTGTTCGGCGCGCCCTACGATATCGTGATCTTGGACGCACCAGCCACCGGCGACAGTACGGATCTATTGCGCGTTCCACGCATCATCACGGAGCTGGCGCCTTTCGGGCGGCTGAAGAAGGACGCCGAAGATTGCTGGGCGATGCTCACCGACCCCCGGCAAAGCGCCATCGTCGCCGTCACTTTGCCCGAGGAACTGCCGGTCACCGAGACGACGGAGTTGATTGAAGTCGTGCGAACGGATCTTGGACTGCCACTGGGGCCATTGGTGGTCAATCAGTGCACTCCACCGCTCCTTTCCCTCGAAGCGCGGCGCAAACTTTCTCGGGCCAGCGTGGAAGACGAGGACCCTGCTGTGCGTTCAGCACTCCTGTCGGGTCAGAGGCGCGCACTTCGTGAAGAGAGCGAGGAGCAAGAGCTTTCGCGTCTGACCTCACTCGGGCTCCAGCTTTGTCGGGTTCCACGCTTGGCCCAGCGTCCGTCGGGCATTTCGGGCCTGGCAGAGGTGCTGGTGCACCTGGGGGGCCCGTTCGGATTCGACCCCAGCACCCCAGGTTGATTCGCCCGGTTCTTTTGCGGACCGCCTGCTATCGTCCGAACCGTATTCATGGATGCTCCTCGCCTCGAACCCGGGACCGTATTGGCCGGGAAATACCGGCTCGGTCAGCGCCTCGGCGAGGGCGGTATGGGCACCGTGTATCGGGCAGAGCACCTGGTGCTCAAGGCGCAGGTCGCGGTCAAGGTCATCGATCGCGAAGTCGTCGAAGGTGACGTTACGCTGGCGCGCTTCATGCGCGAGGCTCAGGCGGCAGCGTCGCTGCGCAGTCCGCACGTGGTGCAAATCATCGACTACGGCATGGAGGGCGCGAGGCCCTTCATGGTCATGGAGCTTCTCGAAGGCGAGACCTTGGCGGCGCGTATCGAGCGCTCGGGGCAGCTGACGCCGCACGAAACCTATCGGGTGATGAGTCACGTGGCGCGCGCGGTCTCGAAGGCTCACGAAGCGGGCATCGTTCATCGCGACCTGAAGCCCGACAACGTCTTTCTGGTTCACAACGAAGGCGACGAGATCGCCAAGGTGCTCGACTTTGGCGTCGCCAAAATGGAAACGACGAGCCTTGGTGGGCACAGTCACACGCGCACGGGTTCGCTCTTGGGTACGCCTTACTACATGAGTCCCGAGCAAGCGCAGGGCAACAAGGAGATCGACTTTCGCAGCGACCTTTGGGCACTGGGCGTTATCGCTTTCGAGTGTTTGCTGGGTCGCCGACCTTTTTCGAGCGAAGGTTTGGGCGATTTGGTCATCCAAATCTGCATTCGGGACATTCCCGTGCCGAGCTCGATGGGTACGGTGCCCGCAGGCTTCGACGCTTGGTTCGCACATGCCGTCGCGCGTGAGCCGGATGGTCGTTTTCAGTCCGCGCGTGAGCTGCACGAGACACTGCGCGACGCGCTGGGCATCCCGCGCGAGACCGGTTCGATTCCCGAGTCGGCGTGGTCGCTGCCCGCTGCAGTGCCGGCGCGCGCGGCCGCTTCGCAAGCAGCAGCGCAGCCCGGTGCGTTGCCCGCGGCAGGCGTCGGCTCTTCGCGGCTCCCGGCCACACCGGACAACAACGGCGTGACGAGCGCCACGCGCGCCGATGTGATCTCTGCAGTTCGAGTCGACGGCGAGACCTTGAGCGATGTCGAAGTGCCGCGCGGTTCGCAGTGGGCGGTCGTGCCGCGCGGTGCAGCGCGAGATGGCACTCGGCCGACGGTTGTCAGCGATCCCCCGCCTGCGACGAGCGGCTTCTGGGGCATCGTCGGCGTGGCTTTTCTGGCGTTGGCGCTCGGCGGTGGCGCTGTGTTCCTGCTTCGCGAAGCGGGAATTCCCATTCCGGGTCTCGAAGCGGCGCGGCGCGCCGTCGGACCCGTCCAGCGTTCGGGCGGCGACGGCGAGCCCGCGGCCGTCGACGGCGGCGCCAGTGAAGGAACGAAGGACACGAGGAAGTCGCCGACCAAGCAGCACGGCAGTGCGTCGGCAAGCGGTGGTGCTGCTGGTATTTCCCCGGCGACCTCCACCGGCGGGAGCGGAGCCGAGGTCCCGGGTGGCGGCGACGGAGTGAGCGGGCCCGTCGCAGAGCCGACCGAGAGCGAGATCCTCGACGCTGTCGATGCTGCTGCCGCCAGGCTGACCGGCGAGCAGAAGCCAGGCGACGCGACCAAACCGCCTCCGACTGGCTCGGGTGGAGCGACAGCGGCTCCACCCAGTATCGGTCCCAAGCCCGAACTTCCCGAGGGCCTCAAGCCCGCGCCTGCGCCGCCACCGCCTGCACCTTGAACGTCGTTTCCCGAAGCCACGCTTCATGAAGCGGGACGTGCCCGCTCGTAGTCGAGCGTCAGAAGGCATGGCCGGGCGCGAGTGCTCGAGGGAGCAAAATTCCAACGGTGGTTCGAAAAAGAGAACGCGGGCCGCGCTGCCACGGGTTTTCGGGGATCGACGGCGCGCACATTGAGTTAGGCTCGCCGCTGCGACATTGCGGGGAAGGGTGCGGGCGAGCTGCTCGACCGGATCGTTCTACCCAGCGATCGCTAGTTTTGCGCGACTGGCTCCGAACCTCGGTTTCGAGCTGTACCAGTCGTCGGTCGTGATGTGAGTTCAAGGACAACAGATGACGCATTCAGCATTAGAAACATCGGGGCAGCGCTTCCTTTCTCTCATTCTCCAGCAGGCGCTGAGCGATGCATGGCTCACCCCTGAAGATTTCGCCGCCGCCTTCTCGCCCGAGTCGGTCATGCGCGCGCTCGAGAAGGCACCGGACTTGCGCGCGCGTCTGTTGGTCCAAGCGGCTGGCGTGCACGAGCGCATTGCTCCCAAGAAGTCCACCACCGCTGCTGCCGAAGATCTCCAGATTGCCCTCAGTGAAGGCGTCTGCACACCCAGTGTATTGGTCGAGTTGTTCGGCATGGATGATCGTGTTCGCTATTCGTCGAACGACGAGCTGTGGGCGCTGCTGACACGGGACAATTTCTGGACGCAGCAGAGTGAGCGTGCGCGCACGCGCATGCACGCCGTCGTGACCGCTGCCCTCGAACAGGGGCTCATCCAGTTGTCGGATGTGGTCGACGCCGTGACCCCGGCGCGGCTCAGCGCCGATCTGCCCAAGCCGCTACTCGAGCGCGTGCTGACCCGCGCCATCGAGCGCGGCCGCGCCGGCGTGGTGTTCGACGCCGAGAGCGTGTTCGACGTCCTGCCGTTGGAAGACTGGGTGACGCACGTGCCGTTGGCGCTCATCTGGGAGGCGCTCGTGCTCGAGCGCGTGCTCCCGGCCGCCGGCGTCGTCACTCTCGCGCCGCGTCAGTCGGCAGCGTCAGGTGGTTCGGGTTCGGGTGGTGGCGGCGTGGCCGTCGACGACGTGAAGCCGCTGCATCCGGCAGGCGAGAGCGAAGCCCGTGAGCGCGCCATCGCCAACCTCAAGCGCTTGGATCGCTTGCCGCCTCGCGTGGACACACTGCCGTCGCCAACGCTCTTGGCCATCGACGGCATGTACGCCGAGCTGCTCTCGACCACGGACGAAGAGGAGCGCGCTCAGGCTATTCGCGATGCGTTTCCCAATGCGGCAATGCTAGAGGAAGCTCTGTTCGCAGTCGCCGAAGCGCTGGACCCGCGCTTGAACGCCGAAACGCTGCGGGCCCGGGGGGCCGAGGGCGAATCACTGATCACCTTGGTGTTGTTCGAAGAGCGTCGCCGCTCGAGTGGCCGCGCCAGCATTCCGCCCGGTAGCTCGCCCTCGCGGCCGCCCGGACCGGTTACTTCTCCGACGCCTCCCCAGGTCGTGGATGCGCACGCGCCGCCCCCGCCGCTGCCCGGCGCCAAAGCGTCGAAGCTTCCGTCGGTGCCGCCGCCGTTGCCGCCTGCCGGTCAGCGTTCGCTCGCGCCCCCACCCTTGCCGGGTGCGCGCGGCCGAGCACGCTGAGCGCACGCGAAAAGCGGTGTTGAACGAGGGGCTTCGAGACGCAGTTCTCGAGGCTCTTTGTCTTTGGGGCGCATTGCCACACGAGCGCCGCTGAATATCGAGTCCGCCTCCTCGAATTGGCTTGCTCCGCTTGGACGGCTTTGGAATCGTCCCGGGCCTCATGATCGAGCGCTTCGCCAAGGTCCTCACTCAGTTCTCCGTGACTCGGCCTTGGCTCGTCTGCGGGCTCTTTCTGTTGTTGTTCGCGGCCGGCCTGGCCGGGGCGAGCCAGCTCCAGATGCGGCTCAACTACATGGAGCTTTTGCCCGAAGACGCCCCCGAGGTCGTCGACCTGAAATGGGTGATGAAGAAGGCGGGCACCGAGGGCTACCTGGTGACCGCGCTGGCCGGAGGCACTCGCGAACAACGCTTGGCGTTTGCCCCGCAGCTGGCCCGAGCGATCGAGGATCTGCCCGAGATCCGCTACGCCGAATACCGCTATGACGTGAAGTGGTTTCGACGCAACGCAGGCTCGCTGCTGTCGCTGAGCGAGATTCAGAAGATCCGCAAAGACCTCGACGCCAAGGTCAAGGCCGGCATCGACGACAGTATGGATCTGGGGCTCGACGACGAGGCCGACAAGCCGAAGATCGACGAGAAAGAAGTCGACCGCGAAATTGCCAAGCTGGACAAAGCCATTCCAGCCGAGTTCATGGAGGACGAGGCCAAAAAGGAAATGTTCATCCTCGCCAAACCGGCCATGACGTCGCTCGGCGTCACGCAGGTGAACGAGATGTTGGCGCACGTCGATCAAGCGGCGCAGAAGGCCATTGCTGCGAGCGGCTTGCCGTTTCAAGCGGACTATGGGGGCCCCGCCGTGTTCATGAAGGCCTTCAACGACGGCGTGACGAAGGATCTCGGCGTCATTTCGATCGTCGCGCTGGTGGCGGCGGCGATCTTGCTCGTGTCGGCGACGCGGCGTCCGTTGGCCTCGTTGTTCGTGCTCTTGCCGATCGCCGGGGCCATCGCTTGCGCCTTGGGAATCGCCGCCTTCACCATCGGCCACCTGAACATCATCTCGAGCTTGCTGGTTGCGATCTTGCTTGGCCTGGGCGTCGAGTTCGGCATCCACCTCATCTTGCGCACCAACGAAGCGCGCGCGCACTTGCCGCTCAAAGAGGCGCTGCTCGAAGCCGTACCCGAGACCATGGAGGGTGCGTTCTCGGGCGCCATCACCAACGCCGCTGCGTTTGGCGTGCTCATCTTCGCCAGTTTCTCCGCCTACCGGCAGTTCGGCGCCATCGCGGCAACCGGCATCGTCATGTCGTGGCTCTTTACCTACTCGCTGCTGCCAGCGTTGATTGTGGCGACCGAAAGCCTGCTGCCGGGTTGGGTCATTCGCGCGGGTAGTGGCGTCACCGGACGCTTCATGCCCCCGCGTTGGGTGTTGATCGGCTTGGTCGCAGGCATCCCTATTTTGGCTGTGTTTGGCGCTTGGGCTCTACCGCGCGTCGGTCTCGAGCGCAGCTTCAATGCTCTCAACGGCGACAGCATGCCCGATCCGGTCGGGGTGCGCGCCGCGAAGGCGATGAACTCGACCCTGACGCCCGCCTTCATTTGGGTGAAGAGCATCCAGGACGCGCAGAAGGTCGAAGCCATTTTCGAGCAGCTGAAGAAGGAAGACAAGAACCCGAACGGCTCGATCATCGACTCGACCGTGTCGCTCGGTCGCGTCGTCCACACCGACTGGGCGGAGCGTCGTCCCGAACTCGAGAAGATTCGCAAATCGTTGCGTCGCCTACCCGACGATTTGGTGAAGAAGCACCAGGAACGGATCGACGATTTCGAGGCCGCCGTCGCCGCGCCCGCGCTGGATCTGTCGAACATCCCAGAAGCGCTGAGCCGGAAATTCACGCCACTCGACAACGACGGCACGTTCGTCTTGTTCATGCCGTCACGCTCGGTGGACGATGCCAAAGAGCTGGACGATTTCGTCGAAAAGCTCGAAATGGCGGTCGAACGGGCGGCTGCACAGGGCATCAAGACCCGCGTCATGAGCGAGAACCGCATTGCCGTGAAGATCTTCCGTCAGGTCTTTGCGGACGCGCCCTTCATTGCTTGGTCGGCGACGCTCGTTGCCCTCGGAGTGCTCTTCCTGCTGTTGCGCAACGTCAAGGAGACACTGGTGGTGTTCGCGCCGCTCGCGCTGGGCATGCTGATGATGGTGGCGTTCATGTATCTGGGGCACGTGAAGCTGAACTTCATCAACATGTGCGTGATCCCCAGCATCTTCACGGTGGCGATCGACAACACCGTCCACCTCTACCATCGCTACGCCAAGGAAGGCCGCAGCATGATGCCAGTCATCTTGGCGAACACCGGCCTGGCCGTGCTCATGGCGTCGCTCGTCAATGCTTCCGGTTACGCCCCGATGCTGTTGGCCAATTTCTACGGCCTCAAGAGCCTCGGTTTCGTTGCCAGCTTCGGCATGCTGGGCATGGTGCTGGCCACTGTGGCCTGGTTCCCCGCCCTGCTGGTTCTCTTGCCCGAGGACTGGCTCCGACCCCGCAAGGGCGACCCCATTCGCGGTGAACAGCCGGTCCCGACAGCCAAAAAGAGCTGATTGGCTGGCAGCGGTCGGACAGAGTGGGTCCGACCGTGGCACTGAATGCTTGAGCAGGATCAGGGGTTGGGGCAGGATCCGCGGGTGACCACCCCGCTCACCTTTTCGCTCGCCCAGAACGACGCCATCGAGTGGCTGCGCACCTTGCCCAGCGAGCACTTGGATTTGGTCATCACCGATCCGCCGTACGAGTCGCTGGAGAAGCACCGCGCCGTGGGCACGACCACCCGCCTCAAGCACAGCAAGTCGTCGAGCAACGACTGGTTCGAGATATTTCCCAACGCACGCTTTGGCGAGTTGTTCACGGAGATCTACCGCGTTCTCAAGCCGAACTCGCACTTCTACTTGTTCTGCGATCAGGAGACGATGTTCTTGGCCAAGCCGCTGGCAGAGGAAGCCGGCTTCCGTTTTTGGAAGCCGCTGGTCTGGGACAAGATGAAGATCGGCATGGGCTACCATTACCGGGCTCGCTACGAGTTCGTGCTCTTCTTCGAGAAGGGCAAGCGCAAGCTGAACAACCTGGGCGTGGCCGACGTCTTGACCGCGCCGCGCGTGTTTCGGGGCTACCCAACGGAAAAACCGTATCAAATCGCCGAAATTCTGATCGAACAGAGTTCAGAGCCGGGCCACTTGGTGGCCGATCCATTTTCGGGCTCGGGTTCGACCGGCTTTGCAGCATTGAAGAACGGGCGCCATTTTGCCGGCTCGGACACGAGTTCGGTCGCCATCGCACTGGGTCGCGAGCGACTGGGGGCACTCGGCGCTTCTCCGATTGAATCGCGGGTGCGGAGCGATGCGGTGGCCGTGGATCAGCTACGCTTGGCGCTATGAAGGCGCACGAGTACTCGAACCTGGTCGCGGCCTACCTGCTCAAAAACTACGGAGCTCGCGGGCTTTCCGTGTATCGCGAAATATCACTCGGTAAGAGCATCATCGGCAAGAACCGGCGGCTCGACATCTTTGCTCTGCATCAAGAGACGGGTCGCGCCTTGGCCATCGAGTGCAAGTGCCAAGAGGTATCCGGCACGGCCGACGAAAAAATCCCGTACACGCTTCAAGACTTGGCGGCGATGCACATTCCTGCGTTCGTCGTCTACTCAGGCAGGGGGTTTTCGGACGGAGTTTTGCACTTACTCCAGGGGAGCTCGCTCGCCGCGTACTGCCTGCCGCCGCCTTCGCTCGAACCCACAGTCGGCGAAACGACCGAGCTCGATCACATCGTGGCCATGACCTTTGGTTGGTGGGACGCCATTTTGCGCAACAAGACCAGCTTTGACTTGGCCGCGTGGACGCAACGCACCGCCGAACCCGATGCGCTGGCGACCGCGCAAGAGAGCGCCCTGCTTCCGAACCGCTAACGGAGTGATTCAGCGCCAGGCGGGGGCCGGGCTGGTCTTGTCCATCATGGGCGGTCCGTAGTCGGGCACGCGTGAGTCGCGCTCCGGTCGGGTCACGGGCTGAACTCCGCTGCTACCTGGATAGCTGGCCCCGTAGCTACCGTAGGAGTAACCGCCATAGCCCCCGCGATAGCTGTAGATGCTGGGGCCATAGTAGACCGAGGTCGACGAAGACGGGCCGAAACGTTCTTGCCCGCGATCGTCGAGCACGACCCGACCGCTGCTGTCCGTCACCATCTCGTTGTGTCCGAGCGTGATCACGCGGCGCGGCTCGACGGGTGGCGCTTCTTCCACAACGGGCGGCGGCCCCGACAGCTTGGCGTCGTCGGTGCTTTCGGCGAGGTATTCGCCGCTGCTCTGGCTGCCGTGCCAGGCCGTCGGGCTCTCCTGGACCCAGGCTTGTCCCGATGAGCCGCAGCCGGTAGCGGCTCCCAGAGCAAGCAGCACGAGCGGGGCGAGCTTTAGCCAGCGCGACATGACGACAGTCTGCCACTCCGACGGACGAGTACCAAGTCTCGTCCGTCGGGTCCGATAATCAGAAATTTGTCTCGAGAAGATGTCGCTCGGACGATGTCGCTCAGAAGATGTCGAAGATGGCGACGCCGCGTGGTGACTCGTCGCTGGCCGTCGGAGTTTCGATGATCGTTCCATTTGCCCATGCGCTCTCGGGCTCGGGAGCGAATAGGAAAACACGAGCACTTTCGGGCTCGTGGGCAGGGGCAGAGGTGAGTTCGCCGCGGGAAATGGCGCCCGAGAAAGGCGCAGCAGCGAAGCAAGAAGAGATATCGAACAGACCGGACACCGAGGGGACGTAGGCTTTGGTCATCTCCACCACCATGGGTCGCCCCACGGGAAGAGCAAGAACATTTGTTGCAAGAGACCTCAGGGCGCTAGCGTCAGGGAGTGGGTAAAGGGAAAAAACTGACGAAACGTCGTGTGGCGACGGTGGCTTGTCTGCTGGCCCTGGTGGGCGGGGGCGCGGCGGTCGTGGCGTGTGGAGGCGTTAGCGCGCGGCCGTCAGCTGTTGCGTGCACGGAGCCGTCTGCGCTGCTGGTGCGGGACCCAGCCCCCGCGTTGGTTTGGCCGACGAGCACTCTGTTCGTGTCGGGAAAGTTCGGGTTGAGCGAGCTGTCACGCGCCATTGAGAAGGAAGTGCCGGCAGTGATTGTTTCCGAAAAGAATCGGGACATCGGCGCGCCGGGTCGCGCCACCTACGTCGTGCGGCGCGGCACGCCGCGGGTGAAGGCAAACGGCAAATCGCTGGAGTTGAGTGTGCCAATTTCGGCCACGATCGACGTCTGCAAGCCGCTCGGCTCGATGTGCCTCGGCTACGGGCACTGTGAGCCCGCTTTCACGGCCCATTTTCGCACGTCCACCGAGCTGACTTCGAGCTACGAGCTTCCCAAACCGCGGGCTTCGCTCGAAGTCGATCGGCGCTGCGTGATTGCCATCGACGTCACGCCCGAGATCGTGCGCCAGGCCGAGCGCGAACTCGACAAGATCGAGCAGCGACTCGCGCGTGAGCGGCCCGACCTCACGCCTTACGTCGAGTGGGCGCTCGACGAGAGCGGGCACCCGCAAGCGCTGGGCGACGGCAGCTGCTGGGCCGTTTTGCCCGAAGCTCTGCTGTACGCGCCGCCGCGCACCAAGGACGGGCAGTTGTCTGCCGGAATCGGTGTGCGCGGCAAGCTCGCGCCAGTCGCTTGTGACGCGCGTCTCGAAAGCGCCCGCGAGCTGCCGCTAGAAACGCTACCTGCTGCTCCGGGCGAAACCGAGCTGTGGCTGCCCGAGCTGGTGGCGCTCGATGCTTGGGCCCAACGCATGAAGCCCCAGTTGCTGGGGTCGGTCGATGGCTCGTTCGAGATCGCGGACGTGCGTGTGGCCGGGGCACGCGAAGGGCTCGTGATCGCGCTGACACTGCGTGGCTCGGTGTGCGTCCAGACCGAGGTCGTGGCCCAGCTGGCTGTCGACGAAGCGAGGAAGAGTTTGATCCTCGCGGGTCTCCAGTTTGATGGCGCCGTAGACGAAGCCACCCGCAAAGCGCTCGAGAGCTACCTAGTCGAGCGCGCGACTTGGTCTCTTGCGGAGGCCTTTGAGAGACGGGCGTCCAGCGACACGCGGGTACTGGAGCGGGCGCGACGGGAACTCGCTCGCGTGCCCGGTTTGCGCCTCACGCTCGAGCATGTGCCCGGGCCCAACCGACCCGCCTTTGCTCGGGTCACGGCCCAGGGCCTAGCCGTCGGGCTGCCGCTGTCGGCCGGGCTCGTGGTTGCGGCGCGCTGATGCCGGGCAGCTCCGTGAGTCAGTCACTCAGTCAGCGGTGAGCCGTCCTTGCTACAGGTGTAGTTGTAGAGGCCGCTGGCCGTGTGGCCGCCTTCTTGCCCGGTGACCTTGTCCGCCCAGGCGCACGACGGCTTGCAGCAATCTTGCATGGTCGTCGTCGAGTAGCCGGTCTTGAAACTCGAATCGGCGGCGGCTTGGGCCGCGGTGGTGACGCTGGGATCGGGCGGGGGCAGGTCTTCGACCAATTTGCAGCCGGTGACCTCGGTCAGCGCCTGCGGACAAGCGGCGCGCTTGGCGTAGACCTTCCAGTTCTGGTGGTAGAGCGAATCCAGCTGGTTCGACTCGATACAGGAGCGGCGCGTGGTTTCCGTAATGGCGGGCGTCTCGGATTCGATCTGATTGCACGCGCCCTCGACCAACGACTGACAACCGGCCGACGAAAGCGTGGAGCTCGTCACCAAGTTGTTCTCGTTCTTGCACGCGGTTTGGCTGCCAAATTCCCCCACCGCCTTCACGCCACCACCCGAGGGCTGTCCAGCTGTGGGGTAGCTCGTGTACTGGTGGTCGATGCCGCTGCCGCCTGGAGCACAAGCGTTGAACGCTCCGAGTCCGCCTGCGCCCATGAAGATGTCGAAAGTCTTGGTTGTCGCGCCGGTGTTGAAGGCTTGGACGACCAGCGTCGCGGCCGCCGAGCAAGATGCTGGTCGAGAGTCGGAGCACGTCCCAACGCAACGGACCCATCGCCGCCTCATCGAAGTCGTTCAGATCGAAAGTGGCGCGGAGCTTCTCGGCGTCTTCGCCACGCTCGCGCTCGGGTGCGAAGGCGCCAAAATTTTCCAAATGCGCGTCTCCGACCAAGTAACCGGCGTTGTTTGGCCCAGCGTTCAGCTCGGGACTGTTTGCCAGCATTTCGTAGAACAACGGCGCGGAGCCGCGCAGAAAGGCGAGCGGCGAGGCGCGCATGCGCTCGGTCTTGCGAACACCCAGCTCGGGGAACGCGGCAGTGCGCTCTCGGTCGAGTTCGATTTGGCGCGTTGCGAGGACGAAGGGGTCGAGGGCCGTCACGCTGTGAAGGTAGAGCGGTTGTCAGCGCGGGGTGAAGGGGTAGCGCGTCTTGGCTTCGCCCCAGGACGCCGCGAGGGCTTCAGTCGAGCGAGGTCGGCTCGTCGAGGGCGTCGGCGCCCCGCTGACCCGCGAGACGGAGCAGATCAGGCAAAAGCACCACGCGCAGCAGCGTGGCGACCTCCGGGCGCGTCAGGGGCTCGCGCGGCGCGAGCAGTCGAAAGCGCGCCGGGCCCTGAGTGGGGACCAGCCGCAGACCGTCCAAGCGCAAGGAATCCACGACTGCGTCACCCGAGTAAGCACGCAGCACCGAACCTTCGAGCCGAAAGCGCACGTAGCCCCAGGACGCATCGCCCCGTTGAATCAGTCGTCCAGCGGGGGTCCAGCGGGCGGCCCACGCCCCCGACGCGTCGAAGAAACAACCGGTCCTGTCGAGCCGACCGACGACAATGCCAGCGTGGCTCAACGTGCCGTCCGACGTCAGCACGGTACGCGTGCCACTGTCGCGTTCGACCACCCAGTCGTCATCCGGTAGCTCGATGAACTCTTCGCCTTCGCAGCGCGCGTCCATCATCTCGTTCAACAGCTGCATGCGCAGCGCAAGTTCGGGGCGCGCCCGTTCCTCGGGACCGAGGACCTTCCAGCGGGTGTGGTCGTAGGCGCCGTGGACACGCCCGTCCTCGATCAGCGTCTGCCCTCGAAAGCCGGCCTTGCCGATCGACGTGAGCCGACGGGCTTCGATGGAAATGCGCAGGTACGGATGGGGTTCGCGCATCCACAAAACGCGGTCCTTGCCCCACTCGGCCAGGATCTGGCCATCTGGCGCGCGAAAACAGCCGGCTTCGTCGAGGCGGCCTAGCAAACGTTCGTCCAGTCGCAGCTCACCCGTGGCCGTCAAGTCGAGTCGCCCCAGCTCGCCTCCGAGTGCAAAGGTGCGGTCAGGTAGCTCCAGCACTTTCTGTCGGGATTCGCACAGGTGACTCTCGTCTTGCTGGCGCAGATCGTCGACAGCCTGCGGACGTCCCACAGATCCGGCGCAGCCCGCGACCGCGAGTGCTAGACCTGTCCAAGCGAGACGCATCGGCGCGCATCGTGCAACGACGCGGCTTGGCTTGGCAACGCCCGAGTTCAGCGCGCCTGCTCCAAGGAGTTCTTCTCTTCGGCAGTCGGCAAGGGACACGGTTTGCGCGCTCCATTGTCGCCGTCTTCGGATTCTTCGAAGCACTCGAGCTTGCACTTTTCGCCGGGTTTGGTGCCGAAAGCGAGGACGTAAGTCGCGCCCTCTTTTGGATCGATCCAAACCGAGTCGCCACAAAAACCGTCGCTGATTTGCACGAGCCTGTAGACCCAGCGCGAACTAGGATAGTTGCCGCCCGAGTAGACCTGCACCAGTACGTACTGGTAGTGCACGAACTGCGCCGAAACGGTGACTTCTGTCGCCTCCGGACGGACCAGCAGAATGTCGACGCGCGCTTGACCAAGAGAATTCACGTCGCTTGCCGCAGAGAAAGCGGACTGGCTCAGCAAGCGCAGATCCTCCAGCAGCGTCGTGCCCGCCGTGACGTCGTAGTCGCGCTGGAACAGTACCCGCGCATGAGGCTCGTCGCTCGTCGGCGGAATGTAAGAGTCGCCGCAGCCCGAGAGCACGCAGGCGCCCAGAAGGACCGAGAGCCACCGACCAACCATCGCTGAACCATGACCGCGGATGGCGCGGCTGGCCAGGCCGGACTTTGCGTGCCGAGCGGTGGCGCTCCTCGAGGCTTCGGGATATGCGCGAAGCGCCATGGGAGATCGCAGTCGAACGGCCCCGCGCTGCGGCTCGTGCCGCATGCTCGAGCCCTTGTGCGTCTGCGCGCTCGTCACGCCGCTGGCCTCGCGCACCCACGTGATTTGCGTGCTGCACAAGATGGAGGAGGTCAAGCCAACCAACACCGGCCATCTGTTGGCCATGATCCTGCAGAACGCGCAGTGTCGCGTCCGCGGAGAACGCGGGCAGGCGCTCGACACCCACGATTTCGAAGATCCAGCGCGCCGTACGCTCCTGCTCTTTCCGACCGAGGATGCGCGCGTGCTTTCGTCCGAGCTGCTCGCCGAGGATCCGCGGCCAGTTCGTTTGATTGTGCCGGACGCCACCTGGAAACAAGCCAGCCGTCTCGCGCGCAAGGTGGATGCTCTCAAGTCCGCAGAGCGAGTCGTCTTGCCACCTGGCCAAGTCAGCCAGTATCGCTTGCGTCGGCATGCGCGCCCCGATGCACTCTGTACCTACGAGGCAGTCGTCGAGGCCTTGTGCATCATCGACGATCCGGCATTGCGTGAGCCCCTGGAGCAGCTGTTTCGTGTTTTCGTCGATCGCACGCTGTGGAGTCGCGGCGAACTGAAGGCCAGCGAAGTGACCGGCGGCATCACGACCGAAGTGGCGCAGTGGAAGAATTGCAGCCCGCTGGGCGCACGGGGCGCCGCGCGTTCCGCGCGCCATGGAGCAGATCAGAACGAAGCAGATCGTCCCTGAACCACAAGGCGTTCAGCTTTGCAGCGCGGCAGCGTGGTGCGCGATGTGTTCGCCGATGAAGCTCGAAATGAAATAGTAGCTGTGGTCGTAACCGGGACGGAGACGGAGGCGGAGTTCGTGCCCAGCGTGCGAGCACGCCACCTCGAGCAACTCGGGCCGCAGCTCCCGTTGCAAAAACTCGTCATCGCCGCCTTGATCGATCAGGAGCGGCAAGCGCTCTTTGGCGTTCGCGATCAGCTCGACCGCGTCCCATTCTTTCCAAGCTTCGCGGTCGCTGCCCAGGTACATCGAGAAGGCCTTCTGACCCCAGGGCACTTGCGAGGGTGCAACCACGGGCGAAAAAGCCGACACGCTGCGGTACCGACCCGGGTTGCGCAAAGCGGAGACAAGTGCGCCGTGCCCGCCCATGGAATGCCCACTGATCGAACGTCGCTCATTTGCAGGCAAGTGCGCTTCGATCAGCTGCGGCAGCTCGCGCGTCACGTAGTCGGACATGCGGTAGTGGCGTGCCCAGGGCTGCTCGGTGGCATCCAGGTAAAAGCTGGCGCCGAGCCCCAAGTCGTAGCCATCACCGTCGGCGACATCGGGCCCGCGCGGGCTCGTGTCGGGAGCTACCAGAATGATGCCGTGCTCGGCCGCGTAGCGTTGAGCGCCGGCCTTGGTGATGAAGTTCTGCTCGTTGCAGGTGAGACCGCTCAGCCAGTACAAGACGGGCAACCTGTGAACCGTGGCCTGTGGAGGCAGATAGACGGCGAGTTTCATCGCACAGCCCAGGGCGCTGGAGTCGTGCTGGTAGACGTCCTGAAAGCCGCCAAAACAGGCGCGATGTTCGATGCGTTCCATGTCGATGTTTCCGGACAGCACTCGGTCAGAAATGGATGACGGTGCGGATGGATTTTCCGGCGTGCATCAACTCGAAGGCTTCGTTGATCTCGTCTAGAGGCAACGAGTGCGTGATGAAGGGGTCAAGATCGATTTCCCCACGCATCGACTGCTCGACCATGCCCGGAAGTTCGCTCCGCCCCTTGACGCCGCCGAACGCCGAGCCGCGCCAAACACGGCCTGTCACGAGTTGGAACGGACGCGTTCGGATTTCCTGTCCTGCTCCGGCCACACCGATGATGATGCTTTCGCCCCAACCCTTGTGGCAGCACTCGAGCGCGGCGCGCATCACGTCGACGTTGCCGATACATTCGAAGCTGAACTCGACGCCGCCATCGGTGAGCGCGACGATGACCTCCTGAATCGGCTCGGGGTAGTCCCGCGGATTCAGGCAATCTGTAGCGCCCAGTTGGCGCGCGAGCTCGAACTTGCCAGGGTTGGTGTCGATGGCGACGATGCGACCGGCGCCGGCCTGAACCGCTCCTTGAATGACGGCCAAGCCGATGCCTCCGAGGCCGAAAACAGCGATATTGTCGCCTTTTTTGACCTTTGCGGTCTTGTGGACGGCACCGATGCCCGTGGTGACTCCGCAACCCAGTAGGCACACCTTTTCGAGTGGGGCAGCGCGATCGATGACCGCTACCGAAACCTCTGCGACGACCGTGTATTCGCTGAAGGTGCTGCAACCCATGTAGTGGTGGAGCGGCGCGCCCTCGAAAGAAAAGCGGCTCGTGCCGTCGGGCATCAGGCCTTTGCCTTGCGTGGCGCGCACGGCTTGGCAGAGGTTGGTCTTGCCCGACCTACAGAATTTGCACTCGCGACATTCGGCTGTGTAAAGCGGGATCACGTGGTCGCCGACTTGCACGCTGGTGACGCCTTCGCCTACGGCCTCGACGATGCCGCTGCCTTCGTGCCCGAGCACAACCGGGAAAAGGCCCTCGGGGTCTTCGCCACTCAGGGTGAATGCGTCGGTGTGACACACGCCGGTGTGGGTGATTCGGATCAGGACTTCACCCTTCTGGGGCGGAGCCACGTCGATCTCGACGATGCGGAGGGGTTGGCCCGGTGCGAAGGCGACGGCGGCGCGTGATTTCATGGCGTTCACGCGCCATATCGGCCGAGCTCGGCCAAGTCCAGGTGCGGGCGTCAGGCCGCAGCGTCGCACGAAGCTAAGTACGTGGAGGGCACCTGGAGTCGCTGCACCTGCTTGCGTCATGAACGCTGGCGCGGCGAGTTTGGTCACCGATTGGGACGGCTGGATGTTGCGTCGGACTTGGAGCGAACTGCGTTCGCGTTCGCTCTGAACGTAGCGGTCGCGCGCGCCGAGGGCTGCATCCCCTCACCGTGTTTCACCAATTGACTATTAAGGTCGTCTGGCCTGGACCGTTTTGCACATCTGCGCCGCCAGAAGCGGACTCGGCGCGGCGTTGCATAGTCAACAGTTCAGAAATAACCTGCGGTCGTGATGCGGACAAAGAACTGGTGGATGGGGGGCCTCGCGCTCGTTCTCTTGGGTTGTGGTGGGGCCAAGACCGAGGAGGCAGTTTCGCCTGACAAAGAGACGGCCTGTCCAGACGGGACAGTCAATGGTGGCAAGACCATCTTGACGATGGACTGCAACACCGTCGTTCAATACCAGGGCAACGAATTCGAGAGCTCGCTGGAGGTGAAGGACTGGGTCAAGGCCGGACTTCACAATGCACCCAAGGTGCTGCGCGATGTCGATCACGCTGCCACCGAATCGCAGGTGCAGTTCACCCAGACCTGTCGGCTCTACAACAGCTGTCAGATGAAAAGTGAGGAGTTCAACGCCGAGCTTGCGCGCACCCAAGACCAGTTCCGCCGGCTGCGCGAGAAGATCGCCCTACTCGAAGCCAGCAATGGCAATCCCGAGGTTCTCCGAACGACCTTGTCCGAGGTCGTTGTGGCCACCGTGCCACCCCAAAAGCGCGCCGAGAGCACCCTGGCGGTCAATCTGCTGGTCCAAGTGAAAGACCCAGCGAATTCGGCTCCGCGCAGCCTGAGCGAGGGCGAGACCTTGCATACCGGCGCCAAGCTGGTCGTGGGCCTCGAGGTGAGCCAACCCGCCTACGCGTATGTGTTCGAGAAGCACGAGAGCAAGGCTCTCGACGTGCTCTTCCCCAACGCCAAGATCCAAACGCTCAGCAATCCCATCGCCAGTGGAGCAATGGTGCGCGTCCCGCCCGGCGGCCAGGTGTTCACGCTGAACAACCAAGACCTCGGAACCGAGACGCTTTATGTCGCTGTTTCGCTTCGGCCACTCGCCGATCTGGAGAGCGCGCTGAATCAAACCGCGAGCGCGCCAGCAGCGGGCGGTGATCGTGTCGGCTCGGCGCTGGGTCGCTTGTTCGAGGAAGGCAAGCCCGAGTGCAATGGACAGCACCGCGGGCTCGAGGTGACCGATGATCCTTGCGGCGACCTGACACGCGGCTTCACCACTTCCGCAGAAAAGGCCGATGACTTCTTCGGTGGTACCGGCTCGACGCGGGCCCAGGCAACTCCCGGTGACGACGTCGTCATCAAGACCTTTTCGTTCAAGCACGTGCCATGAAGTCACGGCTGCGCGTCTGGACCTTGGGCCTCGTGCTCGGGGCGTTGCCCTTCATCGTGGTACCCGACGTTGCACGGGCCGAGACCTCCTATGTGGCGCCCGAAGACATGGAGCGCACCAAAGCCGCGGTGGCCGAGGGGAAAGCAGGGTTGGCGCTGGTGAAGGCAAACCAGCTCGACGTTGGCCTGGCGAAGGTCGACCACGCACTCGACACGCTCGAGTTCACGCTCGGGCCTGACGACAAGCTGGTTCAAGCGTACCGCAGTGTGTTGACGAACATCTACGGAGATCAGGGCAAAACCGGCGAGGTTCAGCGCGTCAACGCGCGCGCGGACCAAGCGCGCGTGGCTCGTCAGAATCAAGCAGCAGCGCCGTCAGGAGCTCCTTCTGGCCCTGCGTCGAAGCAGGCGGAGTCTGAAATGCTGCTGGTTCAGGCGATGACGGCCTTTCAGCAGCAAGACTTCATCGAGGCGCAGCGTTTGTTCGAACAAGCTCTGCCCGGCCTCGAACCGATGATGCAGCGCAGCGTCAGCATTCGCGTTCAGATCAACTCGATCTTGGCGGCCATCTATGACTACTCGCTGAACTACGACAAGGCGGAGGCGCTGCTCGACAGTACCATTCGCGCGGTTGAATCCAGCGACGGGACCGAGTCGCCGCTGCTCGAGATACCGATCGAGCGCATGGCAAACCACTTCTTCGTCCGTGGTCAGCTCGCGCGCGCCTTGCCCTACGCGCAGCGCTACGTCGCGCTCTTGCGTCGCAGCAAGCCAGGCACCGTGGAATTGTCGGATGCCTTGCGCCTGCTGGGTGACATTCAATCGGAGCTCGGCGACGGCCAAGCGATGAGCGAGGCCGTGGATAGCTACGCGCAGGCGATGGCCTTGCTGCCGAACACGCCGGAACACACGAGCCGAAAAATCGCTATTTTCGCTAGCCTGGGCGCGATCATGGAGCTGCTTGGCCAGGAGCCGCGTCGCCTGGCGGTTTTGCAAGAGGGCTGCGCACTGGGCGCTGTGTCGGACGAAGCGCGCCGTTCGGCGGAGCCGTTGTGCATTGCGGCAGCGCGACTGTCGGGGCGCTTCGACGAAGCTGACCGTCTACTCTCGGGACGTGTCGCCGAACTCGAGGCTAAGTTTGGCAAGGGGCGCTCGCAGTTCTGGGCAGTTGCCGTGCACGACCTGGCGCTCGTTCGTCATGTGCGCGGCAAATGGGACGAAGCGTTGCCGCTCATGCGCGAGGCCCTCGAGTTCGAAGAAGAGCGCATGCGCCGCGAGTTGGTGACCGGCTCGGACGAGCAGAAGCGCACCACCTTTGGCGCGTACCAGACGACGCTCTACGACGTGCTGTCCATCGGCGGGGCTGCGCCAGGCAAGTCGGCGATGAACCGGCTTGGTTTCGAGACGCTGCTGCGTCGCAAGGGGCGCGCTCTCGATGCGGAAGCTGACGCCATGCAAGCCGGTCGCCTCGTGGGCGACTCCGAGGGCCAGACCCTTCTGAATCGGCAGCGTGAGGTGCGCTCGTTGCTCACGGGTCTCTACCTCAAAGGCCAATCCGCGCCTGAAGCTGCCGTCGAGTTCGACGCGTCGGTCAAGAAGCTCGAAGAGGAGAACGACGGGATCACGCGGCGTCTTTCGGAAAAAAGCACCGCCTACCGCCGCACGGCCGAGCCCGTCACCGTTCAGGCCGTTCAGGCCAAGCTGCCCGCCGACACGGCCTTGGTCGAGTTTGGCGCGTACCTGCCGCGCGATCCGCGCACGGGGCACCCGGTGGCCATGAAGTATGTTGCCTTCTTGTTGACGTCGTCGGGGGAGGTCGAGGCCATCGATTTGGGCGATGCGGTACCAATCTTGAATGGGGTCGACGCCTTGCGCGAGAAGATCGTCAAGCGGCAGCCGCTGGAAAAGGACGCCAAGTCGCTGCATTCCATCCTCCTCCGCGACGTGCGGAAGAAGCTGCCGAGTTCGGTTCGACGACTCGTGCTTGCGCCCGATGACGTCCTCAACCTGGTGCCGTTCGCGGCCTTGATGGACGAAAAGGGCAAGTACTTGGTGCAGGACTTCGAGGTCGACTACGTGTCGAGCGGTCGCGACTTACTGCGGCTCGAAGCCACGCGTCCCGCGCAGAGTGGACCACTGGTCATGGGCGCGCCCAACTTCGATGCCGCCATTGCGGGACAAGACGCTTCGGCCAGACGCTCCGGTGATCTGGGTCAGGTTCGCTTTCCGCCGCTCCCCGGTACACAGACCGAGGTCGAGAAAGTCGCGGCAACACTTGAAGGTGCGCGCCTGCTTACCGGTGACCAAGCCACCAAGCAGGCGCTCGAGAGCAGCGACGCCCCGAGCGTGCTCCACGTCGCTACGCACGGCTTCTTCCTCAGCATCGACAAGTCAAGCGTTGCCGGCACCCGCGGCTTCGACATCACGCCGGACGCACCGCCACCACCGCCTGGCGCGCGCACGGAAAATCCGCTGATCCGCTCGGGTTTGGCCCTTGCCGGCGCCAATGCACCGGGCAACGCAGCGGGCATCTTGGCGGCGCTCGAAGCGGCTACGCTGCGTCTGGACGGTACCCGGCTGGTCGTGCTCTCGGCCTGCGAAACTGCTGTCGGCCAGACGGATCTAGGTGAAGGGGTCTATGGCTTGAGGCGCGCGTTCGTCGTGGCCGGCGCGGAAAGCCAGCTCATGAGCTTGTGGAAGGTGGACGACTTGGCGACGCGTGACCTGATGATTCAGGTCTATGAAGCACTGCAGAGCGGTAAGGGCCGCGGCCATGCTGTGCGCGACGCGCAGCTGGCGCTGCTCTCGAACCCCAAATACGCGCACCCCTACTTCTGGGCCGCCTTCATTCCGTCTGGCAACTATGGCCCGATGAATTTCGACGTGCGGCCCGGTGTCGGCGAACCGAGCACGGGCGCGACCGGCAGCGAGGACGACGACGACGACGACGATCCGGAAATCCTGACGGCCGACGGCTATCGGGTGTTTTTGTTCGGCGGCTTTGCCAGTATCGGCAACTTGCTCAACCAGCCCAATCGCGAAGCCCCGATGCTCGGTTTCACTGCCGAACTCGCCCTCTTCAGTGGCGATCGCCAGGGCTACAAGACGGGCCTGGCCTACCACGATGCGCTCGTGCTCGAAGCCCAGGTTGGTCTCTTGACCAGCACGGCCCACAGCTACGCCGACTTCAGCGAAGAGAACATGTTCGGAGCTGGCTACCTGGCTGCCTACGAAGCAGCCGTCGGCTATCGCGGGCATCATTGGGGCTTGCTCGGGGGTCTCCGACCCGCCTACCGCGGACTCTCTCTCGGCGACGTGACGCATAGCGGCTTCGTGCTGCCGGCCTATGGTGTCCTCGAGCTACGAGGCGACGACTTCTTGTTCGCGTTGAGCGGCTGGTACGGCGCTTTGATCACCGACCAAGAAACCTTCGGTGGCCACATCGACCTCACCTTCGAAGAGTCTGCGTTCGTTCGCTTTGGTCTCGAACAGAACAAGCTGTCGACGGCCGTGGGTGGAGTCGACGCAGAAGATCGCGTGCAGGTCGGCCGTCAAGTGAGCACGACCTGGATCGTCGGCATCGGAGCTTCGCTATGAACCGAACTTGGCTGGTTTCCGCAGTTCCCGCCCTGCTCAGTGGCTGCCTGGTCGGCGACCCCAATCCTGATGGCACCGGAGGCGCAGCCTATGACACGGGAGGCACGGCGGCGGCAAGCGGCGGTTCCTGGGGCAGCGGAGGCAGCGAGGGCACGCCGTCCGGCGTCGCGCGTGGCTCGAACCCGATCGGCTTTGCCATTGAGCCCGGCCTCAGTTGTTCGGGGACGTCGGCGACGGCAGTGCAAGTGGTCTTCCAGAACGACTACCCGGCGCGGAATCTGGACCTCTATTGGGTCGACACGAGCTGCAACGAGATCCTCTACGCGAGCATCGGCGCTGGGACGAGCTACCAGCAGGCCACGTACAGCGACCATCCGTGGCGTCTGCGCGAGCAGGGCGTGCTCTTGCACGAGTACGTGCCAACCAACTTGGCCTACCAGGTCGTCCCGCTTCCTTGAGCAAGCGCTCGTGCGCGAGTGATCAAAGTGCCGCTTCGAGGCGCCCGAGGGCGCGTCCGATGCGGACGGCGTCTCGTTGAGTCGCGCCTGACAGCGCTCCAATCCGCTGGATCCATCTCCCCTGGGCGTCGGTGTCGAGGGTCGGCGAGTCGCGCGGCACCGCCAACATCTTTTCTACTACGTCCACGCGCACGGCACGCGGCCCCAGCGCGACGAATCCGAGTGCCAACAACTCCGGCGGCGGTGAACGCTCCGCGATAGCGAACGAAGGATGCGTAGGGCTCTTCCAGGCGCCGAGTGCGCGCTCTCCCGTGTGCGCGCGCCACAACAGCAAGCGTCGCTCGAGTGCCTTGGGCTTGAGGAGCGCCCGCACATAGGAAGCGTGCCGGCCAAAGACCAGGCCGAGCCCTTCGAGCGCCCGACGCTCGCCTTCGCCGAGTGTCTCCACCAACGGTGCCGTAGCTCCGGCCAAGACGGTGCCGAGTCCTTCTTCGAGCTGGTAGAACAGGCCACGTAAGGCCGACGAAGCTTCGCCCGTCGAGCGCGCGTTCGGCGACGCCGCGCCCCAAGTTTCACTCACGAAATCGCGCACGAACGCCCGGAGGCGCCGCTCCAGACGCCGCTCCAGGCCAGCGCCTTCTTCGCTTGCCAAGAGCCGCAGCTCCGGTTCGCTGAGTCGTTTGCCGGGCACGAGGCGCGCAAGCTCTTCGCCATCGAAGCGGATCTTGAGGTCTTCGCCCAGCGTCAGCTCCTCGTGGAGTGCTTCGCTCGCGCGCTCGCGCGCCGACAAGCGCGGTTCCGCAGGCGCACCTTCGAGTCGGCGCTTCAGGTCTGCGAGTGTCGCAAAGGGATCGGCGCGCTTCGCCGTTTCCTGCGGCACAGGCCGATCCCGAGCTCTTTTTCGCTTGTCGACGAAGCGCGCCATGAGCGCTTGGTGGAGCGCATCGCTCAGCTGATCCTCCAACGCACGAGTGCGCTCGCGCCACAGTTCTGGCCCGACCACCCAACCGTCGCGCAAAGTTACGTAGGTCCAGGTTCGAGTGAAAGCGATGCGGCTCATCAAGGTCTCGATGTCTCCGTCGCCGCGTTCGAGTCGGCGAACGCGCGGCTCCAGGAACTCGGCTGGGAGCACGCCATGATCGCTGAGCTGGACGAAGATCTCGCCGACCAGGTTTGCGTGCCCTTCGAGCAGGAGCTTGCGGTAGTCGGGGATACGGCAGGTCTCCCAAAGAAGCTCGACCTGTTCTGCGGAGCTGACACGCGCGCCCACTTCGGGGCGCCGCAAGAGGTGACGCAAGGTCGCCGAGTCGTCGGCTGCACGCACCAGCGCAAGTTCGGGCCGAGGTGGCTTGACCTCGAGCGAGGCGAGCAACGTCTCGGTCGACGAGAAGTCGAGCACGTGGTTGCGCCAGATCAGACCTCGCTCGCCGTGTAGCTGGTGATTCTCGATCGCGCGTTCGACCGCTAGCGGCAATTGCGGCTCGGGGGCCAGTACGCCGAATTCGCCGTTCTTCTGATAGCGCCCGGCGCGTCCTGCAATCTGCGAAAGCTCGCTGACATCGAGCGAGCGCCGCTCTTGGCCGTCGAATTTGTGAGTGTCAGCGAAAGCGACTCGCTCCAGATCGAGGTTGAGCCCCATGCCGATGGCGTCGGTGGCGACGAGGTAGTCGACTTCGCCCGACTCGTAGAGCGCGACCTGTGCGTTGCGGGCCCGCGGCGAGAGAGCTCCCAAGACGATGGCCGCGCCACCGCGTCGAGCGCGCAATCGTTCGGCCATTTCGTAGACGCGCGCGGCCGAGAAGCAGACGATGGCCGAGCGCCGTCCCAGCGAGCCCAGCGTGTAGCTCCCCGCGGAGCGCAGCTCGGAGAGTCGCGGAAAACTCTGAACTTGGGCGCGCGGGACCAATTTCCGGATCAAGCCCGTCATTGTCGCCGAACCCAGAAACCACGTCTCCAGGCGGCCGCGAGCGTGCAGCAAGCGCTCGGTGAACACGTGCCCGCGTTCGCGGTGGGTGCACAACTGGATCTCGTCGATGGCCAAGAAGTCGACCTTCAAGTCCAGAGGCATGGCTTCGACGGTGCAGATCCAATACTGCGGGTCCGCAGGCACACGCTTTTCTTCGCCCGTAATGAGCGCGACGCGGCTCTCGCCGATTTCGCTGCTCAACCGGTCGTACAACTCACGCGCCAACAGGCGCAGCGGCACGCCAATCATGCCGGTCTGATGCTCGCGCATACGGAGCAGCGCCCGGTGCGTCTTGCCGGTGTTGGTCGGACCTAGCGCGGCCACCAGCGATGAACGATCCAGCGGGTTCACAGAGTCACCCCAATCCGGATCTAGCAGCTGAATGGCGGCCCACAACTTCGACGTCCAACCGATGAGCCAGGCGCGCCGAGCGCCTGAAGCGGCTGCCTCGACGCTTGGGCGCGCGCCAGCTGCGAAGCTCGGGGACCAGGGGCTAACCTGCGCTCCGCGACGATGGCGACGAAGAAGAAACATGCCGCGAAGAGAGCCAAGCCTGCTTCGTCGAAGGTGGTGGTGACGAAGAGCCAGCGAACCCAGAGCGCGGCCAAATCCAAGCGCCAGGTCGCGGCGAAGCCGAAGGCGGCGAAGCCGAAGGCGGTGAAGCCGAAGGCGGCGAAGCCGAGGGCGAAGGTCGTAGCGAAGCCGAAGGCGGTGAAGCCGAAGGCGGTGAAGGCGAAGGCGGCGAAGCCGAAGGCGGCGAAGCCAAAGTCGAAGGTCGTAGCGAAGCCGAAGTCGGCGAAGCCGAAGCCGAAGGCGGCGAAGCCGAAGTCGGCGAAGCCGAGGGCGAAGGTCGTAGCGAAGCCAAAGTCGAAGGTCGTAGCGAAGCCGAAGCCAGCCTCGAGTACCAAGGCGGTAGCGGTCGCAAAACCGATCAAGGTTGTGCGTCGGCCTGTCCAGCTCGCTCCTGGCATCGGTCGCCGCGTCAAGAAGACACTTCCCGAGCCCCCCAAACCAAAAACCAAGGCGCAGCGTCATGCGGAAGCCGTCGAAAAAGCCGCAGGGCGCCAACGTGAACGCCTAGAGAAGCTGCGCCTCAAGCACGAGCAGGCGACGGTCCAAGCCAACCTCGCGCGCATGGCCAAGCTCGAGAAAGAAAAGCTTGCCGCCGACAAGGCGGAAGCGCGCCGCGCAGCGGCCGAGCGCGAAGCGGCTGCCAAGATAGCGCAGGCCGAGGAGCGCGCCCGACAGCGTACGCTGGCTGCGCTCGAGAAGGCCGAGAACCGTGAGGCCGAGCGACGCCGTGCTGATCACGCGAGGGAGCAGGGGCGTGCAGCGGCCGCCGCCGCAGCGGAGAAGACCAAGCAACTCGCGTTGGTGGCCATGGCCATCAAGAAGGCCGAACGCGAAGCGGACAAGATCGCCGCCGCGGATGCTCTGGCCGAGAAGAAAAAGCGCCACGCAGCGTACAAGGCCGATGAGCTGGCGCGTAAGCTAGCGGCCAAGACCGCACTAGCCGAGGCGAAACTCGAGCAAAAGCAGCGTGCGCGCGGCATCGCCCAAGCGCTGGACGAACTCGACAAGGCAGCGACCAAGCGGCAAGGCGTGACCGACGGGGAACTCCTGGACGCGGCACTCACTGTGCTTGCGGGCCGCGCTGGAGTGCATGTCGAGCGCAAGCAAGGTCCGCCACTGACTGCGGCCGAGCTGCAAGCAGTAGCCCAACACGCGCCCCTGGAGGCGCTGGTTCTCCTTCGCGAGCTGGGTCCCATCGAGTTCTCTTGGAACGTCGAGGGCGGAGCTTTCGGCGGAAGTCTCATCGTCGCCGACGCGCTTTCTCCAAGCGCGCTCGACTGGCGAGATCGAGCGCGGCGCTCGTTCGCCGAAGTCGAGCGTCGTGATGTGGTGAGGGGCCGCTTGCTCGCCACTGCTGTTCCGCGCTTCACTTCGAATGCGGACTTGCTCGCCTGTTTGGAAGCACGAGGTCTCAATCTGCGCCAGGCCAAGGCGCTGCTCGCTCTGCTGGGCGAGGACGCGCGCGCTTGGTTCGAGGCTACTGCTACACCCGAAGGAAGACGCAGAGCCGAGCTGATTCAAGCTGCGAGCCAGGTCGCCGATCCAAACTCACCGCTGCCCGCGCCTGGTTTCGTGGCAAAGCTGAATCAGGCGCCCGCGCTCGACAAAGTTCAGTGGAATCGCGTGTGCACTGAGCATGGGGCTTTCCTCGACTCCGACGGCGGCGGTGGAAGGTTCGAGATCACAATCGAAGGCGGCTTGCCGCGCGCTGCATACCGCAAGGTCACGACGCCCGCAGGTCAAGCCTCCTTGCCGTTCGAGAATCTGACGGGTCTCAAATGTGCCCACCAGCGTTTTTCGTTCGCGAACTTTTGCGGTGTACGCGCCGAGCGCACGAGCTTTGCGCACAGCGAGCTGGTCGGGACCGTGCTGTCGTTCGCGCATCTGCCGGGCGCGAACTTTTCTGGGGCTCATTTGCGGGGCGCGGATTTCGGCGGAGCCGACCTCGGCGGGGCCGACTTTCGTCGAGCCGATCTCACGGACGTCAGCTTCGAGAAGGCCGATCTCCGAGGAGCACACTTTGCCGGAGCGATCACTTCCGGAACGGGCTTTGGCGGCGCCAACGTGCAGGGCATCAAGTACTGAGCGGGAAACTTGCCGAAAGGTCCGACCAAAAACAGCCGGGACCGCGAGGTTTTGCTCGAACGAGCGCGGGTCGCGACGTGAGCTGCCCTAGGCAAGTGTCGGTGGTGACCACGGCACTTCCATCTGGCGCGCCGTTTTCATCGCAAGGGGTTCGTCGGCCAAGCGCGACACCAAATAGAGCGACATGTCGATGCCGGCCGCGATGCCGCCACTCGTGACTACGTTGCCCGCGTCGACGAAACGCACGTCGCGTTCCACGGCTACCGCAGGAAAGGTTCGCGCTAGATCAGCTGCGTCTTCCCAATGCGTCGTGGCGCGCGGACCATCGAGCAAGCCTGCCTGCGCCAGCAGAAAGGCCCCGGTGCAGATAGACGTCGTCAGCTCCGCCCGCTCGCTCGTGCTGCGAATCCAAGCGATGAGCTTTTCGTTCTGCAGGGCCTGCTCGACGACTCCACCTGGCACCAGGAGCACATCGATCGGGGGCTCGGCGCCGAGCAGGTGCTGGCTCAGGACGACCAGACCACCCCGCGCGACCACGCGTTCGTGTTCAGCCACTGTGACAACCGACCACGGCGGTGTCGGGCCCGCCATTCGTCGGGCGGTCGAGAAAACCTCGAACGGACCGGCAAAGTCCAACACCTCGACGTCGTCGAAGAGCAGGATGCCGATCGTGCGTATCTTCTGGGCCGCCACGGGTGAAAGGTACCGGAAACCGGCGGTTGCTGCGCGGCACTGTTGTCCAACCCCATGTTTCGACTCGTGCTACGCCACGGCCATGCACATCGTTGCAGCCGAACTGCCGGAATGGGGCGCGCCCGAGCGGAACAAGCAGCCCATCGTGGCCCAGCTGTCACGATTGTTCAATCGACCGGGCCTCCTGCTCGAAGTGGCCTCGGGTACGGGTCAGCACGCTGCGTATTTCGCGGAGCAGCTCCCGCATTTGCGCGTGCAACCCACCGATCTCGATCCCGAGCACCTGCAGACTCTACGACTGCGCGCTGAGCTGTTCTCCGAGGCTCGAGGCGACGCGTCCCGGCTCCTCCCGCCGCTCCAACTCGACGCCAGCGCGCCCGAGTGGCCCATCGAGCGCGCCGACTACGTGTTTTGCGCCAACATGGTCCACATCGCGCCCTTGACTGCTGCGCGAGGTCTCTTTGCCGGTGTAGGGCGCTGCTTGGCGGAAGGCGGCCTCTTGGTCACCTATGGCCCCTATTGCGAAGATGGTCAGCACACAGCCGAAAGCAACGCGACCTTCGACGCGTCGCTGCGCGCGCGCAACGAGCACTGGGGCGTGCGCGACGTCTCCGAATTGGAAGAGTTCGCCCGCGCGGCAGGTCTCGCACTCTGCGAGAAAGTAGCACTACCCGCGAACAACAGCTTGTTGGTGTTTGTCAGAACCTGACTGGCGAACACGGCGTCGGGGTCGTGGGTCAATCACCAGTTCGAATCGCCCAGAGCGCCACGCCGTCGTCGTTCATGCCGCTGAAGGTGACTTGAAAGGCTTCGGCGTGTTCGCTCCATTGGCGCGAAAGCACGCCGCGAAAAGCTACGCCTTCGAGGGTGAACACCGCGACGTTGTCGCCGCCGAACGTCCAGTTGCCCGAGACGGATCCCGAAATGCTGCCATCTGGTGACACGGCAATCGGCTCAGATGTCTTGATAGCGCTCGAGATGTCTTTGGCGTGGTTCACGACTTGGTAGCTGCCCGCGACTTCGCTGCGGCCGACGTACTCGGCCTCGGCCTGGGTTGCGCTGGCTGCGAACAGTCGCGGCGCGTAGCGCAAGGGCGCTGCGACGAGCCAGCCGTCGACGTTGACGAACAGCTCGTGCACGCGCACCTGGTGGGCCTCGCCCTGGCCTGGAAAACGGCTGTGGAAGATCAGGTACGTCTTGCCCGTAGCCGCGTCGTGGAAGGCCGAATTGTGTCCGGCCGACACGTAGCCCCGCGCGCCGCCAGTCTCGGCCCAAACATGATTGCCAAACAGCTTCACCCCGCTTGGCGCAATCGTCACGGTGTCGAACAGCGGCACCGTGGGATCGGCTTTGACAGTGGCTTGGTCGATGCCGTTCGCGTCCAAGTAGGGACCGTCGGGCGCGGTCGCGCGCGCGACGCGCAGGTTGTAGCCGCCGTTCGCATCGAGGCCGCCGTAGGAAGTAAACAAATAGTAGTAGCCCGACTCGGGCACGTACTGGATGTACGGTCCTTCGATGGGCGCGTGGTTGCCACCCAACAGGTGCTTGCCGTAGCCCTGACCGGGCTTCGGGCGGCCTGTCAGCGGATCGAGTTCGACTATGAAAATGCCGCCCGAATAGGAACCGTAGACCATCCATGGCGAGCCCGAACGGTCGTAAAAGGCATCGGGATCGATGGCGTTGGGGTGCACCTGCGGATTGTAGATCGCGCCGTCGGGGCTCTCTTCGCCCCACATGCCCGAATAGAGAAAGATGCCCTCGTCTTCGTACGGTCCTTCGACGTCGGTCGATGAAGCGATACCCAGGGCCGAGCGCGGTTCGCTGCCTTTGCAGCTGTTGTAGTACATGAGGTAGCGCCCACTCGATTCGAGTTGGAGCACGTCTGCCGCCCAGAGCCCTACGACCTCGGACCAAGTGAAGGCCTGCGCGAGTTCGGTGACGACGTTGTCGAACAGCGGGTTGTTGGCGTTGACGCCGTCGCCAGCCACCAGACTCCAGTGCATCAGATCGCTGGTCTTGGCGGCCGCCAGGTGCGAGCCAAAGACATAGGATTGTCCGTCGGCAAACACGACCGACGGATCGTGGACCGACACATTCTGAAAGGTCGGCGCCGTGAATGCGAGATTGCTACCCGGTGAATAGTCTTCGCAGGCCGATTCGCTCAGCCCATTGCCGCCGAGCGCGAGCGAATCGATCGCCGGTAGGCCAGTTGCGCCGGCCGAGACCAGGCTCAAGTGCTGCGCTCCTGCTTTCAAGTGGACCGTCGTGGTCTGCTCTTGCCAGTTCGCCGCGCCCTGGGTCGACGGAAAGGACACCTGCGATGCGGCTTGGTGCGCTACGCGCCAGCTGCCGGCTTTGTCGGCGTCGCTCGCGTAGCGAACGATCAACTCGTAGTCGCCCTCGGTTTCGACGCGCACGACCCAGGAGACCCCTGCGCCCCGACGGGCTTCCAGGCTGAGGTAGCCCAATCCCGTGTAGCCCGAGGCACCCGCTTCGACAGTGCCGAGAAAGCCACAGAGCGAAGGTGAATCCTCTTCGAGGGTGAGCCCGACGAACAGCTCTCCACTTCCTCCATTCGACGACCCCGGTCCATCGTCCGCGTCGGGTCCGACAGAGCCCGCGCCTCCACTCGTGGCGCCCCGATCGCCGCCTCCGTCACCTGGAGTCGCGTCGCACGAGCAAGCGAAGGCGCAAGCGAGGAAACCAAGCAGCGCGGGCGACGAAAGGGAACGCATCTATTGCCATGCGCCGGGCCGCTGCATTCGATCGCCGTCGACCGAAATGAGCGTCGGTTCCCGCGGCGGGTCAGGAATCTTTCCTCGCTGGCGGAACCCGCGCTCAGGAATCAGCCGGGAGCTTTTCGAGCGTGGCGTCCTTTGCGCCGCACTTGGCCAAGTCACGCAGCGCCGCGCGCGCGTCTTCGTCGGTCGAAGCCGCGATGCCGAGCCAGATGTCGACGCCTTTGCCCGCATTGGACACCTCGTAGCGACCGAGACGATCAACGAGAGCGGGACACTTGCGGGTCAGAGGCTCGGTGGCCGTCTCCGCGGTTCGGCCCTTCTTGGGGAACACGCCGACGCGAGCCAAACTGGCCGGGCGCGGCGTGCCACTGACGTTGCCTTCGGTGTCCAGCGCGAGCAGCTCGAACGTGTACGAGGCAGCCGGGCCAGCCGGGTTGGAGTAGGTGTGCCAGAGTTCGCCGTTCGGTCGGATGACCAACGCTTCGACGCCACCTACGCGAGACGTGCGGCCCGTTAAGCTACCCCAGCCGGAGACAAGCGAACTGGGCCGGCTGACGAGCACGCTCGACCAATGGTAGGCACTCTCGCCGGTCAGCTGGATGTCGACCACGATGCCCGCCGTGGTCGCGTCGAGCGCGAGGGTGCGGACGCTGTAGCGCAGCGCCCCATCGGGACCGTCGACCGTGACCTCGACCCCGCCCCGCGTCGTCTTTTTGGCGTTGCAGGAGACCTCCCCCAGGTCCGCCTGACGCGCGTCCACTCCGCTGCGCTCGACGCGCAAGAGCACGTGACTTTTCTCGGCCGCGCAGGCGCTGGTGCCGACCAGGATCTTTCCCTGACCCGCAGGAAGGGTGAGCGTGCCGAGCTGCGCGGCCAGGATCAGCTCGGAGCGAAGCTCCGGATCGAACGGTTCCGGCGGTTCGCCGGTAGCGGGCGGCGCGGCGGTTTCAGGCTGGGTGGGGGCAATAGGGCTGACCGGGCCGGGGCTCGCTATGGGCTCGTCCGGTACGCGAGCTGGCTGGCCCGCACAACCGACCAGCAGGGCGACGATACACATCGACCAAAGTGAGCAGATGGTGACAGCGCGCATCCTAGCCGTCTAACAGAACGCGCGCCTCGCGAAAAGATCCGCACCAAGCGCCAGAGATCCGGCGGTATGACCATTGCTCGGCTCGCCTGCCTCGGAGTAGCCGCCAAAGTATTGCGGCAGCGCGGCCACGGGCAGAATGACGACCGGCCCCCCGTAACCGTGCCCCAAAAACCGAGCCTTCTTCGCCAACGCAACGTGCGCTGCCTCCACCGCGACCACTGCCGAAGGCTCCGCCGACTTTGACCTCATGCTTCGTAACCCTATCCCAACGGGGTTGCGGTCTTGCGGCCGTTTTCTGCGCTTGCTGGGTCGTAGCGCGGCAAGCTACGCTCCGCACATGGGCAAGCATTGGGTGCAGGCGAGCTTGGTCGCCGTGATGCTGGCGGGCGGCTGCGCTGGCTCGACGAGCACGCTGGTTCCGCTGCCCACGCCGTCGCCCTCGCCGAGCGCCGTGCCCTCCGTGTTGTCGGCTGCGCCCGCGAGCAGTGACGCGCCCGCGGCGAGCGTCGCGTCAGCGCCACCTCCGGCAAGCGAAGCAGCGGTGTTCGAGGACCGCGTACAGCCAGGTTTGGCAGGCTCGACCATCAAAACCATTGCTTGCGGCAAGAAGCGCTGCCGTGCCGGAAGCGAGGTCTGCACCCTCAAGAGCGAGCCTTACGAGTGGGTCTGCCGGCCCCCAACGACCAACGATAGCTCGTTCTACGGTTGCGACGACGCGAGCGACTGCGCCGCGCCGCTCGCGTGTTGTCGCAGCTTCGCTTCCGCCGACGAAATTTTCTCCTGCGCCAAGCCCAATGAGGATTGCGCGGCGCTGCCCTGCACCGAGCCCGATGGGACGAAGTGCCCGCGAGGCCAGCACTGCAGCGACGGCTACTGCACGACGGACCATCGCGCGACGTGCAGCGGCGGCAAGCAGTGCCCGAAGGAAGCGCCCTACTGCGCCTGGAGCAGCGCGCCAGCCTGCATCAACGTCGACGCCGCCGAGGCAGCAGCCAACACGCTTTACGACGACGGTGCGCAAGTTTCAGGCGTTTACGCGTGTACCAAACCCAGCGACTGCGGTGGGCACCAGTGCTGCACCAGCATGAGCTACGCCGAAAAGCTCACCAACTGCTTCCACCGGTGCGACGGCCTCAACGGCATGCTTCTGTGCACGCGCGACTCCGACTGCCGCGAGCGGGCAGCGCAGTGGTGCGGCGACAACGCCCGCTGCCGCCGCGCCGTCCGCTGCGTCGCGCCAACCCCAGAAGGGCCGAGCAACTTACCGCCGTGGATGAAGGTCTGCCGGGCACTCGACTGGGAGTAAGGGCCCGCGAATGGCCAAGTCAGTCGATGATCGCGGCTTTGCGTTTGGCGCAAACACCCCGTGAAAGCGAATCATATTGAACCGCGGCGGAGGAATCATGGCACAGGGGCGCGCGCTGAGGTCGAGGGGCTGAAGTCCGACGGCGTGGGTGCCGTCTCGCCAGGCTTTCTTCACGGAGCTGGCTGGCCCGCACAACCGAGCAGCACGGCGACGGTACACAGCGACGAAAGTGAGCAGATGGTGACAGCGCGCATCCTAGCCGTCTAACAGAATGCGCGCCTCGCGAAAAGATCCGCACCAAGCGCCAGAAATCCGCCAGACTCAACTGGCGGAGCCTCTGCGCCTGCGGCTTAGAACGATTCGTAGCCGATGCTGATCGTCGGAGAGATGGCCGTGGCGCCATCCAAGAGGAAGACGCGGAAATCGACGCCCAGCATCAGTGCCTTGCGGCGCGCCTCTTCCTGGCCACCACCAACAATCGGGTAGAGGCCGCCACGAAAGTGCAGCTCGAGGCCCGAGGGATTGTTCAAGACGCCGTAGCCAAGACCGCCAGCAACGAAGAACTGGTCGGCGAACGTAAAGTCGACCAGCGCCGACACGCCAACAAGACCGCCTACGCCCGTCACGCCAGCGAAGTTGCCGGCATAGACGCCGAGCTGCGGCTGAGCGTAAACGCCGATCATATCGTTGATTTGCGCGCCGAAGCGCAGGTCCATTCCGCCATAGCCCAGCGTGACGTTGCTGACCGAGACCAGACCGCCGCCGCCAGCAATACCCCAACGAAATCTGGCGCCGTCCGCGTCGCCAGCCGCGGTGGGCTCCGACGAAGTGGAGGCGGCGGCACTTTCGGCCTTCGGGC